>CANRAF010000004.1 GCA_947628535.1 uncultured Bacilli bacterium | reverse complement strand
ATCCGGCTCATAACCGGGCGGTCGTAGGTTCGAGTCCTACAGGGTCCACCATTACATGCGGGTGTGGCGGAATTGGCAGACGCACTAGACTTAGGATCTAGCGGAGTAATCCATGGGGGTTCAAGTCCCTTCACCCGCACCAGTGACATTTCTGTTCGAACTTTTTCGAGCTTAATATAAAAACGAATAGCCCCTTAGGTAGTTTTGATATACTTGTCAAAATACCTAGGGGGTTAAACATTTTGTCAAAACAAAATAGGTTGAAAAAATGATGAGATTTATATACGTTAAAACTTGCTTATTCATTACATTTGGGTAGTGATAAAAATAGAAAAAATATATAACAAGCAAGAGCAAAAAACAATACTAGTGAATAACTTATCTTTATGATGATGTTAAAAATTCATATAAAGAAGAATTTGAAGAAGCAAGACTTGAATATAATTCTAAACAAAAAGATGAGATTGATGTCCTTAAAGAAGATAACTCCAAATTAAAAAGAACTATCAATTATTTTGAGAATTTATTTGATAGATTAGTAATTTTTATCTACAGAGTCAATATATATGATAAAATAGATTGTATGGAGTGTGATTATAATGAATGGAAATAAAATAATTGTTCATACGTTGATAAAGACAAAAGATGGATATTTAGTGACAAAAAGATCAAAACAAGAAACAACATTTCCAGAATATTGGGATATACCTGGTGGTTTAGCAGAGTATGGTGAATTACCTCAAGAAGCAGTAATTAGAGAAACTAAAGAGGAAGTTGGCTTAAATATCATACCAACAAAAGTAATACATGAAGATAGCAATTTAGACAAATCCAAAAATCTTATTTTTATTAGATTAGTATATTTATGTGAATTAAAATCGAAAATTGATGATATAGTTTTGCAAAAAAAAGAGCATTCAGAATATAGATTTATTAACTCCTTAGAAGAATTACAAAATGAAAAGATTTCACCATTTCTTATAGAAGTATTTAATAATTTATAAAAATGTGGTATTCTATATATAGAACTGATATTTATTAGTTTTTCTTTTAGATATTTAGATATAAGTGTTCAAACTATGATCTTGTATCGCACCAGATAGATACCAAACTCGGACTTTTATAGTTCGAGTTTTATATTTATTAAAGAAAATCATGTCACAACAAGATTAGTATATTTAATATTTGTTTTATTATTTTTAATAGGGTATAATAATACTATAATATTATGAAGAGGAGAAGATAATATGGAAAAAGCAAAAGTTTATTTTACAAAAGAAATAACTCCAGAGAGCATAGTAAAAATATATGAAGCATTTGGTAAAAAGTTATCTGGAAATGTTGCAGTAAAATTACATTCAGGAGAAAAAGGTAATAAAAATTTTATTAGACCAGAAATGGTAAAAGATATTGTAAATCATGTAAATGGTACAGTAGTTGAATGCAACACAGCTTATGAAGGTGCGAGAAATACAACTGAAAAACATAAAGAGTTACTAGAAAGTCACGGCTGGAGCAAATATTTTAAAGTTGATTTATTAGACGAAGAAAATCCAGATATGACACTTACAATTCCAAATGGGAAAATAATTAACAAAAATTATGTTGGTAGTCACCTAAAAAATTATGATTCAATGTTAGTTCTTTCTCACTTTAAAGGTCATGCTATGGGCGGATATGGAGGTGCTTTAAAACAGTTATCCATAGGTATAGCATCCAGTAAAGGTAAAAGATATATCCACTGTGTTGGCAATGAAAATGGAACATTTGAAGATATGTTTAAAGTTGATCAAATTAAATTTTTAGAAGCTATGGCCGATGCTGCTTCTTCTGTTATAAATTATTTCAAAGGTAATATTGTTTATATAAATATTATGAAAAATATGTCAATTGACTGTGATTGTGATGGTAATGCAGAAGCACCTTGCCTAAAAGATATTGGTATTCTCGCATCACTTGACCCTGTAGCAATAGATAAAGCTTGTATAGATTTAGTAAAAAATTCAAATGATCCAGGAACTGATCACTTTTTTGAAAGAGTAGATTCAAGAAAAGGAACTCACACAATTGATGCAGCAGCATCTCTTGGCTGTGGAACTAAAGATTACGAATTAATAAGTATAGATTAAAAAACACTATTATATAAGATTACTTTTTAAGTAATCTTTTTTTATAAAATATTTAAAAATTATATTAATATAAGAGCAATAAGTTTTATATTTCTTCTTATTCTTTAATTTCCATATTTTTTATGTTATAATGTACTATGACGAAAGGAATGGGAATATGGAAAAACTGTCAAAAGAAGAAGTAAACCATGTAGCAGAACTTGCAAGACTTAATTTAAGCAAGGAAGAAGAAGAGAAATTTTCTTATCAGTTAAAAGCATTATTAAATGAAATAGATAAAGTAAATGAAATAAAATTAAATGAAAATGAGATTATGATTAGCCCAGCAGAAACTACATGTCAAACTTTTAATGGAAAGGCAAGTACTTTTGAAAAGCCAAACGATTTAATTGAAAATGCTCCTCATAAATTTGAAAATTTTATAGAAGTGGCAGGTGTTTTTGATGAGTAAATATTTAGATTTAAGTATTGAAAAAATCCACTCTTTATTAGTAAAAGGCAATATTACTCCACTTGATTTAACTTATGAAGCTTTAGAAAGAGCGGAAAAAGATAAACTTAACTGTTTTATAATAATTGATAGGGATGGGGCTATAAATCGTGCCAAAAGTTTAGGAGAAGTAGAAAAAGATAATCTACTTTTCGGTATTCCTGTAGCCTTAAAGGATAATATAATAACAAAAAATATTAAAACGACAGCAGGTTCTAAAATGCTTAGTAACTTTATACCAGTATATGATGCTCATGTTACAAAGTTAATTGAAGAAAATGGTATGGTTATAATTGGAAAATTAAATATGGATGAATTTGCTATGGGTTCATCTAATCAAACAAGTTTCTTTGGTCCTGTTAAAAATCCTTGGAATAACAAATTAGTGTCTGGTGGTTCATCTGGAGGAAGTGCAGCATCAGTATCCTCAAGGATAATACCACTTGCTCTAGGATCAGATACAGGTGGTTCAATTCGTCAACCATCTGCTTTCTGCGGAGTAGTAGGGTTAAAACCTACTTATGGTAGAATCTCTAGATATGGACTTATAGCTTTTGCATCAAGCCTAGATCAAATTGGGCCTATCACTAGAAATGTTTATGAAAATGCACTTTTTTTAAATATCTTAACTAAAAAAGATGAAAGAGACTTAACTCAAAAAGAAACAGAAGAAGACTTTACATCGTTAATTGGAAAAGACGTAAAAGGTATGAAAATAGCTATTCCAAGTTTTTATATTAGTGATGTAATTGACAAAGAAATTTTAGATAAATTAAACTCTATTCAAAATTTATTAAAAGAAAACGGCATAACTATTGATATTATAGATATCCCATATTTAAATTATGCAGTACCACTATATCAAATTATCGCACTTGGAGAAGCAAGCTCTAATCTCGCGCGTTTTGATGGTATAAAATATGGATATTCTAAAGATAATGTTAAAAATATTGATGAACTTTACTACAAAACTAGAAGTGAAGGTTTTGGAGATGAAGTAAAACGTCGTATTATGGTTGGTTCATTTATGCTAAGTGGAGAAAATGCTAAAGAATATTATGAAAAAGCTCTTAAAATAAGAAAAAGTATGACTTTAGAGTTTGAAAAAGCATTTGAAAAATACGATTTAATAATTGGGCCTACAACTACCTGTCTTCCTTATGAAATAGATAGCAATTTAGATGATCCTAATAAATCATTCATCGACGATATCTTAAGTATTCCTGTAAACATGTCTGGTCTTCCAAGTCTTTCACTTCCTATAGGTTTTTCTAAAACTAATCTTCCTATAGGTATGCAAATAATAGGGAAAAAATGGGATGAAAAAAACATTTACAGATTAGCATCATTTATTGAAAATAAATTAAATTTAGACCTTAATCCTGGAGGTGAAAAAGATGAATAATTACACTCCAACAATTGGTATTGAAGTTCATTTAGAGTTAAAAACAAATGCCAAAGTATTTTCTAAATCTTTAAATGGCCCTACTAAAATAGCAAATACCAATATTAATGAAATCGATTTAGGATATCCTGGAACTCTTCCAGCCTTAAATAAAGAAGTAGTAGAAAAAGCAATAGCAGCTTGTCTTGGATTAAATATGAATATAACAAAAAAAATGCATTTTGATCGTAAAAATTATTACTATCCTGATTTAGCAAAAGGCTATCAAATAACCCAAGCAAAAACACCAATTGGAAGAGATGGTTATCTTGAAATAGAGGGAGAAACAAAAAGCAAAAAAATTGGTATATCCGATATTCATATAGAAGAAGATACTTGTAAAAGTCTTCACCACTCAGGAAAAACATTACTTAATTACAATAGAAGTGGCGTACCTTTAATTGAAATAGTTTCAAAACCTGACATGAAAAGTAAAGAAGAAGCTGCCGAATACGCATCAAGACTTCGTGAATTAATGGTTTATCTTGGAGTTTCAGATTGCAAAATAGAAGAGGGAAGAATGCGTTTTGATGTAAACGTTTCTGTAAGTAAAGATAACACTTTAGGAGTAAGATCGGAAATAAAAAACATCGGTTCAATTTCTAATATTAAAGATGCTATAGATTATGAAGTAAAAAGACAAATAAACGCTTTAGAAAATGGTGAAATATTAAAAGAAGATACTAGAAAATACGATGAAACAAAAAAAGAAACAGTATTTATGCGAAGAAAAGAACCAGATAAAGACTATCGCTATTTTCCTGAACCAGACCTTCCATATCTTTACCTTACTGATGATTTAATTAAAGAAATAGAAAATTCTTTAGAACTTCTTCCAAATGAAAGAAGAAATATTTATAAAAGTAAAAACATCTCTAATATAAATATTGATAAATTAATTTCTCATAAAGAACTATCAGATTATCTTAATCAGTTTTTAGATGATGATATTGATTTTCAAATTGCTAGTAACATTTTACTCGGAGATATTGCATCTTATTTAAATAAAGAGAAAGTAAGCATTTTTGAAACTAAACTTACTAAAGATAAATTTATTACTTTAGTAAATAGTCTAAAAAATGAAGAAATTTCTTCAAAAATATTTAAAGATATAATAGAAGATGTTTTAACAAAAGATATAGACCTTAATAACCTTTTAGAAAACACTAAACAAATATCTTCTAAAGATGAAATATTAAAAATAATAAAGAAAGTTACAGAAACATATAAAGAATCTTTTGAAGAATATAAAAAAGGAAAAGAAGGAAACTTCAAATTTTTAATGGGAATGGTTATGAAAGAGTCAAAAGGTAAAATAAATCCTAAAATTGCCTCAGAAATTTTAAAAGATTTTTTAGATAATAGTAATTGATTATTACAATAATATAAGTTATAATTAATTAAGATAAGGAGTGATTAGTGTGTTTAATAAACTTGTAAATGAACTTAAACAAAACAAATACACAACAATTGTATTTTTCATATTTTTATTTCTATTTTTAATAGGGTGGTTAATTTTTGGACTTGTAATGCCAAAAAATGGAGAACCAGTTTATGGTAATCGTTTAGATGGAATTGAAGAAGTAAAAGTAACAAATGATGAAAAGGATAAACTTGTAACAGAACTTGAAAAACGTAAATATGTAAATAAAGCAAGTGTTCATGTTAATGGTAAAATAATAAACGTACTAGTAGAAACAACAAATGGTACTAAAGTAGGTACTGCTAAAACGTTAAAAAAAGTTGTTTTAGAAGGCTTTTCTAAAGATCAATTAAGCTTTTATGACATTCAATTATTTTTAACAAATGAAATAAGTACCGCTAAAGGATACCCAGCAATTGGTTATAAAAATTCAAATGATAATAATTTTACTTTTTAGGAGAAAATGATGAAAAAAGATAAAAAAAGAAAAAATAAAAAAAAGAACAGCAAAACTAATTATTTAAAATATGCTATTATAATAATTATTGTAATTGCCATTATAACAGGTATTTACTTCTTTTTAACAGCTCCAGATAATAAAACAGACCTTACTATCTTAGAAAAACAATGGATTGCTAGAAATAAAAAGACTTTAATTGATATAAATGTACCAAATAATCTTAGTATTTTAGCGGACAATGGAGAAGGAGTAGTCTTTGATTATTTAAATAAAATAGAAAAAGATACTGACCTTGATTTTAATAAAAAGTCCTATAATTATGGTGAGAAAAATAGTAGTCTTACTGGACTTTCAATAATGGTTTTATCAAATGAAGATAAATTAAATGAAAATGATGTATTAATTACAGAAGATGATTATGTTTTAATAAGTAAAAAGGAAGGATATAAAACAAATCTTAATGATTTATACACAAAAAATATAGCAGTTTTAGAATCTGATAAAGAAAAAGTAAGTAATTATATAAATTCAAACTATAATTATAAAGAATACGAAAATGTATCACGTCTTATTAGTGCAATTAATAAAAATGACGTAAGTTATGCCATAGTACCTAGATACTATACTTTAGAGGAAGTTGTAAATAATGATATATATATAAATTATGACTTTAATAATTTATCTAATAAAATAGTTCTTCGTCCTTCAGATAACTCAAGATTATCTAGTATTATGAAAAAATATTTAAATTTATTCAAGAAAAATAATTATATGAATAGTTATGAAGATGAATTCATGGAATTTTATCTTGCTAATACAGATGCTACAGATCTTGAAGTAACATCTCTATCAAGTAAAGTTTATACGTATGGATTTGTCAAAGGAAGTACCTATAACATTTTAAATAAAAAGAATTTATTTGGTTATGCTGGTGAATATATAAATTTACTTTCAGACATGGCTAATATTGATTTAGAATATAAAGAATATTCCTCAAGTAAAAGATTAGATGACGCTATTAAAAAAGGCGAAGTAGATATAGCATTTATAGACTTTGATTATAAAAATGAAAAAGGTTTATATACAATAAGTGCTTTAAATCCTCAATTAGTAGCCCTTAGTAATACAAATTATCGTATAACAAATAAAGAGGGATTAGAAAATAGAAAACTTTATACAAAAGAAAATACATACCTTGATAGTTATTTAAAAGATAATTTTAAATCAGTTGTAAAACCTATAAAAGATGTAACTGATAAAATAGCTGATGATGGAGTTCTAGTATTAGATGAAGCAGATTATTACTATTATAAAAATGATAAGAATTTTGAAGATTACTATTTATTATTAAAAGATAGTTACAGTGGTGAGTACAAATTCTTTGTAAAAAATGATGAAGATGTAATGTACAACTTTATTAACTTCATGCTTATGTACACTGATAGTAGTGATGTAAAAATAAAAGGAATTGATACTTTACTTGAAACATCTGCCAATAAAGTAGGTTTTGCGAGTCTATATTTAATGGTAATATTAATCATAATAATTCCTGTAATAATTCTATTTGCTTTAATTGCCCTTTCTAGAAATAGAAAAAATATAAAATTACTTCATAAGGAAGATGTTCTTAAATATAATGATATGTTGACATCTTTAAAAAACAGAAATTATTTAAATGCCAATATAGATAAATGGGATGAAGTAAAAGTTAATCCTAGAACAGTAATTATAACTGATCTTAATAATTTAAAATATATAAATGATAATTATGGTCAAGAAGAGGGAAATAATTTAATAAAAAAAGCTGCAGCAATTTTAATTAATAACCAACTTGAAAAAAGTGAAATTATAAGAACAGATGGTAATGAATTCTTAATTTACTTAATCGGCTATAATAAAACTCAAGTAAATACTTATATTAATAAACTTTCTCGTGAATTTGAGAAACTTCCTCATGGTTTTGGAGCAGCCATAGGATATAGTATGATTGAAGATGACATAAAAACAATTGATGATGCAATCAATGAAGCAAGTATTGAAATGCGTATGGACAAGGAGCAAAATTATAAATAATGCCTAAGACAAAAGCTAAAAAAATATTAAATGGTTTTTTAGGTATTCTAAATAAACCAGAGATGCAAATTCTTCCTGGACAAATTGCTTTCTATTTCATAATGTCAATTGTACCAATTGCCGCTATAGGAGCAATTTTAACATCCTTAATTACTAAAAACTTTGATTTTATAGATAGAATAACATCAGTTCTTCCAAATGTTCTTGGAAACATTCTTACATCTTTTACAACAGATATTAAATTCCATGGAGTTGCATTTGTCCTTATATTATACCTTTTACTTGGTTCCAATGCTCCAACATCAATCATAACAGCATCAAATATGCTTTATGATATAAAACAACCAAGTTATATCAAATTAAAACTTAAATCATTTTTAATGACATTTATGATTGTTATTTTACTTCTTTTTGTAGTATTCATTCCACTTCTTGGAGATACAATTGTAAAATATTCAATAGAAATATTAAATGCCAAATTTTTATACAATTACAAACTAATTTATATAGTAGTTAAAGTATTAGCATCATTCCTTATAATGTACTTTATTATAAAACTTATATATACTACAGCACCAAGTAAAAAAATAGATAGAAAAACTACTAGTAAGGGGGCAATATTTACAACAATTGGATGGGTTACTGCAACTTATATATTTGCTTTTTATATAACCAAAATTGCATCTTATGATGTATTATATGGAAACTTTGCAAACATATTAATTTTACTACTTTGGGTATATATTCTAGCATATCTATTCGTTGTAGGCATTGCTTTAAATGTTGATAATTATCAAAAACAAGGCAGGTGTGTAACTGATGAAAAAGACAAAAAACAAAAAAAAGAAATCATTAAAAAAGAAACTAAAGGAACAACTGACTAAAGAAAATATTAGAGAAAACACTAAAAAAGCACTTATTAGCTCTAAATATATAGTATGTGACAATATAATTGTATTTATATATGTGTTTGGAGCAGTAATAAATGGTATGATTTTAAGAGGATTTACTATTGGGAATCCTTTTAGCATTAGGCCAATTCTCGCTGATTTAGTAGTTTCTTTACTTTTTGCATCCTTTTATTTCTTTGTTAAGAAGAAATATAGAACTTTTTATTTAATCTTAATTTCGATTATAAGTGTTCTTGTATGCTTCGCTAATGCAATATATTATTTTTACTATAGTTCATTTATTTCAATTACATTTTTCTCATTTGCTCTTGCAAATCATGACACTGGTGAAGCTAATGTAGTAGGTAATTTATTATCTCCAAAATTTTTAATCCTCATTTGGCTTCCAATTGCAATTTATATTGCAAGTAGAAAATTAAAAAAGAAAGAAGAACATATTCATTTAACAAAAAAAATAACTATTCATACAATTTATGCTTGGCTTATAGTAATTTTAGTAGTATTTTTAGCAACTCTAAAACCAGTAGACTATTCAAGACTTTATAGTCAGTGGAATAGGGAATACTTAGTTTCAAGATTTGGAGTATATCTATATCAAATTAATGACATTGTAAAAAGTATTGAACCAAAAATGGCAACATTATTTGGTAAAGATAAAGCTTATAAAGAAATAAATGATTTTTATGATCAAAAAGAAAAAAATGACAAATCTATTAAAAATGACTACACCAATATTTTAAAAGATAAAAATGTTATAGCAATTCATGCTGAAAGTATGCAACAAGTACTGATAGGAATGAAAATAAATGGTAAAGAGGTTACACCAAATTTAAATAAATTAACAAAAGAAGGACTTTATTTTGACAATTTTTATTCTCAAGTAAGTTTTGGTACCAGTAGTGACACAGAATTTACTTTAGCAACTTCACTTCTCCCAGTATCAAGTGGAACAGTATTTATTAATCACTCTGATAAAAAATATGTTTCTTTCTATCAAAAATTAAAAGAAAAAGGCTATTATACTTTTAGTATGCATGCTAACACTGGGGATTTTTGGAATAGAAATATAATGCATAAAAATTTAGGTTATGATAAATTTTATGACAAATCCACTTATAAAATTGATGAAGAAATAGGATTTGGCCTTAGTGATAGATCTTTTATTACTCAGTCTGTCGATTATATAAGTGAAATAAATAAAGAACACGATAAATTTTATGGCACTTTAATAACTTTAAGTAATCATACACCATTTGATTATAATGATTTATTTGGAAAATTTGATGTTACTTTAAAGAAAAATGGAGTAGTTTATCCATATTTAAAAGATACTAAACTTGGTAATTATATAGTTTCAGCGCACTATGCTGATAAACAACTTGGACTTTTAGTAAAACTATTAAAAGAAAAAGGAATGTTAAAAGACACAGTAATTATGATATATGGAGATCATGATGCCAGAATATCTACTTCACAGTGGAACAGATTTTATAATTATAATTATTTAACTGATGATGTTTATTCAGAAGATGATCCAAGATATAAAGAGCTTGATTATTACTGGCAAGAATTAAATAGAAAAGTGCCATTAATAATCTGGTCAAGCGATGATGAGTTTCAAGAAAAATATAGTAAAACTATATCTACTGCAATGGGAATGTATGATGTAGGGCCAACTATTTCCAATATGCTTGGAATTAAAAATAAATATGCTTTAGGTAGTGACATCATGAATAAAAAAGATAATTTAGTAGCATTCCCAAATGGTAATTTCGTTACAAATTATGTCTATTATAATGACAATAAAGAAGAATATAAATTATTAAAAAATGTACCACTTTCAGAAAATTATATAGAAAAAAACAAATTAAAAACAGAAGAATATATTGATATTTCAAATGATATAATTGTCTATGATTATTTTGGTAATAAATTTTCAACCAATTATAAGGAGGAAAAATGAGAAAAAGAAAAAAACTAAAAAAGAAAGTAGTAATATTAATAATTCTAATAATAGTTTTAGCTTTAGCAGTTTCTGGTTTTATCGTTTATAAAACATATTTTAAAAGCGATGATAATAAATCAAAAATTATAGATGAAATTCCTGAATATGGTTATACTTTAGAGGCAGATCAACCTAAAATATATAAAGACTTATTTAAAAAATTAGTTAGTGTTTTAAAAGAAGAAAATGTTAATGAAGAAGAATATGCAAGACTTATATCACAAATGGCTGCTATAGATTTTTATAATTTAGACAATAAAGTATCAAAAAATGATGTTGGAGGAGTACAGTTTATAAGAGCAAAAAATGCTCAAAACTTTGTTCTCGAAGCATCAGAAACAGTTTATAAATATATTGAGCAAGATATATATAAAAAAAGAGATCAAAAACTTCCTGTAGTTACTAAATCTGAAGTAAAAGAAATAACAAAAGAACCTTATAGCTATAAAAATATTAAAGATGATGATGCTTATAAAGTAATAGTAAATCTAGAATATAAAAAAGATTTAGGATATCCTAATGAAGTAGAAATTAAACTTCTTCATACAGATAAGAAACTTGAAATTTATTCAATGAAGTAATTAAACAATAACAAAAACGTTATTGTTTTTTTATTCATACTTTATACAAAAAAACTATAAGGAATTAAATCTTTATAGTTTTTTTTACATTTAATGAAGTATTTTTAAATGTTTCTAAAACATCATCATCTTCATTTTTCACTTCAATAACATAAACAATATCATCACTAAAATCTTTACTTTTTATTTTATATTTACTAGTCATATTATTTAAAAGTTTTAAGTTTTCATAATTTGCTTTTATTTCATACAAATTATAAATTTCATAAAGTTTAATATTAGTAAGAATTAAAGCTTCTTTCACAGCTTTAGAATAAGCTCTAATAAGGCCACCAGCTCCAAGCTTTATGCCTCCAAAATATCTAACAACAACAGCTAAAACATTTACTAAATCATTTTTTAAAATAACTTCCATAATTGGAGCACCAGCAGTTCCACCAGGCTCTCCATCATCAAAATATTTTTGTTTATTAAGAAGTCTATAAGCATAAGTAACATGAGTTGAGTCTTTGTGTTTTATAGAAATATCATTTAAATATTTTTTTACGTCATCTTCACTTTCAACGTTATATAAATAACAAATAAATCTAGAATTTTTAATAACAATTTCGTTACTAACACTATTTTCAATAATATTCAAGATAATCACCACTTTAATTATAAACTTATTCTAAATATTTTACAACAAATTAAAGATTAGGTATAATAAATATAGATAAATCTTAAAAAGGAGAAATATTATGAAGGAGAAACTTAAACTTTTGCCAGATAAACCAGGGTGCTATCTTATGAAAAACAAAGATGGAGTAATAATCTACGTTGGAAAAGCTAAAAACTTAAAAAGAAGAGTAAATTCTTATTTTAATAAAATCCATACAGGAAAAACAAAAGTTTTAGTAAGTCAAATAACTGATTTTGAATATATGATAACTAATAGCGAAACAGAATCTTTAATACTTGAAATAAATTTAATAAAAAGATATAACCCTAAATATAATATTCTCTTAAAAGACGATAAAACCTATCCTTATATAGTTTTAACAAACGATAAATATCCTAGTTTAAAAATAATAAGAAGTAAATCGAGAAAAAAAATAAAAGGTAAAGTATTTGGTCCCTTCCCCGGAGTCTATAGTGCTAAAAATACAGTTAACTTAATAAATAGAATTTATCCACTTAAAAAGTGTGAAAAATTAAAAAAGAAGGTATGCTTATACTATCATATTGGGGAATGTCTTGGATATTGTGAAAAAGAAATTAGTAATGCACAAATAGATGAAATGATTACCGATATAACTAAAATTTTAAATGGTGATTATAAATTTTTAACTAAAGAACTTGAAGAAAAAATGAATATTGCTAGTCAAAATCTTGAATATGAAAAAGCACTTGAATTTAAAAATTTAATAAGTGATATTGAAAATACAATAAGTAAACAAATTATTGTATCTAACATAAAATATAATTTTGATGTATTTGGTTTCTATGAAAAAGAAAACTTTTTAGCAATTGAAACAGTCTTTATTCGTGATGGTGTAGTAATTGGACAGATGAATAAAATAATAACTGATTATGTAGATAAAAATGATACTTATTTAAGATATATAATTGATTTTTATGACAAATTTCCTCTTCCCAAAAAGATTATAACTAATGATATCGAGGGAATTGATGGATTAGAAAACATTTTATCAGTACCAGTTCAAGTTCCACAGAAAGGGGACATAAAAAAAATTCTTAATATGGCTAATGTTAATGCTGAGGTATCTTCTAAAGAAAAAATAGAACGCATAAGAAAAGATGATAATATTAGAATGGAAAGTATAAATGAACTTAAAAATATTCTTGGACTTAATAAATTAGAAAGAATAGAACTATTTGATAACTCTCATCTTTTTGGAACATATTATGTTGGTGCTATGGTTGTATTTAAAGACTTTTTACCTGATAAAAATGAGTATCGTAAATACAAAATAGATGCTAAAACTAAAGATGATTTAACAGCCATGAAAGAAGTAATTTATAGAAGATATCAAAAAGCCTTGGTTGAAAAAACTGTTTTGCCAGACTTAATAATTGTAGATGGTGGAATCCTACAAATTAATGCTACAAAAGAAATATTAAATAGTTTAAAATTAGATATTCCTTTAATAGGTTTAAAAAAAGATAAAAGTCATAAAACTTCAAAACTTGTTTTAGAAAATTTAATGGAAATAGATATAAAAAATAAAAATCTATTTGTTTACTTATATAAAATGCAAGAAGAAGTACACCGTTTTGCCATTACTTATCATAGAAATATAAAAAATAAAGGAATGTTAAGAAGTGTTTTAGAAGATGTTCCTGGTATTGGAGAAAAAAGAAGAAAAATTCTCTTAAAAAAATATACATCTTTAAATAAAATAAAAAGTGCAAGTATAGATGAACTTGCAGAAGTAATACCAAGAGAAGTAGCAGAAAGTTTATTAAAGTTTTTAAAGGAAAATGATTAAGAGGAAGAATAAAGATAAATAAAACTTCTTTTTCTTTTTTGTAAAAGTTTAGTAAAATAAAATTAAAAAAATTGTTTACTAGTTTTAGTTGTGTTATAATAATTTTTAGAGTAGGAGTGATAATGTGGCTAAGAAAAAATCACGCGGAAAAGGGACAAAAGAAAAACCAACTTATTTAGTAGAATTATATGGATTTGCATTAATTTTAATATCAATTTTAGGTATTGGTAAATACGGGATATTTGGAAGAAGTATAGCCTCATTTGCACTATTTTTAGTAGGTAATTTATATGTCATCTTACTTTTAATAGTTTTAATAGTAGGATGTTACATTATTATAAAAAGAAAAGGGGTAAATCTTTTATCTTCAAAAATGGTAGGAGTTTACCTGTTTACTATAGGTGTTGTTGTACTTATGCATCAAAATTATGTACTTGATAATATTAAAACTGATAAAATCTTTACTGAAACAATTGATTATATAATGCTTGGAATAGAAAAAATAATGAATAAAAGTGTTCAAGTTGGAATATTTAATAGTGCTCTTTCTAATACTGGAGGAGGACTTTTAGGAGCTATTTTTGCATCACTTTTCTATTCTCTTTTTGATATTCAAGGTACAAAAGTTGTAACACCAATTTTAATAATTGCAGGATTTATGATTTTCACTGGTTTATCTATTAAAGATGTTCTTGATAAAGGAAAAAGTGCTGCTAAAAATATTAAGAAGAGGAATTCAAAAGAAAAAGAAGCTAAAGAAGATGAGCCTGAATCTAAATTTAAAATTGTTGATCATAACGATGATAAATTAGTAGTTCACGATATAAAAGAATTAACAAGTGTAAACGAAACAAAGCCAAAAGAAGAACCAGTAAAAAATGCAGTTAATTTTAATTATATTCTTCCACCAATGGATTTACTTGAAGAAGGTAAGAAAGGCAAAAAGGGTACAGATCATACTTTAATTGAAAAAAATATTGATATTCTTGAACAAGTTTTAAAAGATTTTGGTATAAATGGAAAAGTAGTTGAAGTAAATATTGGGCCAACCGTAACTCAATATGAATTATCACTTTCATCAGGTACCAGGGTATCAAAACTTCTTACAATTAATAAAGAAATCTCTTTAGCCTTAGCTAAAAAAGATGTTCGTATACAGGCTCCAATTCCTGGTAAAAGTACAGTAGGAATTGAAATGCCAAATGAAACTCCTCAAATGGTAACTTTAAAAGAAACATTAGAACTTATGCCTAAAAAAACAAACCAAGAGCCTTTAGCAGTTGCCCTTGGTAAAGATATTATGGGAAAAGTAAAATGGTGTGAGATAGATAGAACTCCTCATCTTTTAGTAGCAGGAGCAACTGGTTCTGGTAAATCAGTTTGTATAAATGACATTATAATTTCAATTTTAATGAAAGCAAGACCAGATGAAGTAAAACTTGTTTTAGTAGACCCTAAAAAAGTAGAACTTTCTATCTACAATGGAATACCTCATCTTTTAACACCTGTAGTAACAGATCCTAAAAAGGCATCTATTGCTTTAAAACGTGCCGTATCTGAAATGGAAAGAAGATATGATTTATTTGAAGAATCTAAAACTAAAAATATAGCAGGTTACAATAAAATGATTGATGATAAGAACGCTAAATTAAAAGATGAAGATAAACTTCCAAGAATGCCTTACATTGTAGTCATTGTAGATGAACTTGCAGACCTTATGTTAGTTGCTGGGAAAGAAGTAGAAGATTCAATTATGCGTATAACCCAAATGGCTCGTGCAGCAGGTATTCATTTAATAATTGCAACACAACGTCCATCAACAGACGTTATAACAGGTTTAATAAAAGCAAATATTCCTTCGAGAATTTCATTTGCTGTATCATCAAGTATTGATTCACGTACTATCCTTGATATGGTTGGAGCTGAAAAGCTTCTTGGAAAAGGAGATATGTTATTCTTACCAATGGGTGAAAATCAACCTGAGAGAATTCAAGGAGCTTTCGTAACAGAACAAGAAATTAAAAAAGTAGTAGATTATACTGTATCACAACAAAAAGCATCATTTGACCCTAACTTTGCTAATTTAGAAAACGTTGATGCAGAAGCAAAAGAAAATACTATTTCTCATGATAAAGAAGAATATGACGATCCACTATATAATGATATAGTAGAGTTTGTTATCGAGCAGGGAAAAGCAAGCGCTTCACTACTTCAAAGAAGATTCAAACTTGGTTATAACAGAGCTGCGAGAATAATTGATCTTTTAGAAGAACGTGGTATAGTAGGACCACAAAATGGTTCAAAACCACGTGAAGTATTAGTAAAACTTGAAGATAGTGATGAATAAGGAGTGATAAAATGACACCTCATAATAGTGCTAAAAAAGAGAATATAAAGAAAACAGTAATTATGCCGGGAGATCCTAAAAGGGCAAAATATATAGCAGACAAATTTCTAGAAAATGTAAAACTAGTTAATGATGTTCGTGGTATGAATACTTATACCGGAACATATAAGGGAAAAGAAGTAACAATTATGCCCTCAGGAATGGGAATGCCCAGCATGGGTATATATGCTTATGAACTATTTAATTTTTACGATGTAGATAATATTATCCGTATAGGAACATGTGGATCTTTAAAAAAAGAAATACCTATAAAAAAAATAATTCTTGCATCTTCTTCTTATACTTTATCAAACTTCTCTAAAGAGTTTAATGGAAAATATAAAGATATAGAATATTCATCGCCAAATTTAAACGAAAAAGTAAAAGAAGCTGCAAAAAAACTTGACATAGATTTAACTATTGGTACAATAAACACAAGTGATTTATTTTATAAGGAAAAAAAGTTATCAAGTGATAAATATGATCTTCTCGCAGTAGAAATGGAAAGTTTTGCTCTTTTCTATCTAGCAAATCACTTTGGTAAAAATGCGACTTCTATTCTAACAGTAAGTGATAATATAATAACAAATGAAAGTATCAGCGCCATTGAAAGAGAAAAAAATTTAGATATGGCCATTAACCTTGCATTAGAAACGTTATAAAATATAAAAAACAGCTTATAATATAAAGGGAGGGCCTATGGAACTAAAGAGAATAAATAAAAACTACTACACACTTCATTTAATTAATACTACAAAATTTAAGACTGTTTTAGTGAAAGTCGTTTTTTCAAGTAAAATAAAAGAAGAAGAATTGGCAATTAGAAACATGCTAATAAATAATCTTCTTTTTTCATCTAAAAATTATAAAACTGCTAGAGAAATGGCAATAAAAAAAGAAGAACTTTTTAGTGCAGAACTATACAGCAGAAATTATAGACGCGGAAAAGCCATTATAACAGAAGTAAATTTAGTAACAGTTCATGATAAATTTTCTGAAAAGGGAATAATAAACGAATCAATAAAATTTTTATTTGATGTTTTAACAAATCCTAATGTTGAAAATAATATGTTTGATAAATCTGCATTTAAAATAAATTATGAAAATTTAAAGACTGCAATCATAAGTGAAAAAGAAGATCCAAACTTTGTCTGTTATAGTAAATTTAAAGAATTAATTGGAAAAGATAAAATATTTACTACATCTATCATGGGAACAGAAGAGATGTTAAATAAAATAACTAGAGATAATTTATATACTTATTATAAGAATTTTTTCAAAAATAATAAAATTGATATTTTTGTAATTGGAGATATTAATAATCAACAAATAGAAAATCAAATAAGTTCTTGTTTTAATCCTAAAAGTAATATTTCTAATTTTCCTGAGGCATCTTCATCATATGAAAAAGAATTTAACGAAAAAAGCGAAGAGTCTAAATTTAATCAAAGTAAACTGATTATGGGTGCTAGTATAAAAAAATTAACTAATCATGAAAAACTTTATGAAGGAATAATTTATAACATAATTTTAGGAAATTCTCCAAACTCAAAATTATTTCAAAATGTAAGAGAGAAAAATTCTTTTGCTTATAGCATTTCATCAAGTATTAATAGATTAGATGGAATGTTTGTAATACATGCAGGAATATCTTTAAAAAACTATGAAAAAACCAAAGAAGAAATTTTAAAGCAAATAGAAAATATGAAAAAAGGAAAATTTACAAAAAAAGAAGTAAAAGATGCTAAAGAAGTAGTATTAAGTGTTATAAAAGAAGTAGAAGACTTCCCTAGAGCAATTTTAGACCATTATTTTAATCATCTATATTTAGGAAATGAAACTTTAAAAGTACAAAAAGAGGAAATAAAAAAAGTAACCAAAGAAGATATAATAAAGCTAGCTAAAAAAATAAATATAGATACAATATTTTTATTAAAGGAAGATGGAAATGAAGAAATATCAAATTAATAATTTTAAAGAAAATGTTTACTATGAAAAACTTAAAAATGGTCTAAAAATATATGTAGTTGAAGTAAAAAATAAACATAATTTCTCTGCAATGCTTTCAGTAAAATTTGGAGGTTGTTTTGAAAAAGTAAAAATAAATAATAAAGAATACAAATTAAAAACAGGAATTGCTCATTTTCTTGAACATAAAATGTTTGAAAGAAAAGATGATCCATTTAAATTCTATCAAAAATTTGGAACAGATGTTAACGCTTCAACATCAAATGATTATACAGGGTACTATTTTATAGGTAATAAAAGTTTTGAAAAAAGTTTAAAGTATCTTCTGAACTGGATAGAAACATTAGATATTAACGATAAACAAGTAGAAAAAGAACGCGGTATAATTTTAGAAGAAGCAAGTATGTATAAAGATAATCCTGATAGAGTTTTATATAATAAAGTAAAAGAAAATACATTTAAAGTAGATCCATATAAAAACAAGGTAATTGGAACAGATGAGGATATAAAAACAATTAGTAAAGATGATTTAGAATTATGTTTTAATAATTTTTATACACCTGATAATATGACTTTAATTGTGACAGGTAATGTAAAGCCTAAAAAAGTTTTTGAAATAGCAAAAGAAAATTTATCAAAACTTAAAAAAAATAAAAACAAGGTAGAAAAAGTTACTGAAAAAGAACCAGATGAAGTAGCTAAAGAGTATGAAGAGATAAGAATGAATGTTGAAACACCAAAAGTTGCAGTATCTTATAAAATAAATAAAAATAAATTTAAAGATTTAAATATTTCTTCTTTTGAATTAGATGTCTATCTTCATAGTTTAATAAATATAAGTCTTGGGTCTACTTCTAAAATAAGAGAAAAGTGGCTAAAAAAAGGATTATTTACCAGTAGTTTTTATCGTATTTCTGAAACAGAATCTCATTATACAATAGAGTTTTATGCAACAACTAACAAAGAAAAAGAACTAATTAAAAATTTAGAGGCATATTTAAAAGATTTACAAATAGATGAAGATTCGTTTGAAAGAGAGAAAAAACTATGGATAGCAGGAGAAGTAAAATTAGTTGATAGCCCATTAAACATTTTATATTCTATTTTAGATGATGTATTAGATTATGGTGATTATATAACTGATAAAATAAGTAAAATAAAAAGCCTTGATTTTCAAATATTAGAAAAATTAAAAGCAAAAAATCTGTTTGAAAATGAAGCAATTGTTAAAATACTTCCAAATAAAAAATGATAGATTATAAGAAAACTTAAAAATTTTCTTGCATATCTATTTTTTTTTTGATATTATTAAGTAGAGTAAGGAGTGGGTTGTAATGGAACTTAGTATGTTTTTAGAATTTCCTGGGGTGCTTATAACAATTGGTGTAGCATTACTTCTTTTATCAATAATTATTGTTATTATTGCTTATGCAACTGCAGATAAAAAAGTTGTAATAAAGGCAAGTAAAAAAGGAAAAAATAATAATGTTAAAACCGATATAACTGGGAATAATGGACCTACTTTAACAAATAATTTTGATGTAGGACTTAATGATTATCAAGCACCTGTAAATACTAATACAAACTCTGAAAATAAAAATGTTAATAATGTAATTTCTGGTATAAATAATTATGGTAATAGAAATGAAAATAGTAATATAAATAACAATACTATATTTAATAATCTAGATAACAATGCCAATAATTTAAATAATGATGTAAATAGTGTTTATAATAGAACTATTCCAAATTTCAACTCAAATTATGTAGAATCCCCAATTCATAATAATTATAATAAACAAGATATAAATCAAAATATGCCAAAACAAAACTTTATGGAAAAAGAAGAAGAAACCGAACCAACCATAGATGTATTTGAACAAGAATTTGGACCATATAAAGACGAAACGCCAAAAAGCAATGTTATTTATGATAGACCATATTTAGAAGAATCACCAAAACATACAGTGACAAATAGTTATAAAAATAATATATTTGATAAATTAAGAGAAAGTGAACCTGAGCCAAAAAAAGAACCAGAAACATCATTTATAGATCAAATAAAAAAAGAAGAAGAGGAAGAAATAGAACTTTTATAGTTCTTTTTTATTTGCTTATAAGTATAATTAATTGTAGGAAGGAAAGTGATAAAAATTATGGATATATTAAAAGTATCATCTAAATCAAATCCCAATAAAGTAGCAGGAGCTTTAACTAACGTATTTAGAGATAAAGGAACAGTGGAAATACAAGCAATAGGAGCTGGAGCATTAAATCAAGCTATAAAGGCTATTGCAATATCAAGAGGGTTTGTAGCTCCAAGTGGGAAAAACCTTGTATGTATTCCTGCATTTAGTGATATAACTATTGATGGCGAAGAAAGGACTGCTATCAAACTTATAGTAGAGGCTAGATAACCTCTTTTATTTTGCAAAAAAACTTTGAAAAATTTATATATTATTATATAATGTTACTATAGGAGGAATTGTAAAATGAAAAAAAGCAAGAAAAAAAATATTATTTGGCTAATAATTGACGTAATAATAGTACTAATAGTTATTTATTTTATCATTGGTTATCTTAATTTCTTTAAAATAAGTAGAGAACAAAAACCAATTTTTGAAGGAAAAGACACATCATATGAAAGAGGTAATGGAACAGTAACTGTTCATAACTATACACTATATAAAATTGTAGAATATGAAATACCAGATCAAAACATTTCATATAGTATGAAACTCTGGTTTATGGAAGATGTTAAGTAATTTATGAAGGCAAAAGATGGTTTTTTATCGCTTATAAAGGGAGTAATAACTGGAATTGCTTCATTAATTTCGGGAATAAGTTCTGGAGCCCTTATTCTTTCACTTTCTGCATATGATAATTTTATTAAAGGGCTAGCAGACATTTTCAAAAAGAAAAATAAAGCCCTAATTTTAGTAAGTATTCCTATCATAATTGGTATAATTATTGGTTTAATAACAGGAGTTCCTTTAATAAATTATATTTATCCTAAATTTAAAATTCAAACAGTTATGCTATTTATAGGAATAATTACAGGAGGTTATACTTTAATTATTAGAAAGCAAAAATTAAAAGCTACTAAAGGAAAAACACTTCTATTTTTATTAGTAGTTATAGCTGTAACTATTTGTTATACAATCTTTTTACAAAACATAGAAAGTCTAACTGAAGTAACTATTTTTGGTTCTATATCATATGGCGTTTTAGGAGCACTTTCTCTATTAATTCCATTTGTTTCTTTATCAAATTTAAGTTTAATTTTTAATACACCAAGTTATATAATTGAAAAAATAGCTGCTATGAGTGTATTTAAAGAAGTATTAATGATTTTAATATTTGTTATAAGTTTTCTAATAGTTTTAATATTTGGTGCTAAAATAATTTATAGGCTTCTAAAAAAATATAAGGATATATCATTTACAGTAATATCCAGTTTAATAATTTCAAACATTATAATCATTTTATTACAAGTAGGAGAGTTTACATTTAATTTTGTAAATGTATTTACATCAATTTTAACTTTTCTCTGGGGTTATATTCTTGCGAAAAATATAGAAAAAGAATAGAAAAGAACACAAAATGTTCTTTTTTTGTTTATTTTCCCATCTTCCTATATTGACTTTTTATAAGTTCAAGTAGTAATATCAAGTTGGAAACTATTAAAGGTAAAAGGGAGGTAAAATTAATGATCACTTTAAGTGAAGAAATCGCTAAATTAAAAGTCATCAAAAGAGATGGCAAAAAAGTAGATTTCGAAGAAGAAAAAATAGCAATAGCTATCAAAAAAGGATTTGACAGTGTAGAAAATTCCCCATATACTGCCAAAGACATAACTAAAATTTATGAAGCAGTTATAAATGATATAACTAAAAATTATCAAGGTAAACCTGCAATAAAAATTGAGGATATTCAGGACTTAATTGAAGATAAGTTAAAAAGATATGAATATATGGATGTCTATGATAATTTTTCTAGTTACCGTGCTTCACGTAATAAATCTAGAGAAGTATTTCGCTCAAAAGAACACAAATTTTTAAAATCAATTGAAGCTCTTGGAATGAGTGATGCTAAAGATAATGATGCCAAAAGAGAAAATGCTAATGTTGATGGTGATACTGCCATGGGGACAATGTTACAATTTGGTAGTACGTTAACTAAGGAATTTGCTAAAAGTTACTTAATGAATCCAAAATTTGCAGAAGCTCATGATAAAGGTTTAATTCATATTCATGATATGGATTTTTTACCTATGGGTACAACAACTTGTTGTCAAATTGACTTGCTTGAGTTATTCAAAGATGGTTTTTCAACAGGACATGGTCATTTGAGAACTCCAAATAGCATTATGTCTTATGCCGCTTTAGCAGCCATAGCAATTCAGTCAAATCAAAATGATCAACATGGGGGGCAATCAATACCAGCTTTTGACTATTACATGGCTCCTGGAGTTGTAAAAACATATAAGAAAGAATTAAAACAAACAATTTATGATTACTTAGAACTCGAAGGTTTTAAAAGTTTCATAAAATTTAATCAAATAGAAAAAGATATTGACAAAATAACAACTATTGATTTTGATATAAGTGTTTTAGATAAATATGCTAAAGAGGAAGAAAAACTATTAAAAATATTTAGACTTGCTAACCAAAAAGCAATTAAAAAAACTGATAGATTAACTTATCAAGCTATGGAAAGTTTTATTCATAATTTAAATACTATGCATTCTCGTGCTGGAGCTCAAGTTCCATTTTCTTCAATAAATTTTGGAACTGACACTTCAAGTGAAGGTAGAATGGTTACAAAAAATTTACTTAATTCAATAAATGCCGGTTTAGGAAAGGGAGAAACTCCAATTTTCCCTGTATCAATATTTAAAGTAAAAGAAGGAGTAAACTTTAATAAAGGAGACCCTAACTATGATTTATTTCATTTAGCATGTGAAGTATCTGCCAAAAGGTTATTTCCAAACTTCTCTTTTATTGATGCTCCATTTAATAAAGCCTATTATAAACAAGGAGATTATAAAACTGAAGTTGGTTATATGGGATGCCGTACTAGGGTTCTTGGAAACGTAGTTGATGAAAACAAAGCAATTACACCAGGTAGAGGTAATCTTTCATTTACATCTATTAACCTAGTTAGATTAGGAATAAAACACGGAATATTAAAATCAGCAAAACCAGATTTTGATGGATTCTATAAAGAACTTAGTAGTGCTATGGATTTAGTAAAAGATCAACTTTTAGAAAGATTTGATTTACAATGCAAGAAAAAGATTTATAACTTTCCTTTCCTTTTAGGACAAGGTGTTTGGATAGATTCTAAATCTCTTAAAACAAATGACCGAATAAAAAGAGTATTAAAACATGGTACTTTAAGTATTGGTTTTATAGGACTTGCAGAATGCTTAAAAGCTTTAATTGGCGAACATCACGGAGAAAGTAAAAAAGCTTGGGATAAAGGTTATGAAATAATTAAATTCATGCGTGATAAATGTGATGAATACTCAAAAGAATACAAATTAAATTTCACTCTTCTTGCAACTCCTGCTGAAGGACTATCTGGAAGATTTACTAGCATTGATAGAAGTATTTATGGGAAATTAAAAGGAATTACTGATAGAAAATATTACACTAATTCATTCCATATCCCTGTTTATTATAAAATAACTATTGATAAGAAAATAAAACTTGAAGCACCTTTCCATGCTCTAACAAATGCAGGCCATATAACATATGTTGAATTAGATGGTGATCCAACAACTAATGTTAAAGCCTTTGAAAAAATAGTTAGAAAAATGAAGGAAGAAGGAATAGGGTATGGTGCTATAAACCATCCAGTAGATAGAGATCCAGTCTGTGGTTTCACAGGGGTTATAAACGATATTTGCCCAGGATGTGGAAGAACTGAAAAAGATGGAGTAAATTTTGAAAGAATCAGAAGAATAACAGGTTATTTGGTTGGAACAATTGATCGCTTTAACGATAGTAAACGTGCAGAAGAAAAAGATAGAATAAAACATAATAAAGTTCATGAAGATTAGATTAGCAGATGATATTCTAACCGATAGCATAGTAGATGGAGAAGGCTTAAGATCAGTAATTTGGACTCAAGGCTGTTCTCACAACTGTAAAGGCTGCCATAATCCTGAAACTCATGATTTCAATAAAGGAGTTTTAAAAGATGTAGAGTTTGTGAAAGAAAAAATAAAAAATCTAAATTTACAAGATGGCATAACCTTATCAGGAGGAGATCCTTTTTTCCAAATAAAACCATGTCTTGAAATAGCAAAGTTTGCTAAAAAGCAAGGTTTAAATGTCTGGGCCTATACAGGATTTACTTTTGAAGATCTTTTAAAAAATAAAGATGCTGTAGAACTTTTAAAACAAATTGATGTTTTAGTGGATGGAAAATTTGAACTTGAAAAGAAAAGTTTAAATTTAAAATTTCGTGGATCATCTAATCAACGTATCATTAATGTTGCTAAATCTTTAAAAGATGGCAAAGTAAGACAAATTAAAAAATATGATTATAAAAAGAAAGAAGTAAAAAAATCAGTTATATGATTTCAAATTATATTCTTTATAAAAATTTACCCACTTTAGATTTACATGGCGAGGACAGATTTAGTGCCATTATTTTAACAGATGAATTCATAAATGATAATTTAAAACTTGGTAATAATTTAATTATAATAGTTCATGGCATTGGAGAAGGTATATTAAAAAAAGAAATACATAAATATTTAAAGACCAAAAAAGAAGTAATAGATTATAAAATTGATATGTATAATAAAGGTGCAACTATAGTTGAACTTATAAAAAAAGAAAGTAAAAATTAGATTAAATTTACTTTCTTTTATTTATGTATATTATTTTTTATAATATTGGCAATATTCATCTTTTCATTTTCACTAAGGCCATTCCAGCATAGTTCCAAAAGCACTCCAAGGCCTGGTAAAACAAGTTCATCTCCCGTAACAACAGACTCATTTATTGTGTCAACAATTGTTTTTTCATCGTCATTCTTAATTTTCTCAATGACATTACGTCTTATATCTAAATCCATTTTTATCACCCTTATTATTATGAAAAAAAAATTTAAAATTATACAAAAATATTGAATTAAACTTTTAGCTATAGTATACTTTTATTATAGGAGATGATAAAATGAATGCAGGTATTATAGTAGGAATTATAATTGCCATAATTTTAATATTAGTTATTTGGCTAATAGGAACTTATAACGGACTTGTTAATTTAAGAAATAAAAAAGATGAACAATGGTCTCAAATAGAAGTACAACTAAAAAGAAGAGCAGATTTAATACCTAATTTGGTAGAAACAGTAAAAGGTTATGCTAAACATGAAAAGGAAACATTTGAAGAAGTAATAAAAGCAAGAAGTGCTTATACATCTTCAAAATCTGTAGAAGATGAAATGAAAGCAAGTGGATTAATGACTGAAGCATTATCAAAACTTTTTGCTTTAGCAGAAAATTATCCTGAGTTAAAAGCAAATGAAAATTTCTTATCACTTCAAAATGATTTAAAAGAAACTGAAGATAAAATTTCATATGCTAGACAGTTCTATAATGATTCAGTACTTAGTTATAACAATAAAATACAAATGGTGCCCTCAAACATCGTTGCAAGCATGTTTAAATTTGAAAAAGCAGTTTTCTTTGAGACAGAAGAAAAAGATAAAGAAGCGCCAAAAGTTAGTTTTTAAAAGACTTACTAGTTTGTAAGTCTTTTTTGAAATAAGGAGGTAAATATGAAAAAAATATTTCTTTTTGTAATAGCATTATCGTTTTCATTTTTTCTTACCTTAAATGTAAATGCTCAAGATATAAAAAATATAAGTATGGATATAAATATTGATGAAAATGGTACTGCCCATATTACAGAATATTGGACTATTTTCTTTGAAGAAAATGAAGATTTAACAGAAGTATATAAACCATACTATAACTATGAAAATTCATCATTTGAAAACTTTAAAGTAAGTTTAAATGGTAAAAATTATACCTTTACTAATAATTGGAATATAAATGAATCATTCGAATGGAAAAGTTATAAAAATGGTTTTCATAAAATTGATGATGGTATTGAACTATGCTTTGGAATAAGTGAAAAAGGTAAAGAAAATACTTATAAAATGAGTTACGATATAACAAATTTTGTCTATAGAGTAGAAGATGCAGATATGGTTTATTGGACCCTAATTCCACACAATTTAAATGATGAACCAGAAAATGTTGATATAAAAATATATAGTAACTTTAATTACAATGATGAACTTCCTGTTTGGGGTTATGGAAATTACGGAGGATATGCTTATGTATCTGATGGTGTTATTTCTCTAAAATCAAATGGAACACTACAAAGCGATGAATATATGACTGTTTTAGTTAAATTTCCTCTTGGAACATTTAACATAGATGAAAATGTTCTTGATGAAGATTTTGATTATTATTATGATTTAGCGGAACAAGGTGCAACTGATTATAATGAAAGTGATTTTAGCTTTAATCAAATATTTCCTATAATAATATTTTTAGCAATAGTAATTAGTTCATTTATAACAATAAAAAGAAAAATAAATATAACAGGTAGCTATAAAATAAAATTTAAAAAAGGTACTAATCGTATCCCAAAAGAAATACATTATATAAGAGATATTCCATGTAATAAAGACTTATATAAAGCTTACTGGATATCTAAAACGTATAAAATTAATAAAAAAGATACAGATTTTCTCGGAGCAATTCTCCTAAAATGGATAAATGAAAATAAGATAGAAGTCGAAAAAGAAATAAAAAATGGGGTATTCAAAAAAGAAAAATCAAAACTTATATTAAAAAATGATTTAACCTTTGATTATAATTTTGAAAAAGATTTATATTCAATGCTATATGAGGCAAGCATTGATGGTGTTTTAGAGGCCACTGAATTTAAATACTGGGCAAGTGAAAATTATACTGAGATTTATAACTGGTATGAAAAAGTTTTAGATTTCATAACAGAATCTTTAGCAAAAGAAAATAAATTAACTAAAATATCATCAACAAAATATGAAACAACTGAAAGTATTTATAACGATGCAATAGAACTTAAAGGTTTGAAAAAATATTTGTTAGATTTTTCAAGAATATATGAAAAGGAACCTTTAGAAGTTCATTTATGGAAAGAGTATCTAGTATTTGCACAAATGTTTGGAATTGCAGAAAAAGTCGCTAAAGATTTTAAAGATATTTATCCAGATGTTATAGAAGAAGAATATTTAAATGATTTTTCTTTCATCTATTTTGTTTCTTATAGTGGCATGAACAGTGCATCATCTGCGAAAACAAAAGCTGAAAGTTATAACTCTGGTGGAGGAGGATTCTCTTCTGGTGGCGGAGGTTTTGGCTCATTCGGAGGCGGAGGCTTCGGCGGTGGCGGAGGCCGCTAAAATTACTAAATAATGTCAAGTTTTTGTATAACACATATTAAATATATTTATATAAAACATAATAAGTGTTATATTTATAATAGGAAGTGAATAAAAAAATGAAAAGAAAATTAAAAATATTGATAGGAATAATTTTAATTATAACAATTTGTATGCCCCTGCAAGCAGTTAAAGCAGCCTCTCCAAATTATGGATTAAAAGAAAATAGAATAGAGCAAAATGAGAAAATGTATCAAAAAACAAATGATATGCCCGCATCATCATTATCTAGATATTATGATAAATATTTAAAAGATATGTTCGAAACTAATTATAAGGGAATGACCACAACTCAGCAAAAGAAAATAGCTAATCTTGCAAGTACTATTTTAAGTGATTATGCTTTAACAAATGAAAAGGAAGTAACTGATTTAACAGATTATGAAAAATTACAAGCATTTAATGACTGGATAAGACAAAAGTTTTATTACGATGCCAGTGTAACCTCTCATTCAGGTTATGGTCAAAATAGTGATAATCCATATTATATATTGCTTTATTACAACAATCACAAAGGGAAAACTGTTAATGGTACAGCTTCCAATTATACAATTGCTAGATGTAATGGATTTACATCAATGTTTGTAGCTTTAGCAAGAAATGAAGGCATTGCAGCAAGAGCAATCTCAGGATACTATTATCCTGCTGCTCGTGATAGAAATGATTTACAATGGGGATCAAAAGTAACAAGTTCAAATGTAACTCACGTTTGGGCTCAAGCATACATAAAAGATGAAAAAAGATGGATAACTCTTGATCCAAATGCTGACTGCAGAAAAACATATGTAAAAGGCAAAACAATAGCAGAAATTGAAAAAGAAGCTAATATGGAAATGAAATATTTTGATATTTCTGCAGAAGATTTATCAAACACTCATATAATATTTAAATTTAGACCAGGTTCAAGAGAAGTAAAATACATATCTGACCAAACAGAACTCAAAAAAATGTATACATTTTTAAATAAAATTTATGCTAAAAAAACCAATGGAAAAAGAGTAAATTCATCTTATAACAAAATTAGTCCAGCAACATTTTTTGCTAAAGGAGAAACAAGATCTTTAGGAGATGGAGAAGGTAAATTTTATAAAATTTACTGGCCTAAAAATAGTTTATATGGGAATCTTGACCTTAGTGGGTTCACAAAACTGCAAAATCTATATTTACCGAATAATAAAGTGTCAAGTTTATACTTGCAAAATTGTTCATCTATCGCAACAGTTAACGCATCAGGAAATAAAATGACTAAAATAATTGTTACAGGGAGCGCACAATTTACATTGCTCCAAGTTCAAAATAATCCAGCAACATATGTAAAATATAACTTTGGTAAAACCAAAAGAACCGCTCTAATAAAAGCGGGAACAGGTGGTACAGTTTCAGTTCGTTATGGCAAAACTACTGCTGGAAAATATAAACACGATATGAAAGCAGTAGCTAAAAAAGGATATAAATTTAAAGGTTGGTACGTAAATGGTAAAAGAATAAGTAAATATTCTCATATTGCACCATGTAAGACTCAATCATTTACATACATTGCTAAATTTGTAAGAAAATAATTATATATTTGTTTTATACAAAATAAATTAAAAAATTACTATTTTGTTCCCTTCGTAACAACTTTATTCTGCCGTTTAAATCACAATATATTGTCAAATATTGACAAATTAGTAAAAAAGTGATAAAATACAAAAGCAGTTAAAGAAATGCGTTTACGACTGGGGGAATTAATATGAAAACACAAAGACCAAGTACATTTGTTTTAAACAGAAACGATATCGAACATTATTTAGTAGAGGGTAAAGTTGATAAAAGCAAAGCACCTATATATAATGTTTACTATGATAAAACTGATCCAGTAGTTTTCAGTGCTGATATGTTTGTAGAAATTCATGGTTTAGATGAAAAGAAAGCTTTACATAAATTTTCTCATGATGCATTTTTGCACTTAACTTCATTGCAAGGATTAGATCCAAAAATAAATGAAACTTGTGAGAAATTTAATCAAATTAATAATAAACTTAGTACTAATCAAGATCCGAAAAAACCAGTAATTGACGGATATAGAAATACTTTAGTGGAAGCAATTATTGATTATAATGATATAAGAAAAAGTTTTGATAAAAAGCCAGAAATATCTTATATAGAAGATTACAATTATTTAAAATCTTCAAAAGAAAATGAAAATGAAAGATTTGTACCATTAAGTGTAGAAAATGCTGTAAAAGAAACAATTAAAATGGTAGAAGAACCTTATGATGGAAAACGTCAAAGAACAAGAATAAAGTATGATAATTAATCATACTTTTACTTTTATTATTAAAGTAAAAATGCTACAATTAAAATAAGGAGAGTGATTACAATGGATAAAATAACTCCAAAAATAATGCCAGGTTTTATGGAACTTCTCCCAGAAGACCAAATATTATTTAATGAAATGATTGATACAATTAGAAAAACTTATGAAAGTTTCGGATTTTTACCAATTGATACACCATTACTTGAGTATTCATCTATTCTCTTGGCGAAAGCTAAAGGTGAAACTGAAAAACAAATATATAGATTTAAAAAAGGTGAAAACGATATATCTTTAAGATTTGATTTGACTGTTCCATTTGCAAGATATGTATCTAAAAATTATTATAATTTAGCATTCCCATTTAAAAGATATCAAATAGGAAAAGTATATCGCGGTGAAAGGCCTCAAAAGGGAAGGTATAGAGAGTTTTATCAATGTGACATAGATGTTATAGATGAAAATTTAAGTTTAAATTATGATGTAGAAGTTCCTTCAATTATCTATGAAATATTTAAAAAGTTAAACTTTGGTAAATTTACAATAAAAATAAATAATAGAAAAATTCTCTTAGGATTTTTTAATGAACTTTCTATTTCTGATAAAACAAGTGATATTTTAAGAATAATTGATAAACTTGAAAAAATAGGAAAAGAAAAAATAATAGAAGAGTTAAGAAAAATTAATATCGATAACGAAAAAATAGAAGAAATATTAAACTTCATTACTATTACTGGAACAAACGAAGAAATAATATCAAAGCTAAAGAAACTAAATATAGAAAATGAAAATTTTAATAGTGGAGTAAATGAACTTGAATATGTAATAAGTAATATTGGAAAATTTAACAGTGATAACACTTTTTATAAAATTGATTTAACTATAGCACGTGGACTTGATTATTATACAGGAACAGTATACGAAACAGTACTTGATGATTATCCAGAACTTGGAAGTATTTGTTCTGGAGGAAGATATGATAATTTAACCAAATACTATCTTGATGAAAATTTAAGTGGTATAGGTATTTCAATAGGAATTACCAGATTATTTTATAAACTAAAAGAAGCAGGAATAATAAATTCTAAAGTAAAAACATTAACTAAAGTTTTAGTAGTTCCATTTAGTATTGAAAATATTCCATATTCTTTAAAAGTTGCTAAAATTTTAAGAGAAAATGAAATAAATACTGATACTTTCCTTGAAGACAAAAGTTTTAAATCAAAATTAAAATATGCTAATAGAGCAAAAATACCTTATGTATGTATAATCGGAGAAAATGAAGAGAAGCAAAATGAGGTAACTATAAAAAATATGGAAACTGGAGAGCAGACCACAAAAAGTATTGAAAAGATAGTCGAAGATCTGAAACGAGATTAATTTAAATCTTGTTTTTACTTTTAAAAATAGTATAATAAAACAAGGTGGTATAAGTGGAAGCAAATGAAATTGAAAGATGTCTAATTAAAACATTTAAAAGAAAAATATATTCCAAGTTTTTAAGGGCAGTTAAAGAATATTCTTTAGTAGAAGATGGAGATAAAATAGCAGTTTGTATCTCTGGGGGAAAAGATTCATTCATCTTAGCAAAATGTATGCAGGAATTAGAAAAACATAGCAAATTTAAATTCAGTTTAAAATTTATAGTAATGGATCCAGGGTATAAAAAAGAAAATCTAGAAAAAATAAAAGAAAATTTAAAAAAATTAAATATAAATGCAACAATATATGAAAGTAATATTTTTAAAGAAATAGAAAATCAAAAATCAATGTGTTATTTATGTGCCAGAAAAAGAAGAGGATCTTTATATGCAAAAGCCCAAGAACTTGGATGTAATAAGATTGCCCTTGGACATCACTTTGATGATGTAATAGAAACAATTCTACTAAATATATTTTATACTGGTGAATATAAAACAATGATGCCAAAATTAAAAAGTGTTAACTTTCATAACATGGAACTTATAAGACCACTTTATTTTGTAAAAGAAAAAGATATAATTGCCTTTAAAAACTACTGTAACTTATCATTTTTAGATTGTGCCTGTACAGTTACAAAAAAAGAAGAAGGAAAAAGAAAAGAGATAAAAGAATTAATAGAATCTTTAAGAAAAATTGATAAAAACATAGATATTCATATAATGAAAAGTAGTGAAAATGTAATACTTCAACAAGTACTTGGATACAAAGACGAAAATAAAACATATACATTTTTAGATAAATATTAAAGTTATGCTAAAAAGCATAATTTTTTTATGGAGCAATTTGACTATATTTGTAGAAAAAACTATAATAGATGTAAAGTGAAAATAGTTAAGGAGTGAATATAAATGAGAAGGACATCAGAAAATCTAAAAGAGCTAAAAAAACAAACAAAATGGAATAATATAAAGATAATAAAAAGATTAGTAAGAGCAAGAGAATACGGAATAAATTTAGACGATTATATAAAAAACAAGGGTTATAAAAAGAAAAATAAAGAATTGATTGAACTTGGAGAAATACTAAAACTAAAAAAAGAAGCAATAAAAAAAGCCCAAAAATATGCTGGGGGGGGGGTTAGTAAAAGCAAAGCAATAGAAATAGTTAAAACTGCCCAGAAACTTGGTATAACATATAAAAAATATTTAAATAATAAATGCTTTGAATTTACTAAAGAAGAATTAAAAGAGTATAAAGAAATATTAGATTTAAAAAAGATAAATTATAAAGAGAGAAAAGAATATTATGTAAAATTAATTAGTGAAAAATCTAAACTTACTAATGAAGAAGCTTTAGAAGCAATAAATAAACTATCAAGTAAAGGATATTCGTATTCTGATATAATAATACGAAATATGTATCTTTTATCAAATAATGAAATAGATTGTTTAAATAAAAAAGACAATACAAAATCAAAAACTGATAAGAAAAAAAATAAGCAGCTAAGAAAAAGAATAAATCAAGATAAGAAAAAAGTAATGGAAGAGATGAACTGGACTAACAGCAGATACAGAATTGAATGTGAAAAGGCAAAGCTTAACTGTGGTTGTTGTGAACGAGAATTTTTAGTATATAAACTATATAATAAAAGCGAAAAACAACAAAGGAATTATATAACTGTAGACAAGCATTGGAGAATGATATTTACATATTGTGATTATCAAAAAAATTATATTTATTTTAAAAATAAAGAATTGTTTAATAAGACATTTGAGAAATGGGTAAAAAGAAAATGGTTTGTAACTGAAAATTTATCATTTGAAAATTTCGAAAAAAATATAAAGGGATTAAATTTAATTGCTTATAAACCAATTAGTAGTCTTCAGGGGAAAGGATTTAAAAAATTTGAAGTAAATGAAAGTAAAAAACAAAATAAAAGAGTTTATAATTACATAAAAAAACAACCAAATGGAATTGTTGAAGAGTTTATAATTCAACATAAAGACACTGCTAAATTTAATAATAAATCCTGTAATACTTTAAGAATTGCTACTATGAATATAGATGGAAAATTTACAATTCTTGGATCTGTTCTTAGAATTGGAGTAAATAATGAATATGATAATTGGTCAACTGGAGGAATAATAACTATAATAGATCCAAAAACAGGAAAAATAATATCTGATGCTTCAGATAAAAAAGGACATATCTACAAAAAACACCCTATAACAAATCAAAAATTTAAAGGCGAGCAAATATCTAAGTGGAAAGAGATAGTAAAAGTATTAAAAGAAGCATCTACTGTTGTAGAAAATATGCCATATATTGGTTGGGATGTTGCAATTACCAAAAATGGCGATATTGAGCTAATTGAAGGAAATCATGATCATGATGTCTGCGTTTTTCAATCAGCGTATGCTCTTTTAGAAGATAAAGGTATAGGTAATGTCATAAAACCCTATTTAAAATAAAACAAAAAAACATAGTAATACATATATTTTGTGAGATAAATGCTATGTTTTTTATTTGACTATATTTTTAAAACTAATTATAATGAATATAGTGAAAATAATTAAGGAGTAAAAAATGAAACGAATTAGAAAAAATTTAAGGGTAATAAAAAGAGCAACAAAATGGAGCAATATTAAAATAATAAAAAAATTGATGATGGCTAAAATGTATGGAATTACTATGACTCCATATATAAAAAATCGATGTTATAATATGACAATAAAAGAATTAAAAAAACTTAGCAAAACATTAAAATATAAAAAGAATGCCCTTAATAAAACAATAAAGAAACAAAAATTATCTAAAAAAGAGGGAAAGGAACGATTGAATGTAGCGCAATCATATGGAATAACATACAAAATGTATACACTTGGCAAGATGTGGAATTTTTCTTTAGATGAACTAGTTGAATATGGTGAAGCACTAAACAAGAAACATAAAAAAACAAAAGAAGACAAAGAATGGTATATAAAAGTAGCAATGGATAAAACAGGCCAATCTAAAGATGAAGTACTTGAAAAACTAAATATTGCTAGAGAAAGAGGATATTCAACAGTTAATTTTATGTTAAATGGATTAGAAAAATTAACTGTTGAAGAAATTAAAGTTTATCCAAAACCAGTATTTAAGAAAAAAAATGTTAAGCAGATAAAAAAAGAAAATAAAGAATATGAACAAAAAATTAGAAAGGAAATGAATTGGTCAGAGCCAAGATTTAAAATAGAATTTTTAAAATCAAGAGCAATTTCCCAAGCGAAATTAAATGATTATTATCAATTAATGTTATACAAGTATGATATGGATAAGCAAAAAGAATTTATGACTAATGAAGTTTGTTTAAAAATGAGTATAAAATACTGTGATTATGGAGGAAATTATAAATTTTTTGATAGTAAAGCACTATTCAATGAAAAATTTAAAAATTATTTACATAGAAAATGGTTTATTGCATCAGATTTTGAAGATTATTATGATTTTAAAGAAAAAATTTCTAATCTTAATAAAATAATTGTAAAACCATTATATGATTATGGTGGAAGTGGAATAAATATATACAAAGTAAATAGAAATATTTTTAGCGATTATTTTACATATAAAAAAATTAAAAATAAAGATTATATAATAGAAGAAGTTATAGAGCAAGATGAAAATATAGGTAAAATATATCCAGGCTCTTTAAATACAATAAGAATTATGACTATAATTAGAAATGGAAAATTTGAAATTATTATGGCAGCCCTTCGCATGGGATGTAATAAAACAAAAACCATAGATAATTTTACTGCCGGAGGTCTTGTAGCATCAATTAATCCTAAAACAGGAATCGTTATAACAGATGCAGTAGACAAAAAAGGGAACATTTATGAGCTACATCCAGATACTAATACAAAAATAAAAGGATTTCAAATTCCAAAATGGAATGAAATAATAAAAAAATTAAAAGACGCATCAAAAGAAGTGCCGAAAATGCCATATATAGGATGGGATATAGCAATAACTAAAAATGGTGAAATTGAATTAATTGAAGGAAATCATAATCCTGGAATTAGAATATTTCAGTATCCATATGCTGTAATAGAAAACAAAGGCGTTAGGCCATTAGTAGAAAAATATCTTAATGATAAATAGACTTAATATAGAAAATATATTTGTAATTAAAATATAGACATAATTAAGGAGAGATTTTGATATGAAAAACATGAAGAAAAAGATAAAAAACTTTAATAAGATAAAACGAGAAACAGGATGGAATAGTTTTAAAATAATAAAAAGGCTAATAAAGGCACATAAATATGGAATAAGTCTAAATGATTATGCAAAAAATAAAAGTTATAAAAAGAAAAAAGAAGAATTGATTGAACTTGGAGAAATACTAAAACTAAAAAAAGAAGCAATAAAAAAGACCCAAAAATATGCTGGGGGGGGGGTTAGTAAAAGCGAAGCAATAAAGCTAGTTAAAACTTCTCAAAAACTTGGAATAACTTATAAAATGTTTATAAAAGACAGGATGTGGGAATTCACACTAGAGGAGTTAAAGGAATACAAACAAGCACTTGATAAGTTACAAGAAAAAAATGAAAAGAACAAATTATGGTATGCAAAAGTTGTAATGGAAAAAACTAATTTAAAGGAGCAAGAAGCAATAGAAAGAATGGATATTGCTAGAAAAAAAGGATATTCATACAAAAAATTCATAACAGAAGATTTATATTTATTAAGTAAAAAAGACTTAGAAAATTTAAAAGAAAAAGAGAATCCAATTCTTTCAAAAGAGGAAGAAAAAAGTTTTGAAGAAAAACAAAAAGAAAAACAAAATCAAAGATTAAAAGCTTCTAATGAAATGGGGATTAGTATTGGAAGATATCGTATAAACTATATTAATGCCAGAATAAATTGTGGTTGTAATGGAGATGAATATTATCTTTATAAACTATATAATAAATCAAAAGAAGAACAACGTAAATTCATGACAGAAGATAATCATTTTAAAATGAAAATAAAGTATTGGGTTCCAAAAGAAAAGTATAAATATTTTAAAGACAAATCTTTATTTAATAAAACCTTTAAAAAATGGATAAATAGAAAATGGTTTTTAACAGAAAATCTAACATTTGAAGATTTCGAAAAAAATATAAAAGGATTAAATTTAATTGCCTATAAGCCATTAGATATGCAGGAAGGCAAGGGTTTTCAAAAATTTAAGGTAAACGAAAACGAAAAGAAAAATAGAAATGTTTACGAATGTATAATGCAAAGCGGACCCGGATTAATTGAAGAATTTATAATTCAACATAAAGACACTGCAAAGTTTCATGAAGAATCATGTAATTCTATTCGTATAGCAACAATTAAAGTTGACGGGAAAGTAAATATATTAGCAGCTGTTTTTAGGACAGGTGTAAAAAATAATTATGATAACTGGTCGGCAGGCGGAATAATCGCGGGCATCAACACTAAAACAGGTAAAATTGATACTGATGGTGCAGATAAAAAAGGAAATATTTATAAAACTCATCCAATCTCAAATATAAAATTTAAAGGTTTCCAAATACCTAATTGGGATAAAGTAATAAAAACAATAAATGAGGTAGCAAAAAAAATTGAAGATGTAGTATATGTTGGATGGGATATCGCTATTACTAATGATAACAAAATCGAATTAATCGAAGGAAACCATAATCATGCAATGCGTGTATTCCAATCTATTTATGGAATCACAGAAGAAAAAGGAATTTTAAATATAATAAAGCCATATATCAAGTGAAAGGAAGTATATAATGAAAAAATTAAAACAACTAATAAGATGTATAAGAAAAGTTAAGAAAAATACCGGAGAAGGAGTTATAAAATCAACCAGTAAAATAATTTATGCCAAAATATGTGGAATAAGCATCAATGATTATGTAAAGTATAAATACTATTGTTTAAATAAAAATAAGTTAAAAATGATTGGAGAAAATGAAAAAAAGAAAAAAGAGTACATAAAAAAAATAAATAAAGAGTCTAGTTTATCCGAAAAACAAATTTTAAATGATGCAAAAAAATATGATTTAAAATTATGGCAATATTATAAATATAAAGTATGGGACCTTACTGAAAAAGATAAAGAATCACTTAAAGAAACTATTAAAAAATCAATTGAAAAAAGAAATTTAAATAAAAAATGGTATATAAACATCATAAGTGAGAAAACAAATTGTTCTAAAGAGGAAGCAGAAGAACGATTAAAAATTGCTAAAGAAAAAAACTATAATGAATTAAAATTTATTGTAAGCGGAAAATATAGTCTTTCATCTAAAGAATTAAAAAACATAGAACAATACAAAAAAATAAGATCAAAAAGAATTCCTTTAGCAAACAAGATAATTCATGAACAAGAAGATAAAGACAGAAGAAGAATAATGGAAGAAATGAATTGGAACGAAGCTAAACTTAATCTTGAAATATTAAAATCAAGAATAAATTGTGGCAGCAATTTTCATGAATTTGATGTATATAACCTATATAAAATGAATCCTCAAAAACAAAAAGAATTTATCACAACTGAAGTTTGGAGAAAGCTATATTTAAGGTCAACTGATTATGCAGATACTTGGAAATATTTCAAGAAAAAAATTTTATTTAATAACAAATTTAAAAAATGGATAAAAAGAAAGTGGTATTCTGTAGAAACATTAAATTATAATGAGTACAAAAAATTAATAAACGGAGAAAAAGAATTTATATTTAAACCACTAGATACTGCATGTGGTGTAGGTATAAGAAAATATAAAGTCAGTAAATATGAAATTATCAACTATATAACATATAAAAAGATAAAACATTATAAAAAGGGAATAGTAGAACAAATAATAATTCAGCATAAAGATATGGCAAAATTTAACTCTGAAACAGTAAACACTATAAGAATTCATACATATTATAAGGATGGCAAAGTAGATATAATAAATGCAACAGTGCGATTCGGCGCCTCAAGAGGAAGCTTTATTGATAATTGGTCTGCCGGCGGAGTAATTGCTCCAGTTGATGTTAAAACTGGTAAAATAATAGGTGATGGTAGTACAAAATTTGGAGAGCTTGTAGAAAAACATCCAATTTCAAATGTAAAGTTTAAAGGCTTTCAAGTTCCATCATGGGATAAAGTATTAAAAATGGTTGAAGAGGCTGCAAAAGTTGTTAAAACTGTTTCATATGTTGGTTGGGACGCTGTAATAAACGAAGATGGGAGCGTTCAACTAATTGAAGGAAATCATGATGGAGATGCAACTTTACAGCAATACTACTGGGCTATAGCTAAAGGAAAAGGAATAAGAGATACAATAGATAAATACATTTGGTTTGATGAAGATGAAAAAACAGTTTAAATTAGTAAATTAATCTGTAAAATAAGTAGTAAAAATATTGAAATAAAAAAAAGATTTTGATACAATATAATTGTCAGAGAATATTAAGTTAAAACCGTACAAGCAACGATAAGGGGATCTAATTAATGCTCGTGTTGAAGGCTTAAAATTTTATTTTAAGAATCCTAAAAGCATTATGTGATTTACCACCTGTACTTAAACAGGTTTTCGTTATTTATTCTCTGGCTTTTTTATTTACAAAAAAGTCCTTTTCATTTATAATTAAATAGGAGGAATTATTATGAATAGAAGTGCCCTTAGAGAAATAATTATTAAAGTTTTATATCAAGTATATATTTATAAAGAAAAAAACCTATCATATGAATTAAAAGATATTATTAAGGAAAATTTAGAGGCAGAAAACGAATTTGTAACCACTTCTATAAAAGAAGTAATAAAGCGTGAAGAAAAATTAAACAGTATAGCTAATAAATATATGAAAGACTGGAGCATTGATAGAGTAAGTAAAGTTGATAAGGCCATAATTTCACTTGCTATTTATGAACTTCTTTATACTGATACTCCAGATATTGTTGCAATAAATGAAGCAATAGAACTTTCGAAAAAATATAGTGATGAAAAAGTAGTAAAATTAATAAATGGGATGTTAGATAGCATTATGAAAGGTGAAAAACATGAATGATAAATATCTAACGGTAACCCAAATAAATCGCTATATAAAATATAAAATAGATAATGACGAAAATTTAAGAGTTGTTTATTTAAGAGGAGAAATAAGTAACTTTAAAAATCACACTTCTGGGCACTTTTATTTTACTTTAAAAGATGAAACATCTAGAATTTCTGCAGTTATGTTTAAAAGAGAGGCACAAAAAATAAATTTTACACCTACAGATGGAATGAACGTTTTAGTAGTCGGGAGAATAAGTTGTTACGAAGCAAATGGCAACTACCAAATCTATGTTGAAGAAATGATAGAAGATGGTATTGGGAATCTCTATGTTGAATTTGAAAAGTTAAAGAAAAAACTTGGTGAGAAAGGCTATTTCGATGAAAAATATAAAAAACCAATACCACGTTTTCCAAAACGAATAGGGGTTATAACAGCATCAACAGGAGCTGCTATAAGAGATATAATTACAACAATAAATAGACGTTATCGTCTCGCAGAAGTAATATTAATTCCAACTCTTGTTCAAGGAGAAAAAGCAGGAGCTGATATTGTTTTAAATTTACAAAGAGCAGAAGATCTTGATTTAGATGTAATTATTCTTGGAAGAGGAGGAGGCTCAATCGAAGATTTATGGGCCTTTAACGAAGAAATAGTAGCAGAGCAAATATTTAAAATGAAAACGCCAATTATAAGTGCAGTAGGGCATGAAATAGATTTTACGATTAGTGATTTTGTATCTGACCTTCGTGCACCAACTCCAACAGCAGCCGCAGAGCTTGCGGTCCCAAATACTATTGATTTAATAAATAATATCAAACAGCTTGAAATTCGTTTAGGAAGAGAAGTATTAAATAAATTAGATCTATCTAAAACTAAACTTAAAAAATTACTTAATTCATACATTTTTAAAAATCCCGAAAGTATGTATGAAGTTAAAGCTCAAAAATTAGATACTCAAATAGATAAACTTTCACTTATTATAAATAACCTTTTTGAGGCAAAGTGTTTTAGATTCACATCAGTCTTAGATAAACTAGAAGCCTTAAATCCTGTAAAAACATTAAAAAGAGGTTATACTATAACTAGATTTAATGGAAAAGTTTTAAATAGTGTTAAAAATGTAAAAAAAGAAATGATACTTGAAACAAGTTTAGAAAACGGAAAAATTATTTCAAAGGTAATGGAGGTAAAAGATGGAAACTAAAAAAGAAAAAAGTTTTGAAGAAAATTTAGAAGAGTTAGAAAATATTGTAACCAAACTCGAAAATGGGGACATTCCTTTAGATGATGCTATAGAAAAATTTAACGAAGGAATGGTTCTAGCAAACAAATGTAATAAAATTTTAGAAGATGCAAATGAAACTATTACTAAATCTCTAAATAAAGACAATACTTTAGAAGATTTTAAAATTGATGAATAGGTGAAAAAAATGAAAAAAATAATAAGAAAATTGGCAATAATTTATAGAAAAATAGAAAGATTATTTTTTAAAGTAATTTTTGCAAATAAAAAAAGATTAACTTTAGAGAAAATTTCTGAAATAACTGGAATAGAAGTGCCAAAAGAATATGAATCTTTAAAAAGAAAAAAAATAAAAGAACCAACTATATCATACAAAAATATAAAACCAGGATGTATTTATTATACATTTAGATATCTTAATTTAACTGACAAAATGAAAGAAAAAATTAGTAAAAATGCCATGTTTGTTGTAACACCCGAAAAAATAGAAAATGCGAGATGTTTAATATGTAAAGATCCGGTATCCGCAGGACTAAAAACTTTAAACTATATAAGAAACCAATCAAAAGCAAAAGTAATTGCAGTAACAGGTTCTATTGGTAAAACTTCAACTAAAGATATGATAGAAGCATGCTTAAAAGAAGAATATAAAAACAAAATGGTGGCATCTGCTGGTAATAGTAATTCTGCATTCAAAGCTGCTGAAAATGTAAAAAAATTAAATTATAATGACAAAATATTACTCCAAGAAGCAGGAGCTGGAAATGGAGCCTATGATATTGTAAAAAGATCTGCGCTTCTTCTCGAAGCTGATATTGCAGTTTATACTAATATAAAAGATTCACATATTGAATGGTATGGGTCAAGAGAAAATATAGCAAAAGAAAAATTTACTCTTTCAGATTATGGCAAAAAAGATGGACTTGCAATTATTAATTATGATGATGATATTTTAAGAAAACATAAATTTGTTCAAAAAAGACTATCTTTTTCCTTAAATAATAAAAAAGCAGACTATTATGCTAAATATATTAAAGTAACTAGCAAAGGAACAAGATTTATTATAGTAGATAGTATTGAAAACAAAGAAATTCCAGTTGAATTAAAAGTAATAGGAGAACATCATATATTAAATGCTTTAACTGCTTATATAATTGGAAAATATTTAAATATTAGTGAAGAAAAAATAATAAGAGGTATTACTAAATATAAAACAAAAGGCGTTAGACAAAACTTAATAAATGTTGGTGAATATAAAATTTTAGCAGATTGTTATAACTCATCTTATGATGCTATTAAAAATATTTTAAAAACATTTGAGCTAATAGAAATAAAAGAAAGCGCAAGAAGAGTAGCAGTACTTGGAGATATCTTTGAACTTGGAAATATTTCTGAACAAATCCACCGTGATGTTGGAAAACTTCTCTTGGAGCATAATATCGACCTTATCATATTTAATGGAGAAAAAATGAAATATGCATATGAAGAATATAGTAAAAAAAGGAAAAATTCTATCTATTGTAAAGATAAAGAGGAACTGGTAAATGCTTTAAATAAAAACTTGCAAAAAGATGACATTATTCTATTTAAAGCATCTCATGGTATGAATTTTGCAGCCATTATAGACAAACAATTCGGAACAATTATTGGAGAACAACTTGCAACATCTCATAAGGAATATAAAGTTAAAAAAGATAAAAAATACTCATTTAATCAATATAAAACTTGGATTACTATAACTAAAGTAAAGCAAATTGAAGAAAAAGAAACACTACCTAATGAAATAAATAATTTACCAGTAGAAAAAATTGGAGCAGAAATATTTAAAGATAATAAAGTAATAAAAGAAATAACTTTAAATAATGATTTGGCTCGTATTTTTAAAAGATGTTTTTATGGTAGTACAATTGAAAAAATAAACTTTAATAAAAATTTAAAAGCAATTGGAAAAGAAGCATTTTATTCTTGTAAAAACTTAAAAGAAATTGAATTACCTGATGGACTTCTAACTATAGGAAAATATTCATTTGCAAAATGTAAGAATTTAAAAGAAATAACAATACCTGATTCAGTACAAAAAATAAGTAATTATGCTTTTTATAAAAGTAATAATGTAGTTATAAAAGGAAACAAAAACTCTTATGCGCATAAATATGCGAAAGATAAAAAAATAAAATTTGAACCTATTAAATAATTATAGTGTTTATAAACTAATTTTCTTTATAAATTATATTATGCATGATATAATTATATAGAAAATTAAAAAGGAGTGAAAAAATGAGAAATACTTTAAGAAAAATATATGAAAAAAACAATAAGTCTGTTGTACTAATTTATTTATTTTTAAAAGTTTGTTTTATAATATTTGGCAAATACAAAAATATAAAAGAAGATACTATAACAGAAATATATAACTTTGAAGGAGAAGATATAAAAAAATTAAAATTTAAAAAAATGTATATGAAACTTATTGTTTATAGATATATATATTTTCTGCGTGCAGGCGAATATTATTTATTTGATTTTGAAAAGGTTCCATATGATAAAAGAGACACATATATAACTAGACAATTAACTAATAAGTATTACAGAGTTATTAATACTAGAAAATTTAGAAAGGTTTTAGATAAGAAAAATTTATCATACAAAGTATTTAAAAAATACTATAAAAGAGATTTAATATGTATCAAAGATGAAACAGAAGAAAAAATATTTAACAATTTTATTAAAGATAAAGATAAATTTATTTTAAAACCATTTTCAGGTCATAGTGGCGAAGGAATAGAAATTATAAATGTAAAAGATTTTAAAAATAAAAAAGAGTTATTTAACTATACAATCGAAAAAGCTCCTTATGTTGCTGAGGAATTGATTAAACAATCAAATGAATTAGGTTGTTTTCATAAAAATTCAGTTAACACAATCAGAGTTGTTACATTTCAGTATAAAGAAGATGTATCCATTCTCTGGGCATTTATTAGAACAGGCCAAGGTGGAAGTAGTGTAGATAATATGGGTGCTTCAGGACTTGGAGCCTTAATAGATAGTGAAACAGGAAAAATAATAAGTGATGGATTCGACTGGAAAGGTGATAAAGAAAAAGTACATCCTGATTCAAATATTACTTTTAAAGGATTTCAAATTCCAAAATGGAATGAACTTTTAGTAACAGTAAAAAGCTTGGCATCAGAGCTTTCTGAAATGCACTGTGTTGGTTGGGATCTTGCCTTAACAAATGATGGCTGGGTTTTAGTAGAAGGAAATGCAAGACCACAATGTGTAACTATTCAAACATTTACTAAAAAAGGATATAGATCATATTTCGATAAAATGTATAAGTTAATTGAAAAACAAAAAGAAGAAGAGGAGGCGAATAGTTAATGAAAACAACAATTGGTTTTACAGGGGATATAGCTTTTAGTGAATTTACCAAAGACTTGTATAAAAATCCTAAAAATATTGATAGAAAAATCTATGATTTTTTAAATAGCAATGACTATAATATTTTAAATTTTGAGTCTCCAATAACTGATTTTTCAAAAACTAAAAAATCTGCTCTTGCCCATAAAAGTGATATTGAAACAATAAGTTTTCTTAAAAAGTATATAAATAATCCAGTACTTTCATTTGCCAATAATCACATGTTAGATTATGGAGAAAGAGGTATATTAGATACCCTAGAAAACACTAAAAAAGCTAATGTAAAATATATTGGTGCTGGAAAAAACATTGATGAAGCAACGGATTATCTAATTCTTGGTAAAGATGTTAAAGTAGGAGTTTTATCATTTCAATATAAAGATGCAGTAAGTGCAACTATGGAAACACCGGGACCAGCCCATGAAAAATATAAAAAAATACTAAAAAGAAAAATAAAAGAATTAAAAGAAAAAACCGATTGGGTTTTACTTGTATATCATGGTGGGGAAGAGTTTTTAAACAGCCCAATGCCATATACAAAAAAGAAAATAAAAAAATTTCTTTCCTGGGGAGTTGATGTAATAGTAGCCCATCATACCCATACAGTACAAGGATATGAAAGAATAAATAAAAAACTTGTATTTTATTCTCTTGGAAACTTCATTTTTGATACAGAGTTTCAACGTGTACAAAAGGGGACAGATGAAGGAATGTGTCTAAGTATTACATTTACAAAAGATGATTATTCTTTTGATTCTCTTCCAATAAAAATAGTACGAGACGAAGAAAAAATAAAAGTAGCGACAATAAACAATCACTTTAAAGATATTAAAAAAACTTGGAAAAAAGAATGGAAAAAAGAAGCAGGAAGATTATCACAAATTAAAGAAAATAGAACGAGATTAAAAGAATATAGAAGACAGTTTTCTATAAGTAATCTAATAATAGAAAAAGCAAAATGTGAAAATTTAGTTTCATTTGATGATTTAATTCAAAAATATCATTTTGATGGATTAGACGAAAAATTAGTTTTCGAAGGTAGTAATATAATAGTTAGAAAATTTAGAAGATTAAAAAGAAAAATAAAAAATGCAAACTATTCTAGATTTATTGTAATGCACCTAGCTAAAATATTAAAATGGTAAGGTGATACAGTGAAAAAAATAAGATTAATTATTTTTAAAATAAAAAGATTTCTTTGGCTTATCCCTGTTTTTATAGTAAGAATATTATTTTCTAAGAAACATTTCAAAGTACCACTTAATAAACGTTTGTATTATGCCTTTAATGGAGGTTTTACAGCCGATCAAATTGCATTGTATGATTTAAATAAACAAACTCAAAAAGAGTATTTATCAGAGTTTGACTGGTATAAATCTAGAAAGATAAATTATCCAAATTCATATATGTTAAATAACAAATTAATTTGTGAGAAAATGATTGAAAAATTTATAAAAACTCCAAAAACTATAATAAAATGCGAAAAAGGTGTTATAAGAAATAAAGACGATAAAGAGACAACAATTGATGAAGCAATAAGCTTATTAAAAAAAGAAAAGAGCACATTTTTTAAACCAATTTCTGTAGGAAAAGGAATTGGGGTATTCAGAATTGATTTTTCAAATAATGAATTTTCAGTTAATTTTGAAAAGTTGGCTGAAGTAGAAATAAAAAAAATATTAAGTGAAAATGATAATTACTTTATTTCTACTTGCATAAGGCAAGCAAAATATTTAGATAATATATATAACAAAGCATCAAATACAATTCGCATTATAACCATAAGAGATGAAGGTGATATAAAAATACCTTTTGCAGTTCAGCGAATAGGATGTAAAAAAACTATCCCAGTGGATAATGGAAGTAAAGGTGGATTAGTTGCAAAAATTGATTTAGAAACAGGAATATTAAGTAAAGCAAAATCAATTCAAAATAAAAAAGAATATTCAAAACATCCTGATTCCAATAAAAAAATAGAAGGAGTAAAAGTTCCAAACTGGAATCAAATAAAAAACAAAATGATTAAACTTGCTGAAAATCTTCCTGAATTTAAATTTGTAGCCTGGGATGTTTTACCAACTGATGATGATATATATGTAATTGAAGCAAATAATTCATCAGGAGTAAATATAATCCAAGTTTTTGGAGGGCAAAGAAATAACGTTTTAGGAGATTTTTACAGAAAAGAAAAAATTATAAAATAACTTATTTTAAAACACTAAAATAATGCATTAAACTATTAATAGTTAATGAGGTGATAACTATGAAAGTATTGTTAATTCACATATTTAAAGCCGTTTTAAAAATAATATATTTCTTTTTAAAACTTTTACCTACTAATAATAAAAAAGTAGTATTTATAAGTAGACAAACTGATGAAATAAACGTTGATTTTCGTTTAATAAAGGAAAGTTTAGAAAAAAAGGATAAAAATATAAAAATGGTTTTTATCTGCAGAAGAATGAAAAAAGGTATAATTAATAGTATTAAATTCTTTTTTCTAACTTTAAAACAAATGTATCATTTAGCAACTTCAAAAATTGCTATAATAGATTCCTATTGCATACCAGTATGTATACTAAAACATAAAAAATCACTATTTGTCTTGCAAATATGGCATTCAATTGGTAAAATTAAAAAGTCAGGATATCAAAGTTTAGATACTACATCTGGCAGAAGCAAACAAATGGCTAATCTTATGTGTATGCATAAAAACTATGATGCTATATTAGCAGGAGGAGAGTCCTTTGATGAATTTTATGAGGCTGGCTTTAATGTAAAAAAAGATATTTTATTACATTTTGGTCTTCCAAGGATAGACTATCTTTTAGATAATGAAAAAAATCTAAAAAAAGAAATTTATAAAAAATATCCTGAATTTAAAAACAAAAAAATAGTTTATTACGCTCCAACATTTAGAACATATGAAGTAGATGGTCCTAAAAAACTTCTTAAAGAATGTGAAAAGGAAGATTTTATTTTAATAGTAAGAGGGCATCCTAATCAAAAAATAGATATTAGTAAAAGTAAAGCATATGAATGCCCAGAATTTAAATCTACTGAACTTTTAACAGTAGCAGATTACGTAATAACTGATTACTCATCTATTTGTTTAGAGGCTGCTATTTTAAATAAAAAAGTGTTATTCTACGTATATGATTATGATAAATATATGAAAGATAATGGAATAAACTTAGATGCTTATAAAGTGCTTCCAACATGTTCTTCAAAAAGAGTTAAAGATTTAATTGAAATAATAAGAAAGAACAATTATGATAATAAAGCTTATCAAGAATTTAGAAAAAAATATTTACCAAAAAAACTTGGTAAATCAACTGAATTAATAACTGATTACATTATTAAGAAAATGAAAGAAAAATAAAAATATCAAGGTGATGTTATGAAATATATAATAATGGCCGATGGGAAAGGCAAAAGATGGAACAACTATAAAGATACACCAAAACATTTGATGAAAATAAATGGCGAAGTTATTTTAGAGAGAATAGTAAGACAACTTAAAAAGTTTGATAAAAATAGTGAAATAATTATAACTTCTCATGACAAAAGATATGAAGTTGAAGGTGCAACAAGATATGAACCAAATCAAAATATAATTGAATTAGATAGATTTACAGCTGAGCTTATTGAAAACAATATTTGTTTTCTTTATGGAGATACTTATTATTCAGATAAAGATATAAAAAGAATAATTGAAACAGAACCTGAAGATATTTTATTCTTTGGAAATGAAAAATCAATTGTTGCTATTAAAGTAAAAGATTCATCTTTATTTAAAAAACACATTGAAAATGTAAGAAATTTATTTAATTCAGGCAAAATAAGAAACTGTAAAGGCTGGCAAATATATCAATCATTTCAAAACCTTGAATTTGATGTAAAACAAATAAAAGATAAATTTATAATAGTAGATAAAAATACTATTGATTATAATACACCCGATGAATATGAAAGCTTTAAAAAACAAAAGGAAGATGATAAAGAATGATAAAAAGATTTTTTAAGGATTTAAAGAAATATTCTAAATACATAGCATATGCAACAAAATCTGGATTAAAAGCTGAAATAGCAGGATCATATTTAAGCTGGATTTGGCTTTTCTTAGAACCAATTTGCTTTATGCTTATTTATACATTTATAGCAATTGTTGTATTCAATTCAAGTGTTGAATATTTCCCTGTGTTCGTATTTATTGGACTTACAATTTGGAGTTTCTTTCAAAAAAGTTTACTTGCAAGTGTTCGTTTAGTCCTTTCAAATAGAGATACTGTAACAAAAGTGTATGTCCCAAAATTTATTCTTTTACTTACTAGAATGTCCATAAATTCTGTAAAATTCTTTATTTCATTCTTATTAGTAATAATTTGTATGGCTATTTACCAAGTACCTATAACTTGGAATGTTCTATATTTTTTCCCAATTTTTATAATACTATTTATATTTACATTTGGTATTTGTGCTATATTTATGCATTTTGGAGTATTTGTTCAAGATTTAGCTAACATTACTACAATTGCTTTAAGACTTGTATTTTACGCTTCAGGTGTATTCTTTGCCTTAGATAAAAGAGTCCCAGAGCCATACAATGAGATATTAATAGTAGCCAATCCAGTAGCCGCGATCATAACGCAGTGCCGTGATGTTTTATTATATGGCATGAGTATGGATTTCACCTTGATGGGTGCATGGTTCGTTATTGGGCTTTTACTTGCACTACTTGGAATAAGAACAATCTATAAATATGAAAATACTTATGTAAAGGTGATGAGATAATGGCAAAAAAAGAAAAAATAGCAATAACAGTTAAAAATTTAAATATTTTCTATAAGGAAATAAAAAGATTTTCTATAGCTAAATCTGGTTTAAATAATTTAGTAAATGCTCGCAATTTCCATGCTGTAAAAAATGTATCTTTTGAAATACCTAAAGGTGAAATAGTAGGAATATGCGGGAAAAATGGTAGTGGGAAATCTACTCTTTTAAGAGCAATAGCAGGTATATTTTCAGCAGATAGTGGAGAAATCGATCTTCATGGAAACAGCATTTCTTTACTTTCAATTGGAGTAGGATTCCAAAGAAAATTATCTGGATACGAAAATATTTTTCTATCAGGACTTCTTCTCGGGTATACTGAAGAAGAAATAAAAAAACGTTTAGACGAAATAATAGAATTTTCCGAACTTGGGGATTTTATCTATAAACCTGTACTCTCATATTCATCAGGAATGTATTCAAAACTTGCTTTTTCAATAACAGCTATTTTGGAAACAGATATTATGTTAATTGATGAAGTATTGTCAGTAGGAGATATTCATTTTAGAGAAAAAAGTTACAACAAAATGAAAGAATTAATAAATGATGAAAATAGAACAGTAATTATAGTATCACATAGTTCTAAAACCTTAAAATCACTTTGCGATAGAGTAATTTGGCTTAACGAAGGTGAAATAAAAGGTGATGGGCCTGCCCAAGAAGTAGTAGATAAATATGAAGAATATATGAAAAATCTTGACTAGGGAGTGGTTTCAAATGAAAATAGTGAGAAAAGTAAAAAGAAAATTAAAGAAAATATATAAGAAAGTTAATCCTAAAAAAACATATGTATATAAAAATGTTCCTCTTTTTACAGTTAGAGAAATATGTCTTATAACTAAAACAAAACTTCCTGAGGAATACCGTGAAATACAAAATATTCCTATTCACAAGACTTATATATTAGATAGTTTAGAGTTTAAGTCTGACATAAAGAAAAACGTTAAACACATAGTTTTTAAAGATAATGAGTATTTAGATAAAATAAAATTTGAAATGAGAGGATTTAAAAAAATTTATAAAAGACAAGTCCATCTTTTTAAAAATACTAATAAAGACATGGTGGATTTATTAATAAAATTTTTATATACCTATAAAGTAAATGGTTACTGGTATCATGATTTCTTTGATTTTGAACTATACAATAGAACATTTGAAGAATCAGAAAAGTTCTTAAACAGAGGATGGGTATATAAAGTATATAAAGCCGCAAATAATAGAGAATTTATCTATTTATTAAAGGATAAAGAACAATTTAATAAAACATTTAAAAAATATGTTAAAAGAAAATTTTTAAATGCTAATACTGCGACCCAAGAAGAATTTAGTAAGTTTGTAAAAGAATTCCCTAAATTTTTTGCTAAACCTATAGAAGGTACTGGGGGGGGTGGAGCATGCATTATTGATTCTAAAAATTTTAATAGTACTAATGAACTTTATGAATACTGCAAAGACCATAATTTTATTGTTGAAGAAATAGTAAAACAACATAAAGATATGGCAAAATTCAATAGAACAACATTAAATACTATTAGAGTATATTCTCTTCGTTGTGCAGATGATAAAGTAAGAATATTAATTGCATGCGCAAGACTTGGTAGAAAAGGAAAAGATGTAGATAATTTCCATTGTGGTGGAATGGGAGCTATAGTAGATCCAAAAACAGGAAAAATAATATCTGATGCTATAGATATGTATCACAGATACTCTGATATTCACCCTGATAGCAAAGTAAAATTTAAAGATTTTCAAGTACCATGTTTTGATAAAATCATAAAAGCAATTGAAGAATGTGGTAGGCTTATTCCAGAGTTAAGGCATATTGGATGGGATATCGCAATAACAGAAAAAGGAGAAATTGAACTAATTGAAGGAAATAGTATGCCAAACTTTGATTTAACACAGGCCCCAGACCAAATTGGAAGACGCCATATTTATGAAAAATATATAAAAGAGCTTGAAGAGTTAAACGAAAAAGATATGAAAAAATAATAAGAATCATGTCTTTTTTATTTAATAAAATAATGCTATAATAACATAGGGGGATAAAAAATGAAACAGAGAAGTGCATTTTGGGATAATTATAAAGGAATACTAATAATACTTGTAGTCTTTGCTCATTTCCTTTTTACATATAAAACTCATCTTACAAATACTTTAGCAAGTGATATAACTACATTTATCTATCTTTTTCACATGCCAGCATTTATTTTTACAACAGGTTATTTAAGTAGAAGTGAAAATGTTTTCAAAGCAAAATCATATGCTAAATTAATAGTAATATATTTAATTTTTAATACCTTTTTAATGCTATTTACAAGATTTTATCTTCATGAAAACTCATTTCATCTTTTAGTAGCACAATATTCATATTGGTATTTGCTTTCAGTAATAGCTTGGCGTCTTATGATAAGACCACTTTCAAAAATAAAAGGCATTCTTCCAATTAGTATTTTTATCTCTATACTAATTGGTTATTGGAGTGATGTTGGAAATACATTATCAATAGTAAGAACAATAGCATTTTTTCCATTTTTCCTAATAGGTTACAAATATGATTTTAAAAATTTAAAAATTAAATTTCAAAACACTAAAAATTTTAAAAAATTTTTAATTTGCTTACTTATAAGCTCCATTATAGTAATAACATTTTTAGTAACTACAAAATTAGGTATTTCTACTAATAAACTTTTATATTATCATTACAAAGATTTTGAAGATGTCTTTATTAGGATTGGTTTAATTATTATAAGTTTAATTGCTATATTCACTCTTTATATAATAATTCCTGATAAAAAACTTAAAATTATTACAAATGCTGGAAAATACTGCCTTTTAATATATCTAATTCATAGACCATTTACTTTAATATTTCAAAAAATCTTTTCTTATAAAACATACGATGATATCTATGTATTATATGCATTAATTTTAACGCTTATCCTAGTAATTATTTTTAGCACATCTAAAATTAATAATTTATTTAATACTCTAATAAACAAACTTTTAAAAAATTTAAAAGAAAAAACTTTATATCAAACAATTGCAGTAATTTTCATTTTATTAATGCTCTTATTAAAACCAATTGAAAGTCTATATTATGAAATAAAAAATGATGATTTAAAAATGAAGGATATTACTAAAATAATAAAGAATTAAATATTTGGTAAATATTGAAACATATATTTTTTACATCACTGCAGATAATAATAATGGTAGTTTGTTTAAGGAGTTGATTAAATGTTTTTTAAAAATTTTAAAAACAAACTATTAATGATTCTTTTAGCAACTACTATTATTATACCAACTTCTGCTTATGCTTATTCAAATGAAGTAATCATTGGAGGAGAAAATGTAGGAATAGAAGTTAATTCAAATGGTGTACTTATTGTAGGTTTCTATAGCGTAAATGGTAAATCTCCAGGAAGAGATGCCGGACTTAAAATAGGAGATGTTATTTTAAAGGTAGATGATACTGTTATTCATGGGATAACTGATCTATCAAAATATTCAAATAACAATGAAAGCCTAAAAATTACTTATAAACGTGGTGAAAACCAAAAAACAACTACCTTAAAACTTAAAAAAGATGGTCAAATATATAAAACAGGTCTTTATGTAAAAGACAGCATAATTGGAATAGGAACTTTAACATTTATTGATCCCACAACCAAGAGATTCGGAGCCTTAGGACATGAAATTTTAGAATCTACAACAGGAGTTAAATTTGAAATAGCAAATGGTAAAATATTTAAATCAGATGTAACAGGTATTGAAAAAGCCAATCGTGGACAAGTAGGGGAGAAAAATGCCATCTATAATGATGATATTGTATACGGAAATATAGATAAAAATGACAAAACAGGAATTTATGGAACCTATAAAAAAAGTTATAATCAAAATGACCTCATTCCAATATCAAATGATATAGAAAAAGGAAAGGCATACATTAAAACAGTAATTAATGGATCAGCTAAAGAAAACTTTGAAATAAATATTTTAAATATAGATAAAACACATGAAACAAAAAATATTTTATTTGAAGTAACTGATGAAAAACTTTTAAACACAGGTAATGGTATTGTGCAAGGAATGAGTGGTTCTCCAATAATTCAAAATAATAAATTAGTAGGAGCAGTAACCCACGTAGTTGTTGATGACCCACATAAAGGATTTGGTATTTTAATTACAAATATGTTAAAAGAGTCTGAATAAGAGCATTAAATTGCTCTTTTCTTATATTTCACAAAACTTTCATAAATTACACTAACAAGTTACACAGTTGTATTTTAATATTTAAAATGAAAGAGGTTAAAAAATTAGTTTTCACTTTATTTTTTTATAATTATTAGTTTATTTAAACCTTAACCTGTATTAAACAAATCCATATCAATATATTTACTTTGCCTCTTTCAAAACTTAAATATAAAGACTTTTGGTCTTTTTTAATAAATGTTATAATAGATCCTGAGAGGAGAAAACTATATGAAAGTTTTAATAGTAGATGATGAAGAACTAATAAGAAATATTATAAGAGAATACTGTCAAAATGAAGGCTATATGACAGATGAAGCAGAAAATGGTATTGAAGCAATTGAAAAAGTAAAAACAAGTGATTATGATATTATAATTCTTGATTTAATGATGCCAAAACTTGATGGTTATTCTTCATATCGTGAAATAAAAAGTATTAAAAATATTCCCACTATAGTATTATCGGCGAGAAGTGAAGAAGCAGACAAACTTTTAGGATTTGATTTAGGGGTAGATGATTATATGACTAAACCATTTTCTCCTAAAGAGTTAATGGCCCGTATAAAAGCAGTGCTAAAAAGAAATAAAAAAGAAGAAACTGACGTTTTTTCTTATAAAGGTTTGAAATTAGATAAAATTGGACACAGCGTAACTATAAATGACAAAGAAATAGCATTAACGCCCAAAGAATATAATCTTTTATTATATTTTATTGATAATAAAAACGTTGCCTTATCAAGAGAACAACTCTTAAAAAAAATATGGGGATTTGATTTTTTCGGAGATGATAGAACAGTAGATACTCACATAAAAATGCTTAGAAATAATCTTGGAGAATATAGAAATTTAATAAAAACCGTAAGAGCAGTAGGATATAAATTTGAAATTAAAGACTAGAAGTCTAAGAGCAAATCTTTTAATATATTTTCTAATATTCTCTGCTATAATCCTCGGATTTTTATATTTTTTTCAAGTTCTATTTTTTAATACTTACTATAAAATGAATCAAAATAAAGTTTTAAAAGAAACTATTACTTTAATAGAAAAAAACATTGAAGATGAAAATGCCAAAAATATAATTGACGATATTTCATTAAATAATGAAGTTTGCATTCAAATAATAGAAAATAATGAACTTGTATACTATTCAGATTATTATAAAAATTGTGCTGGTAAAGATAATACTGCTATTTCAGTAATAAGAAACAACTTTATAAATAGTGATGAAAAATACTTAAAACTTGAGTTTGTAAATACAGTATATAATAATAAGTCATTAGTTTATGGTAAAAAAATAAATAATGATACATATGTGCTTGCAAATTTATCATTAAAACCTATGGATAGAAGTATAAATCTTTTAAAAGGACAACTGTTTATAGTAACTATAATAGTTTTAATTTTATCTCTTATTATCTCTTATTACTTTTCAAGAAGAATTGCAGATCCAATTTTAAAAATTAATTTAACGGCTAAAAAACTTGCTAAAAAAGGAGAAAAAATAAAATTTACTTGTGATAGTGAAGTTTTAGAGCTTAAAGAACTTGCAAGTACCTTAAATGAAGCTGCAAGAGAACTTGAAAAAACCGAAGAACTTCGAAAAGAATTTCTTGCAAATATTAGCCATGATTTAAAAACACCACTCACCATGATAGAGGCATATGCATCATCTGCAAAAGATTTAAACTATAATAACAAAAAGAAAAGAGAAAGAGATTTAAATATTATAATAGATGAAGCAGAAAGATTAAACACTCTTGTTAATGATATTTTGCTTCTTTCAAAAATGGAATCTGGAACGTCAAAATTAAAACTTGAAAAAATAAACATAAAAAAAGAAATAGAAATAATTTTAGAAAGATTTGCTATTTATAAAAATGAAGGATACACTTTTGAATTTAATGAAACCAAAAACTATATAATTGAAGCAGATAAAAAAGGTATTGAAAGAGTAATATATAATCTTATTAATAATGCAATAAATTATACTGGAGATGATAAGAAAATAAAAGTTGCTTTTGAAGAAGAAAATAACTATTTAAAGGTAAAAATAATTGATACTGGTAAAGGTATCAGCGAAGAAGATAAAAAACTTGTTTGGAATAAATATTTTAGAATTAATAAAAGGCACCGAAGAACAACTGTTGGAACAGGACTTGGCCTTTCAATAGTAAAGGAAATTTTAGAAAAACATCATTTTGAATATGGAATAGAGTCAAAAACAAATAAAGGAACTTGCTTTTACTTTAAATGTAAAATAAAAGAGTAGGTTCTTTTATTTTTGACTAAAATAACCATTGATAACAGTTTTACTTTCATTAACCACAATAAAAGCATTTTTATCAAATTTTTTTATAAGTTTGTGTAATTTATCGAAATCATTTTTATTTATTTCCAAGAAAAACATATATTTATCAGGATCTTCATCTTTTTGTCTAATATCCATAACTGATACTGCAAAACCATTATCTCTTAAATTTTTAAGCCATCCGTTAGTGGCCTTTGAAGTAATAACTTGAACAGATAAATTCCCCTTTATAACTCTACCAGATATTTTACCACCAATATAAGTTCCACAGGCAAATCCAAGAGCATAAAATATTCCAATAAAAACACTATCAGAAGTAGTATCAAGTGCCTCATTAACAATTAAAAACCACACTAAAGTTTCAAAAAAACCTATAACACTTGCTAAAAATATTTTATCTTTAACAGTAATAATTGTTCTTAAAGTACCAAGAGTAACATCAACAATTCTTACTAGAAAAATTTTTATACATAAAAATAAAACGCTCATAATATCACCATTATTATTATGACCGCAATTATAAAAAAAATTAAGTTAATTAACTTAACCTAAGACATGTGCTGAAACAATATAATAAATACAAACAGCAACTGAAGACCCTAAAAGTCCAAAAAGCATAAGGAAAATTACTATTTTTTGAAATTTTTTATTCATAAAGCACCTCCGCTACAATAATTATAACAAAGAGAAAAATTCTAGTCAATTATGATAAGAAATTTGTCTAATAAAAAATAGACTATTTACATATTTAAAAAAATATAATTTAGTGGTGATAATATGAGAATGAATTTAAAAAATAAAAGTATTAAATCATTTAGTCTAAAAAAAGTAAAATTTAATGCAAAAAATCTATTTATATTTCTCATTTCTTTTTCTATTTTTTCATTATTATTAGGGGTAGTTTTTTTCTTTTTAATGAATGGACAAGATAAAAATACAGTAAATGAATCTATTACTAATTATTTTACGATAAAAGAAAGTTATGATTACTTAAATTTGTTAAAAGAAAGTATATTAAGTAATACATTTAATACCTTTTTAATTTGGATTTTAGGTATTAGTGTAATCGGAGTTATAGCATGTATTTTTATCTATTTTTGTGAACTATTTAGTATTGGTTTTTCAATAGCAAGTATCTTTAATACTTATAGCGCAAAAGGTATAATTGGTTCATTATTTTATCTTGTACCTACTAAAATATGTTACATAACAGTTTTATTTATTTTAACCTTTTTTGCAATAAAAATATCTTATAAAATAATCAAATTATGCTTCACTAAAGAAGAAATAGATATTAAAAATAATATAAAAAAATATTTCAAAGTTTTACTTTATTCTTTTATAGCAGTAATAGCAATAAGTATGATGAATGTATTTATAGATCCTGTTTTAATAAATCTATTTGGAAAGATATAAAAGGTTATTATTGACCTTTTATTTTTACAAATAACTAACTTTATGCTATAATGTAAGCGTTAGTTGGTGATATTATGAAAAAAGTTATAGTAGGAGTTTCCGGAGGAGTAGATTCATCAGTAGCGTTAATCCTTTTGAAAAATCAAGGATATGAAGTAGAAGGATTATTCATGCGTAACTGGGATAGTTTAATAAACAATGATATAAATGGTAACCCAACTCTAGAAAATGATATATGTACTCAGGAACAAGATTATAATGACGCTAAAAAAGTATGTGAAAAGTTAGGAGTAAAACTGCATAGAGTAGATTTCGTAAAAGAATATTGGGACTATGTTTTCACTTATTTTTTAGAGGAACTAAAAAAAGGAAGAACTCCTAATCCTGATGTAATGTGCAATAAATATATAAAATTCGATTTATTTATTAAAGAAGCAAAAAAATTAAATGCTGACTACATAGCAACAGGTCATTATGCAATATTAAAAGATGGCAATTTATATAAAGGAATAGATGAAAATAAAGATCAGTCATATTTTCTTTCACAACTAGATAAAAAACAATTAGAAAACGTTTTATTCCCTTTAGGGGATATGAAAAAAGAAGAGGTTAGAAAAATTGCTAGAGAGTATAACCTAATAACAAAAGACAAAAAAGATTCAACAGGAATATGCTTTATTGGAGAGAGAAATTTCAGAAAATTTCTAACTAATTATCTTCCAAATCAACCAGGAACTATTATAAATATAAAAACAAATAAAGTAGTAGGACAGCATATAGGATTAATGCACTATACAATAGGACAAAGAAAAGGCTTAAATATTGGAGGGACCAAAGAAAGATTATTTGCAGTAGGTAAAGATTTAAATAAAAACATCTTATATGTTGCAGAAGGAGAAAATAACGAATATTTATACTCAGATAGTTGCATAATTGATACCTTAGTTTTAAATACAGATGAAAAAATAACAAAGTGCAGTGCCAAATTTAGATATCGAAGTAAAGATGTCCCTGTAGAAATTGAATATTTAAATGATAAAGAACTTTTAATTAAATATAATAACGTAAAAAGTGTAACACCAGGACAAGTATGTGCTCTATATATAGGTGATAGATGTATAGGAAGCGGAATAATAAAAGAAGTCAGAAAAGATGGTAAAAAGCTTTGGTATTTACTTTAAAAATTTAAAAAACTCCCAAAATATTTGACATTTTTTTCAAAATATGCTATAATTTAAGCACTTATTAAAGATTACCAAAAATATAAGGGGGTTAGGTAATATGGAAAATAAGAAATTACATTATCACTTTGAATATGTAAATGAAAATGAGTTTAGAAAAAAAGAAAGATCTGTAAGAAAATACAACATGCTTGCCTACAAAAAACTTACTTTTGAATACTATCCAAGTATTAGAGAAGGTAAATTTCTAGGTAAGTTAGTTTCAACAGATTCAAAGGAAAACACCAAAACATTTGAACTTAAATTACCAACCGATAATTTATTTGCTAAAGTGCATGGTGAATTAACTCTTCATTATACAGTATATGAATCATCTAGAGTAGTACTTCTTACTAATATAACACCTGATTCAATTTTAGATGAAGGTCATAGAAGTGAATTAAGTACTTACAAAGGTGTAATGATTTCTAAAACAAATAAAGAAAAAGATATGTTTAAAGTAAATTTATTAAATGCAATTAATAATAAAGAATAAAAAAGGGGAATAGAAAAAGGAAAGTTTAAATACTTTCCTTTTGTTTTTTATTTCATTTTTCTGTATAACCCTACAACTTTTCCTAAAATAGTAACATTATTTAAAATAATTGGCTCGAAAGAATCATTTTCAGGTTGAAGTCTAATATGATCTTTTTCTTTATAAAAAGTTTTAACAGTAACCTCATTATCTTCATTCATAGCAACAACAATATCGCCATTTTGAGGTGTATTTAATCTTTCTACGAGAACTATATCATTATCGTATATTCCGGCATTAATCATACTCTCACCACTTACATTAAGTGAAAAAGTTTCTTTTCTTGGATTAATTAAACTTGCGGGAACGTCAAAGTATTCGTCAGGTCTTTCAATTGCCTCAATAGGGTTTCCAGCAGTTACTTTTCCTAAAAGAGGAATAGCAACAGTTCCCTCATCTTTTAGGTTATATTCGTTAGGTACTAAAAGTTCAATTGTTCTATTTTTATCTTTATCTTTTTTGATATATCCTTTACTTGCAAGATGGTCTAGATGAACATGAATTGTTGCAGTACTATTCAAATTAGTAAGTGCACATAACTCTCTTACAGTAGGGGGATATCCCTTTTTAGCGATATATTTTTTTAGTTCTTCTAAAACTCTTGCTTGTTTAACAGTTAGTTTTTCCATATATTATACCTCCAATTTTAGAATAGCATAAAAGATATATATTGTCAAACAAATGTTTTATATTTTGGCTATTTACAAAAGAGCAAATTTAACAAAATAATTGAAAAAAATATGGTATTAGTTTATAATTAAAATTGTCAAAATAAGGCAGTAGCGGTGATTTAAGTGAAGAAAATAATTTTTAAGACGAAATCATTTAATAGTAATTATATAAGCAAAAATAGTGGAAACAATTATAAAGACAAAAATATAATGTTTTTTTATATTTCCCTGCTAACCCTTGCAATTCTTATATGCTTAGGGGGATGTTATTATATTTATTATAATTATTATTCTAATGATATTAAAGATATTTATGTAAATAATATTACATATGATAACGGAACAGTAAATATCACATTTAATGAGTTAAAGGATGATGTTTTATGTTCTGTTGTCGAAAAAGATGTTCAGATAGATATAAATAATAAAAGCATATGGAATAAGATAAAAAACAATAAATGTAGTGCAGATATTGATAAAGGAAATAGTTATAAAATTTACTTAAAATATAAAAATAAATTGTTAAACTTTAAATACGAAGGTAAAATTTTAGATGTAGAATTATACACAAAAAAATGCTATTTAGCTTTGAAAGATAGTTGTGTTGTTAAATATAAAGTTACTAGTATTTTAAGTAAGAATATTAATTTAAAAGCAAATAATTCTAATGTTTTAATAAATAATAATAAAATTACAGGACTTAAACCAGGAAAATCAATTATAAGTTTAAGTGGTTATAATAGCAAAGAACAAATTAAAGTAGTAGTAACTGATTTAATTTCAAAAATTCCTAAAGAATATGATTATAATCGAGATTATCTAACATGTAACATGTTTAGTTATAACGAAGAAAAATTACTTGATGAAATACTTGAATATAGAATTAATGAAAAAGGTTACAAAACAAGAGCAGGAGTCGTAGAGGCTGTTAGATTTTTAACTTTAGAATTTCCATATAGAATAAGTTATTTTTCTGAAAATGGTAGACTTTCTAATGAAAACAAAGTAGATGGAGAGGGAAGGTATTATCACAAAGGCTTATATCTTACTGATAGTAAATTTGATAATATCAGTTATTCTTTGGAAGGCCCTAATCCATGGGGATGTCCAATATATTCAAAACCAAGTAAAGGTATGAGGAAAAATGGTCTTGACTGTAGTGGTTTTACTACATGGGCACTCTTTAATGGTGGCTTTGATCCTGGGGATCTTGGAGCACATTCTGGCGGAGAAAATTCAAATGATTTAAATGGAATTGGTGAAGAAAGAGTTTTGACAAAAGAACTATCCATGTCTAATAAAATAAAAGCAGGTGATTTGCTTGGAGAAGTAACAGTTTCCGAAGGACATTCTGCTATTGTAATTGGAGTAGATGAAAAAAATTATTATGTTGCGGAATCTTTATGGATAGAGCCACTTGGACTAAATGTAAATACTTATAAAAAATCTGAACTTTATAAACATTTTGAAACAGTTAATTTAATGGATAGCTATTATAAAAAAGATGGAAATTATACTGCTATGTGGTATTAAAATTGATATTTACAAAAAAAACAATTTATAATAAAATATAGATAGTAAATTATGTCAAGGAGGAACATAAAAATGAATATGGAAAAAATGGTAAATTTTTGTAAAAACTATGGTTTTATTTTTCCCGGAAGTGAAATATATGGAGGCCTTGCCAATACTTGGGATTATGGACCACTTGGTGCAAGACTTAAAAACAATGTAAAAGATGCCTGGAGAAAAAGATTTATTCAGGAAAGAGCAAATGCTTATGAAGTAGATGCAGATATACTAATGCACCCAAAAGTATGGGAAGCATCTGGACATGTAGCTTCATTTTCCGATCCACTTGTAGACTGCAAAGAATGTAAAACTCGTCATCGTGCAGACAATTTAATTGATGACTTTGATAAAAATACTAATGCTGATGCTATGACAAAAGAAGAAATGGAAAAGTTTATAAGCGAAAAAAAAGTTCCTTGTCCTAAATGTGGTAAATCAAACTTTACTAAAATAAGAGAATTTAATTTAATGTTTGAAACATATCGTGGAGTAACAGACGATAGTAAAAACGTTATTTATTTAAGACCAGAAAACGCTCAAGGAGAGTACGTAAACTTTTTAAACGTACAAAGAACAATGCGAGCAAAACTTCCATTTTCAATTGGTCAAATAGGGAAAGCCTTTAGAAATGAAATAACTCCAGGTAACTTTACTTTTAGAACAATTGAATTCGAGCAAATGGAATATCAAACATTTTGTAAAAAAGGTGAAGACGAAAAACTATATAATTACTTTAAAGAATATGGACTTAAATTTTATGAAGATTTAGGACTTGATAAAGAAAAACTAAGATTTAAAGATCACGAAAAACTTGCTCATTATGCTAAAGAAGCCGCTGATATTGAATATAAATTTCCATTTGGTTGGGGAGAAATTAATGGAACTCATAATCGTACTGATTTTGATCTTTCAAACCATACCAAATTTAGTAAAACAAGTCATGAATATTTAGATCCTGAAACAAATGAAAAATATATTCCCTATGTCATTGAATCAACATATGGTCTTGATAGAACTGTCCTCGCACTCCTTTTTGATGCTTATCACGTAGAAAAAGTAGGAGAAGACACAAGAGAAGTATTAAAACTTCACCCATTTCTCGCACCTTATAAACTCGCAGTTTTACCACTTGTAAAAAAATATCACAGTGAAAAAGCCAAAGAAATTTATGAAAAACTTTCCAAATCATTTATGACAAGTTATGATGAAACTGGATCAATAGGTAAAAGATATAGAAGAGCAGATGCAAGCGGAACAGTATTTTCTCTAACAGTAGATGATGAAACATTAAAAAATAATACTGTAACAATTAGAGATAGAGATACTATGAAGCAAATTACTTTAAATTTAGATGAAGTAGAAAGTTACATTGAAGAAAGAGTAAAATTTTAAAACTCTTTCTTTTTTCGACAAAAAATTATTATATTTCCTTGTATACTACTCTTGGTGATATAAATGAATAATTTCTATATTTTTAGTGTAAAAGAAGAGTTTTATAAATTATATAAAGACAAACCAAGTGAATTATTTTTTATTTTTAATAGAATTTACAATATGAAAACAAGTGATAAAGAATATGGATATAGCTTATTTTCTCAAATAAGTAATTTTTTAGATAAAGATGAAATAAGTGGTTACATAAAAGATAAATATAAAGACAAAATAATGTATTCTAAAAGTGGAAATGAACATATTATAAATAATTTATTTTTAAACGAAATATCCATATTAACAGTTAAAAATTCTAATATAAAAATTGAAAGTAATACTACAAATCCATCATTTTTTAAAACTTTAAATGAAATGAAAGACAATTTTTTTGTATGTAATTTTAAAGAGCAAAATTTTTTCTTTTTAGATAGAAAAAAAGTAAAACAATCTAATTAATAATAAAATCACTTTTTAATTTAAATATAGTGGGTATAAAAAAGAAAAATATAAAAGAATTATTAATAATATTTATACTTGCAATATCATAAATTATCTTATACAATAAGTATATGGAGGTAATAAAATGTTACATGATATATTAATGATAGTAATTGGCCTTGTAGCAGGTCTTATAATAGGCTTTTTCGGTGCAAGATTATTTATGAAAAAGTATTTAAAAAAGAATCCCCCTATAGATGAAAATATGATAAAAGTAATGATGTCATCTATGGGTAGAACTCCAAGTCAAAAACAAGTAAATCAAGTTATGAAACAAATGCAAAAAAATTACAAATAAAAAGAACCATTATTGGTCCTTTTTTGTTTTAGTTTCTTCTTTAGTAATTTTCTTAGAACTTGTACTCTTTTTTGTTTTAGGTTTATCAAAATCATAATCACTAATTAAATCATCATCTCTAGTCTCAATTAAAGTAGGAATAAGAGAATTAAAGCAAAGTGCATAAATAAGTATTGCAATTACACTTAATGAATATTGACCAGTTGCTAAAGTAAATAATTCTTTAAATGTCATCTCTCCAAAATATGAAAGTCCAATAAATAAGAAACTATCAATTGTAATAGCAATTACTCCAGATACCAAGAAATCAAAACCTTTTTTATGTCCAAGAAAATCATAAAGTTTTATATTTACATATTGACCTACCATAAAGGCAATTACAGATGAGAAAAGAATTCTAAAATCAATATCAAATATTTTTTCTAATCCATCATAGCCGCCATAAACAGTAAATGTCGAAGCAAATCCAATCATAATTCCCATGAATATAAGCGAAATGATTGAGAAATTAATAAGTTCAAAGACTCTGTTTTTTCCGTACCTTTCATAAAATAATACTGCTATAAAATATGTAAGTGGATAAATAAGAGCACTTGCAGTTGCTGTTAAAGCCCCAAATTCAATTACTCTGTTAGATAAAATGTAGCATGTTATATAACAAGTAACAAATAAAAATGCTACAAAAATATAATAAAAATTTTTTTCCCTTTTCATATCTTCCCTCCTAGAATAAATTATAAAAGAAAAAAAGTAATAAAACAAGTAAAAAATGTAAAAATATGTTAAACCATAAGAAATATTGTGTAAAGTAATAAAAATTATGATAAAATTTAGATAGGTGATCAAAATGGATTTATCCCATATTAGAAATTTTAGTATTATTGCTCACATCGATCATGGTAAAAGTACTATTGCCGATAGAATTTTAGAAATTACTAATGCAGTAGATAAAAGAGAGATGAAAAACCAAGCTCTTGATACAATGGAACTTGAAAGAGAGCGTGGAATCACTATAAAGTTAAATGCTGTATCTTTAAAATATAAATATGATAATGAAGAATATCTTTTAAACTTAATAGATACTCCAGGACATGTAGATTTTACTTATGAAGTATCTCGTTCTCTAGCAGCCTGTGAGGGAGCAATACTCGTGGTAGATGCATCGCAAGGAATAGAAGCCCAAACTTTAGCGAATCTTTATCTAGCGCTTGATAATAACCTTGAAATAATCCCTATAATTAACAAAATTGATCTTCCAAATGCAGAAGTAGATAGAGTTATAAATGAAATAACAGAAACCCTTGGATTTGAAAAAGAAGATATAATTCTTTGTTCTGCTAAAGAAGGAATTGGTATAAAAGAGCTTTTAGATGCCGTTGTAGAAAAAATTCCCGCACCAAAAAAGATTAGTCAAGAAGAAGAATTAAGTGCTTTAATTTTTGATAGTTTTTTTGACCCATATCGCGGAGTTGTCCTATCAATAAGAGTAATGAATGGGAAAGTAAAAGTTGGAGATAAAATAAAAATGATGAAAACTGGTGCTACATACGAAGTAGTTTCACTTTCCATCCATACACCTAAAGAAAAAGAAATAAACGAATTAAAAACAGGAGAAGTTGGTTTTTTAACTGCTTCTATAAAAAGTATTAGCGATGTTAGGGTAGGAGATACAATAACAAGCGAATCAAGTCCTTGTAAAATGGCTCTATCAGGTTATAAAGAAATAAAACCATTTGTTTACTGCGGACTATATCCAATTGATTCAAAAAAATATGAAGATTTAAAAGAAGCCTTAGAAAAACTAAAATTAAATGATGCCTCTTTAGAGTATACTCCTGAAGTATCAAAAGCATTAGGATTTGGTTTCAGATGCGGTTTTTTAGGACTACTTCATATGGAAATAACAAAGGAAAGAATCGAAAGAGAGTTTAAAATTGATTTAATTGCAACATCACCATCAGTTATTTATGAAGTTGAGAAAACTAATGGCGAAAAAATAAAAATAGATTCTCCGTCCAAAATGCCAGATAAAGTAAATATCAAAAAAATAACCGAACCATATATAAAAGCATCTATTTTTGCACCTTCCTCTTATATTGGTCCAATTATGGAACTTTGTCAAAACAAAAGAGGAACTTACATAGGACTTGATTACATAGATAAAACAAGGGTAAATATCATCTATGAACTTCCTTTATCAGAAATAGTTTATGACTTTTTTAACAAATTAAAAAGTGCAACTAAAGGTTATGCTTCATTTGACTACGAAATAATAGATAGCAAAGAAAGTGATTTAGTAAAAATGGATATATTATTAAATGGCGAAGTAATCGATGCTTTAAGTATAATAGTACATAAAGATTTTGCCTATCAGCGTGGTAAAACAATTACTGAAAATCTAAAGAAAATAATTCCAAGACAAATGTTTGAAGTACCAGTTCAAGCAGCAATAGGATCAAAAATAATTGCTCGTGAAACAGTAAAAGCAATGCGCAAAGATGTTCTTGCAAAATGTTATGGTGGCGATGTATCAAGAAAAAGAAAACTTCTTGAAAAACAAAAAGAAGGAAAAAAGAAAATGAAAACGATAGGATCAGTAGAACTTCCAAGTGATGCCTTCTTATCAATTTTAAAAGTAGATGAATAGGAAAAGGAGTAAAATAAAATGATAAGTGAAAATCAAAAAGAAAAAATATATAAAAGAGTTGCAATGACAATTGAACTGTTTATGGAAAATGACGGAGAAATAAGTGATGAAGCTCTAGCGCAGCTTCTAGCATTTCAAAATATAAAGTCATCAAGTAGTACTGTTGGAAGAGATTTGACATCCGATTATGCAGTAGATTTAATTGGCAAAGAAAAAGTCGCAAAAATAAAGCAAATGAGAGAAAAAAATAAATTAAAAGGGAACCAAAAAGGAGGTTTAAACTACGCTTTAAATAATGACTTTGAAAAAAATGAAACAGGACAATTTAAAGGAAGTCACAAAAGACGTGGTTAAATCGTGTTATATTCATATTCCATTTTGTCAAAAAATTTGTACTTATTGTGATTTTTGCAAAATGTATTATAATGAAAAATTAGTAAAAAGTTATTTAAATGAGCTAGAAAAAGAAGTAAATGAATTCTATCAAGGAGAAATGCTTGAAACTTTATATATTGGCGGAGGGACTCCTTCTTCTTTAAAAAATGATGAATTAAAAAAGTTATTTGAAATAACAAATAGTTTAAATCTTTCAGAAAATGCCGAATTTACTTTTGAATGTAATATAGAAAATATAAATGAAAATCTTTTAAAAATATTAAAAGAGGGTAAAGTAAACAGATTAAGTATAGGAGTAGAATCATTTAATAAAAAACTTCTCTCTATCCTTGGTAGAAACTATAATTTCTCTGTTACAAAAAAAATAAAGTTAGCCAAAAAATACTTTAATAATATAAATATTGATTTAATATATGGTATAAATGGAGAAACCATAGCCATGCTAAAAAAAGATTTAAAAAAGTTCCTAGATTTAGATATAAATCATATCTCAATATACTCACTCATTTTAGAAAATAATACAGTTTTAAAAGTTAAAAATTATCAGGAAATAGATGATGATTTATCAAGAGATATGTATGACTTAATAGTAAAAACTTTAAAAGAACATGGCTATAATCATTATGAAATAAGTAATTTTTCAAAAGATGGATTTGAATCAAGACATAATCTAACATACTGGAATAATCAAAAATATTATGGTTTTGGTCTTAACGCTTCAGGATACATAAATAATATAAGATATACAAATACCAGAAGTTTAACTAACTATTTAAAAGGAAGCTATAAAAAAGATGAAGAGATAATAACCAAAAAAATAGATATGGAAAATTTTATGATTTTAGGACTTAGAAAGATAAAAGGGGTAGAAAAAAATGACTTTAAAAAAAGATACAACAAAGAAATAAAAGATATATTTGATGTAAGTAAATTAAAAGAGACAGAGAAAAATTTTTATATAGCAGAAGATGATTTATATATATCAAATTACATTTTAAAAGATTTTATTGAATAAGGATGTGTTTCTATGTCAAAATTAAAAGAAGTTTTCATAAAAAAAGAATATAATACCTTTGATGATCTCAAAGATATAAATACTGTATTTTTCCCGCTTAACATAGTAGAGGATTATATAATATTTAAAAAATTTGATACAATATCTCAAGAAACTGAAATAATGGCTATGAAAAAAGAAGAGACAAAAAAACTTTATTCTATGGAAGAATTTCTTAAGACATCTATTAAAATAGAAAAAAGCGGTTTTTACAAAGGAATGTTAGAGTTTGAAAAAAAATTATATGAGTCATTAATAGTTTGCTATGTAAATGATTATAATGAACTTTCATATGATACTACCTCTGATACATTTATTATTAATATATCCGTTTACAATAAAGAAAATTTCATTCCTTTTAAAGAGCAACCAAACATTTCATTTTCTAATATTGATAACTTTATAGGAAAAAAAGAAAAAAAGAAAGTTTAGAGTATAACCTTTACTCACTACTTTCTTTTTTATTTATACCAATCATCGATGATGTACATGAAGAAATAACTAAAATTATGTAATAGATAATACTTTTATAATCAAATCCTTTATCAAATGCTAAAAACGAAATTATAAAAAAGATAAATACTAGTAAAATTCCAAATTTTAATCCCTCTAAATAGCCTTTTTCTAAAGATGATTTACCTAAAATAAAACCACCTACAAAAACACTAAAAATAGTAAAGATTACTAAAATAATTTTATAAACATTTAAAGGTAAAATTTCAAAATAATTAAAAATATTAAGGAAAAAACAAAATACCAACATAAGACCAATTGTAATTAAAGTACTTTTTAAATATTTTTTTATAGTATCCACAACCATCACCTAATAATTTTTATGCAAAAATTTTAAATTATAGTATAAGTAATTGACTTTTTTCTTCATTTTTTATAAAATTAGAGTAGGAAAATAGGTGAGTAAGATGAAATATGTCAATAATAAGGGACAAACTCTTGTAGAATACGTTTTAATAATTGCAATAATAAGCGTTATTGCCATATCTTTAGTAACTTTACTCGGAGGATATTTAAAAGATTCAGTTACTAAATCGTCATGTGAATTAGTTGGCGAAGTATATGTTAAAGGAGATAAAGCAGGAGAAGGTCACTGCGAAAGTCCAAATGAAATTGAGTAATAAAGCCCAAGCCTTGGTAGAATTTGTTATAATTCTCCCAGTTATTATAATGATAATATTTATTATCATTGATTTTTCAAATATCTTTTACCAAAAAAATCATTTAGAAAACGTAACTAAAGATATTGTAACTTATAAAGAAAGTGGCAAATCAAACGAATATGTAAACCAAAATATCGATAAAGATATAAACGTCTTATACTCAAATAATGGAGATTCACTTACTATAAAAGTAGAAAAAAAAGTTAAATTAATTACACCGTTTTCTGGACTATTTTTTGAAAACCCTTATAGGATAAAAACCGAAAGGACTATTCTTAATGAATAATAAAGGACAAACTCTAGTTTTGTTTGTTGCTCTCTTACCACTTATTTTTGGACTATTTGCTTTTGTATTTGATACAGCATATATCTACTCTAATAATTCAAAACTATCATCGATAGCAGATTCTTCACTTAAAAGTATGCAAACCAAAAATAAAGAAGACGTTATAAACGTAATAAGAAAAAATGATAAAAACATAAAGGTAATTACTTTAAATTCTGATGAAATAGATTTGGAAACTAATTTAAAACCTATTTTTGGATCAATTATAGGTCTTAAAGATTATAAAATAAAAGTACAAAAACAAGCAAAATATGAAAATGGAAAATTAATAATAGAAGAAAAGGGGAAATAATATGAAAAGTAATCGCGGGAAAATAATTACAGTAACATCAACCAAAGGTGGAGTAGGAAAGACTATAACTACCCTTAATCTTGCAGGAACATATGAAAAATTAGGTTATAAAACCTTAATTATTGACTTTGACTTATATGGTGGTAGTGTAGCAACTTATTTAAATAGTACAAATGATAAAACAATTTTCAATTTAGTAGAAGATTTAAATAATAATCGCTATGAAAAAATAGAAGATTATCTTTTCGCATACTCAGAAAATATTGATATAATAGCAGCCCCAAAAGATCCGCGTATGGCTTCGAAAATAGATTCAAAATATATTCCACTTATCTTTAGAAATGTTATTTATAAGTATGATGTCATTTTAATTGATACAACTCACAATTTAAATGAAATTAATATAGTAACTATAGACAATAGTGATGCCATTTTATATATCTTTACCAATGATACTTTTGATTTAAAAAATACTAAATCTTTTATTTCAATTATGAAAGATGCTGGATTTACCAATTATTACACTCTTTTAAACGAATCAGTAATGCCAGGTAAAAACTACTATTCAATGTTTGATATAAGAAGTATTATAAAAAATAATATTGATTTTACTATATCTAAATCAATGCATTTAAAAAATATAGATAAATTCCTTTTAGAGGGACAAATTTTAATAAACAATAAGAGCGTATCATTTACTGATAAAAAAGAATGGGAAAAATTAAAATCACTTGCTTTAACACTAATTGAAAATAGTAAACCTAAAGAAAATAGTCAAGATAAAAAGGAGGATGAAAAATGAAAAAAACCTTATCTGATGTCTTTGAATTAGATAGTAAAGAAAACATTTTAGCTAAAGACTCCTCCGATTATGAAATATTTAAAGACAAAAAACTTTTAGATAACTTAAGAAACAGAGTAATTCAAAATATTATTGATAACGATATACCTGATAATGAATTTTTAACTGAATATATAAATAAAGAAATTGATAACTCTTTAGAGGGATATGATCTTTCTACTTTAGAGAGAAATCATATCTTTAACTTAATTGAAAATGAAATTCATGGATATGGCCCAATAACTGAACTTTTAGATGATGAAAACATTACAGAAATAATGGTTAATGGTCCAGATCAAATATATATCGAACTTGATGGAAAAGTAATAAAAGATGAATCAGTATCATTTATCAATGATGAACACATTATAAGAACTATTCAAAGAATGATACAACCATTAGGTAGAACAATAGATGTTGCAAATCCTATGGTAGATTCTCGTCTTAAAGATGGTTCCAGAATAAATGCTGTTATTCCGCCTCTTTCTCTAAATGGTCCTGTTCTAACTATTAGAAAATTCAGAAAAAATCTTGAAACAATGGAAGATTTACTTAGAATGGGGACTTTAACAAGTTCTATGGCAAGATTTTTAGATGCCTCTGTAAAAGGAAAATTAAATATTTTAATTTGTGGGGGAACAGGTTCAGGTAAAACAACTCTTTTAAATGTATTATCATCGCTAATAAGTAATGACGAACGTATAATTACTATTGAAGATGCTGCTGAACTAAAACTAAAACAAGAACATGTCATAACCTTAGAAACTAGAAACATGAACTACGAAAAAGAAGGGGAAGTAACAGTCCGCGATTTAGTAATCAATTCACTACGTATGAGACCTGATAGGATAATTGTTGGAGAAGTTCGTGGTAAAGAAGCATTTGATATGCTCCAAGCGATGAATACAGGTCATGATGGAAGTTTATCAACTCTGCATGCCAATGGTCCAAAAGATGCTTTAAACAGGCTAGAGACAATGGTATTAATGAGTAATATTCAAATACCCGTACTTGCACTCCGTGAGTACATCGAAAAAGCCATAGATTTAGTAGTCTACATTGAAAGACTTCAAGATGGGAAAAGAAAAATAACTTCAATAAGCGAAGTTTATAATATAAAAGATGGAGAAATAAATTTAAGAGAAATATTTGCCTTTAAGCAAAAAGGCCTTACATCTACTGGTGAAGTAAACGGCTCATATGTTATGTATAAGTTTATACCAAGAGTATATGAAAAAATAAAACAAAAAGGTATTAATGATATAGATGATATCTTTGAAAAAGTAAAACCAAAAAAGGAAGAAAAAAATAATAAGTAATAAAAATAAATAAAAATAATCAAGAAAGGAAAGATAAAAATGGAGAAAGCATCATTATTTATAGCAATACAATTATTTCTTTTAATTCTTCTAATAATAGCGTTTATCTTCTTCTTTAAGGTAAAACGTGCTATTGCTTTAGAAAGAAGAATTACTAAATTTTCAACTATTTCTATCAATGACAAATCTCTTTCTTTCTTTGATTATTTACTTTTCCGTTATAACAAATTAATAAGTAAAATAACAAATGTTTTATTAAAATCAAAATTAATAGTAAGTTATAGTAAAACATATGAAAAATATATTGATAAAACAAAAATAGTTCCAAATAAAAAAGTTGATATTATCTCAAATAAAATATTAATAAGTATAATAGCAATTATAATAACAATACTATCAGATATTCTTAGAAGACAAAGTATAAATCCAGTTCAAATTTTAATTGCTTTAATTATAGGATTCTTTATTCCAGATATAATTCTAAGAATAACTTATAAATCAAAACAAAAACAAATTGAACAAGATTTATTAAAGGCTGTTTTAATCATGAGTAATGCCTTTAAGTCAGGAAGAAGTATAATGCAGGCTGTAGAAATAGTTTCTAAAGAATTAGATGGCCCAATAAGTGATGAATTCAAAAAAATGTATATTGATCTTACTTACGGTCTTGAACTTGAACTTGTTTTTGAAAGGTTATCTAACAGAATAAAGCTAGACGAAACTAAATATATGGCATCATCTTTAGTAATATTAAACAAAACTGGTGGAGATGTAATCAAAGTATTTAATTCAATTGAAAGAAGTTTCTTTGAAAGGAAGAAACTAAATGATGAATTAAATTCAGTAACAGCCTTATCAAAATTCGTTTTTAGAATTTTAGTTTTAATTCCATTTATAATTTTCCTAACGATTTATATTTTAAACCCAGAATATTTTATGCCTTTTATAAATACAACTATAGGAAATATTATACTTTTAATAACAATAGCAATTTATATTTTATATATAGTAATAGTTAAGAAAATAATAAAAATAAGAGAGTGATAGTATGAAAAACAAAAAAAGTATTGGTTATAAAATTTATAGTAAACAAAGTATAAAAATGGTTGAAAGTAAAATAAATTTACTTGGTATTGATTGTAAATTAAACGCAATAAGTATGCTTAATCAAAGATTATTTATATCAGTTTTTTCATTTTTCTTTATTTTATACTTTTTTGATTTTGGTTATTTAATCGCACCACTTGTATTTTTGTTAATTTATAACCTATATTTTAAATTTACTCTTGATTCAAAAATAGAAAAAAGGGAAAAAGTTTTAGAAAATGATTCCTTATATTTCTTTGAAATACTTGTACTTTCCTTAGAAGCAGGTAGAAACATTAAAACTGCTATAGAAGTAACTGCAAATAGTATTGATTCAGCACTTTCAAGAGAATTTAAAAAAGCTATAAACGATGTTAATTTTGGTAAAGATTTAGATGAAGCTTTAGAAGAGTTAAAATATCATATACCATCTGATACTATAAATAATATAATTTTAAATATTAGACAAGCTAATAAATTTGGTAATAATATAATTCAAACAGTTTATTCGCAAATTGATTATATAAGAGAAAAAAGATTACTTGAAACTAAAGCATTTATAAGTAAAATACCTGTTAAAATAAGTATTGTAAGTGTAGTATTTTTTATACCTATTCTCTTACTGCTATTACTTGGACCTATGATTATAAATTTATTATAAGTTTAAAAATATAACATAAAAAATTAAAAGATAAATGAAATTATCTTTTTTTATGAAAAAAATTAAAAAAGTATCAATTATAAAAATTAATAACAAGTAACAAAAAGAAAAATATTTTTCTCCTTAAAAAAACTAAAAATTAAATATTTTAATAAGGTTAAAACATTAATTTTGGCCATTTTACAAAGAAAATCTATTAGTTTATAGTGTTAAACGAAAGGAGAAAAATTATGAAAAAAATAATAAAATATATAGTAATAACTCTAATAATGATGTTAGATTTATTTACTATAAATAAAGTAAATGCTGCAGCATATAATGGTAGGTTATACGAATTATATCATCCAGATTCAGGTTTTACAGTTTTTGCAGCAGAATCTATGGGTTATATGGATTACAATAGTTGGATGATTAAATCAACTAAAGATAGTAAAATATATTATTGTATTGATCCGGCAATTCCTTTAGAAGGAGCAGAAGTAGGAAGTCATAACTATATAGACAATACAAATGAAATACTATCATCTGGAGTTTTTACAAAAGAAAAATACGACAAAGTACGTTTAATTGCCTATTATGGTTATCACTACAAAGACTCAAAACATGATCATACTGCAAAAAAATGGTATGGAATAACTCAGGTAATGATCTGGAGAGTTATGAGACCAGATTTAACATGGACTTTTAAAGAGAATAGGGAAGCAACACCAAATAAAAATCTTTACAAAAATGAAGTAGCAGAAATAAATGAACTAGTAAAAAACCATAATAAAGTTGCTAGTTTTGCAGGCCAAAAATTAAAACTTTTAAAAGGTGAAAAAATAACCCTAACAGATAAAAACGAAATAATTAAAGATTTTTTACTTGTAAATAGTCCAAAATATGTAACACTAAAAGAAAATAGTAATAGCATTACAATAACCGCTAATGAATATGGTACTGAAACACTTAACTACTCAAAAAGACAAACAACAAATCAAACCTTTGCCCTTTTAAAAAGCAATTCATATCAAAACATTATTGAAATGGGTAGTCCAAATGATTTAGCAAACTTTCAAATTTCAGTAGAAGTAACTGGAGGAGTTTTAACACTTCAAAAAATAGATAGTGAAACAGAAAAAGCAAAACCAAAAGGTGAAGCGACATTAAAAGGAGCAATCTACGAAATATATGATTTAAATGGCATCAAAAAAGGTGAGATAACAACAGATGAAAATGGAAAAGGATCAATTTCTTTAGATTATGGTAAGTATATATTAAAGGAAAAACAGGCTCCAAATGGATATAATAAAAATAGTAAAGAATATCCATTTGAAATAACAAAAGAAAATAACGAAATAACTATAGAAGTACCTGATAAAGTAATAACTGGGAAAGTAGTTATCAAAAAAGAAACAGGTGGTTCCGGAGAAGAATATAAATTAGAAAAAGATGCCGTTTTCGAAATAACAGGTAAAAATGACAAAATAGTGGAAAAAATCACTACAAATGAAAACGGAATAGCAGTAGCAGTACTTCCATATGGAACATATAAAATAACCCAGGTAAAAGGGAAACAAGGTTATAATTTTATTAAACCTGAAACAATAACAATAAATGAAGACAAAGTATATGAATTAAATTTAAAGAATTTAAAAAACAGCAAACTTTTATTTTCAAAAACTGATTTTTCTACTAAGAAACCAATTCCAAATACATTAATAGAAATATATAATGAAAAAGATGAATTAATATATTCAGGTAGAACTGATGAAAAAGGCCAAATTGAAGTAGAAAATCTTGAAATAGGTAAGTACTATATCCTAGAAAAAGATGCACCAAAATACTATCTTTTAAATAAAGAAAAAATGTGGTTTGAAGTAGAAGAAAATGGAAAAATTATAAAAGCAAATATGGAAAATAAAAGAAAAGAAGGTTCCTTAGAAATTAAAAAGATTGATAAAACGACCGAGAATCCTTTAAAAGATGCTGAATTTGAAATAATATTTGAAGAAACAGGAAAAGTATATAAAGAAAAAACCGATAAAAAAGGACTAGTAAAATTAAACAATCTAATAGCAGGAAAATACTGTATAAAAGAAGTTAAAGCACCAAAAGGATATCAGTTAGAAGACGGAAAAAATTGTTTTGAAATTGATGAAGAAAACGAAGTAATCAAAGTAAAAATAAAAAATGAAAAATTACCAAAACTTCCTGATACAAATGACAATAGTATAAGTATTATTATTGCTATTTCATCAATCTTTATTTTAACAGGATTCATCTATATAATTTATGAAAAAAGTAAAAATAAAAAATAGAATAGCAATTCTACTAATTATAACTGGAATAATTCTAATATTAGCAAACACCTATATAGTAAATGAAAAAGAATTAATAGAAAAAAATAGTATTGATGCATTTTTCATAAAACAAGATAATTTAAATAATAAAAATAAAAACACACAAAACAAAATAAAAAGTGATAGATTAATAAATTATATTGCTATTTTAGAAATACCAAAAATAAATCTTAAAAAAGGTATAGTTTCTAAAAATAGTAAATTGAATAACGTTAATCAAAATATTGAAATAATTATGGGTGATATGCCCACAAGTAAAAATAATATATTAGTCCTCGCATCTCATAGTGGTAGTTCTAATATAGCATATTTCAATGATATAAATAAGCTTAAAAAGAATGATAAAATAATTTTATACTATAAAAATAAGGCATATATCTATAAAATAGTAAATTTTTATAAAACTAAAAAAGATTATAAACTACACATTAATCAAAATATCAAAGGTAAAAGAATAATTCTTACAACTTGTTCAAATGATAATAAATCACAGTTATATTATGTAGGAGATTTAAATTATATAAATAATTAAATAAAGGACATTTGTGTTCTTTTTTTATGTGAATATTTACAACTTATAACAATTATGCTATAATAAGCCACAAATCTTATTTT
>CANRAF010000003.1 GCA_947628535.1 uncultured Bacilli bacterium | reverse complement strand
TCAAAACCTTGTGGATTGGCAGAATTATCTATCAATGGCCCACCATTGCTAGTATATCCATTTGAAGAAAATCTTGCCACTAAAGTGATTGTATTACCAAAATCCTCATTTTCATGTCCCATATCTACATAATCGCTTGTTCCATTGAATGTCTTTCCCTCTATTTTTGTTTTACTTTCATTTGATAATTTTGTATGATCATATGTTACAGTGTTTGCCCACATCTTTTTATCATAGTCATACCATTTATAATCTTTCTCTTCATTATTTTCGTCTGCCTTATGCCATTGTTTGTCTGTATCACTATAATATACTGGTACCATTGCATCAGAAAGAACGGGCTTATTTGCCCCACTTTTATCCAAATTCTTATCTAGTGTTAATGTGATTGTTTCCTTTCCTTTTATACTATCTGTAAATATTGCATATGAATTTGATATCTTAAGTGATGTAAATACTGCTGTCATTAGAATTATTAAACATACTAAACCTAAGAATACTTTATTATATTCTTTTATATCTTTTGATAAGTATTCTTTTACTTTATTTAATACCCCCCCCCCAGACAATATTTTCTTCATTTGGATCACTCCTTTAGTTTCTTATAGTTTTATTATAACCTAATTACTTTTTAAGTGCAATAAAAAACTACACTATCAGTAGTTTAATATATTATTTTATTTTTTCACCCCAACAATATTTTTTGCTTTATAAATATTCATTAAACTTGAATAAACTTCTTTACTTAAAATTTTATTTAAAATACTCATTTTCTCTTCTTTATCTTCTCTTGAATATGATAAAATCATTTCATTTTCTACATTTAAACAATCATCACATAAATTAGCTAAATTTAATGCATCATCTTTATACTTCTCTCTAAAGCCTTTAATATCACCCTTTATTTCAAAATCATTTATCTCTTTTCCTAAATCAAATTTTTCTTTTAAAATCTGAGCTATAGTATACACAGAATTAAAATCATAGCAATTATAATTATCTTTTAAAACATCAGACACAATTTTCTCAGTATCATAAATTGTAAATCCTTCTTCTAAAGCCTTTCCATACTCTTCAGTAAACTCTAAAAAGATTTCATCACCATAATTTATTTTTCTTTTTTCGTATGAAAGACCATTTCTAATAATAACATTATTTTCATCAATTAAAATTTCATCTTCATAACTTTTAATTAAATGACATATAGCATGTGTTAGAACTTCTATTCCTTTTGGAGAATCATAATTAAAAGTATGACTAGTAACAATAAACCTATCAATATCTTCTATTTCATAAGTATTAGTCATTTCATCATATAGTATTTTTAAATTAACTTTATAAATACTCTCTCCTCTTTTTAAGTCAATATCACCCATTAAAGACTCTCCTACAAAAAGAGAAAGTTTTCTATCATTTATGACCTTTGAAATAGTTTGTTTTGACGAACAATTAACTATTTCACAATTAAATAAAGCTTCTAAAATAAGATTTTCATATTCTTTTCCATAATAAGAAATTACACATGGAATAATTTTTTCAAGTGTTTTTATTATTTTATCTTCATAATTGAATTTATCTTTTAAATTATGTAAATACTGTTTATCAAACATGTAACCACCCTATCTTTAAATTAATTATATAACAAATTTAAATATATTTACAATAAAAGTAGAAAAATTTGTCGATTTTTGTTATACTGAATATTAAGGAAAAAAAGGGTGAACTTATATGAAATTTTATAAATATTTATTTTTAACTATAACATTACTTTTAGGAAGCTTTATTCTTATAGGAAATGTAAATGCTTTAGAAATAGTATCTAACAATGCTATTTTATATAATTTAAATGATGATACAATTCTTTATGAAAAAAACAAAGATCAAAAAGTTAGTATAGCATCACTTACTAAAGTAATGACTGCTTTAGTAGCTATAGAACATATTGACAATTTAAATGAAAAAGTAACTTTTGTTAAAAGTGATTATGATAAATTAATTGAAATGGATGCTTCAGGTTCTTCTCTTGACATAAATAGAAGTTATACTTATCTTGAACTTCTACATGGACTTTTAATGGAAAGTGGTGCAGATTGTGCTAATGCTTTGGCAAGGCTTACTCTTGGTAGCGAAAAAAACTTTGTAAAAGAGATGAATCAAAAAGCTAAAGAACTTGGTATGTATAATACTAGTTTTGCAAATCCAATTGGTATGGATGATAAAAATAATTACTCTACTATGAGTGATTATGCAATTCTTTTTAAAACTGCTCTTAACAATGAAACATTAAAAAAAATTATGACTACTTATAGATATAAATTAAGTGATGGAAAAACTATACATCATACAATTTATGGATATCTAAAAACATATGATGTTGAAGCGCCATATATAAAAGGTGGTAAAACAGGTTTTGAAACAGATGCTGGTTTTGCTTTAGCATCAATTGCAAACTATAATGATGTAAATTTAATGCTTATTACTACAAGAGCATTTAAAAATGGTTACAACGTAAAAGATGCCAAAAATATATATGAATATTATTTTAAAAATTATAGTTATAAAAAAATAATTACAAAGGGACAAATCTTAACAACAATTAATACTAAAAATTCGATTCCAACAAATGATATAGTAATAAAGGCAGACAAAGATTATTCATATTACATAGAAAATAATTATAGTAAAGATGATATCACAATAGTTTACGATGGAATAGAGACAGTTACTCCAAATAACAAATATGGAGAAAAACTTGGAGATATAAACATTTTTTATAAAGAAAAATTAATTTGTAAAATACCTGTTAATTTAAATGAAAGACTATTCCCAAGTTCTTTAGTAATTTTAATGGCTGCATTTTTCTATATTATAATAATAGTTTTTACAATATTCATGGTAAGAAAAATAAGAAGAAATAGTAAGTTTTAACCACTTTAAAAAAGTGGTTTTATTATTCTATAATTTTATTTCAAACAATTTAAAAAAGATAACATAAATTTTAATTAGTTATCTTTTCTATTTCACTTAATAAATTATCTATACCAACATCTTTAAATTCACTTTGATTTCTAAGTTTTACCTCAACTACATTTTCATCAAATTTTTTACCTATAGTAATTCTTATAGGAATTCCAATTAAATCCATATCTTTAAATTTTACCCCTGCTCTTTCATCTCTATCATCTAAAAGAGTATCTATTCCCAAACTATTAAGTTTTTCATATAATTCATTTGCATAACTTTCACCATTTTCATTAATTAAAACAATTGCTACTTTAAATGGTGCTACGGCTATTGGCCACATAAGACCATTTTCATCATTTTTTTGTTCTGCAATACTTGCAAGTATTCTACCAAGTCCTATTCCATAAGATCCCATAAGAGGATATTTTTCTTTATTATCTTGATCTAAATAAGTAAGATTCATAACTCTTGAATACTTATCTCCAAGTTTAAAAGTATTACCTACTTCAATACCTTTTTTAAAAGATAATTTTCCCTTGCAATTAGGACATAAATCAGTTTCTTTTACTTCTTTTATATCAGCAGTTTTATAAATATCAATATCTTTTATATTAACATTTTTAAAATGATAATCTGTTTTATTAGCACCAGTAACAAAGTTTTTCATTAAATTAACATCTGTATCTACTATTACTGGAATATTAAGATTAACTGGTCCTGCAAAACCTGTTTTAGCACCTGTTACTTCCAAAATTTCCTCTTTGGATGCTAAAATTATTTCTTTTCCACCAGTTACTTTTCTAATTTTTAATTCACTTGCCTCACGATTTCCAGGAATTAGTGCAGCATAAAATTTACCATCTATCTTATAAATCAAAGTTTTTGTAAGTTTATTTTCATTTAGACCTATTTTTACTAAATCTTCTATTGTTCCAGTATTTGGAGTATTTATAAGTTCTATTTCTTTCTCTTCTTCTTCATCTTTTTCTTTACCACTTATACTTTCACAAACTTCAATATTTGATGCAAAATCACAATTTTCACATAATACTAAAGTATCTTCCCCAATATCAGTTATAGCCTGAAACTCTTCTGATAAAAGTCCCCCCATAACTCCAGTATCTGCTTTTACTATTTTATAGTTAAGTCCTACTCTATCAAAAATATTTTTATAAGCATTATACATTTTTAAATAGGACTCATCACAATCTTTTTCGGTAGTATCAAAACTATAAGCATCTTTCATTATAAATTCACGTACTCTTATAAGACCAAACCTAGGTCTTGGTTCATCCCTAAATTTAGTAGCTATTTGATAAATATTAAATGGCATATCTTTATATGATTTTATCTTCATAGAAGCAACATTTACAAATAATTCTTCATGAGTTGGTCCGAGAACATAATCACGCCCCATTCTATCCTTAAGAGAAAACATATCACTTCCAAAATTATCTCTTCTTCCTGATTTTATATAAACATCTTCAGGAATTAAAGACGGCATTAAAAGTTCACTCGCACCTGCCTTATTCATTTCATCTCTAACTATATTTTCTATATTTTTAAGGACTTTAAATCCAAGAGGCATTATCATATAAACCCCACTTGAAGATTTTTTAATAAAGCCTGCTTTTACTAAAAGATTGCCACTTTTACTCTCTTCATCTTTTACATCTTCTCTTAAAGTATAAAAAAAACTATTTTTTAATTTCATAAAACCACTTCCATTTATTCTATTTTATCATATAACTTAAGTTTTTAGAATTCTTATTTAAAAAATCTTCTAACTTTTGCTCTCATCTTATTTTGTTTTTCTTCTTTTTGTTTTTCTTTTATTTCATTTTTGCGAGCACTATTTAATGTACTAATAAGCCATTTAGGACAATCTTCTATATTTACATATATTTTATCTAAAAAATTATTTTCATCAAATCCTATTTCACTTAACTTTTCATTAGATAATCTTTCATGATATTTATCTCTAAAAGATAAAGAATCATAATTATTATTAAAATCAGGTACCTTTATTGTTGTTCCATAATAATCTATATCTAATTTAAAATCCGAATTTACTGATTTTACTCCTTCCTTTTTCTCATTAAATGATTCTATAGTGTTATAAAAATCTATTATTTCCAAAATTTCTTTTTCTGCTCTTAAAAACATTGTTGTAGGATAAGTATCATTATTAAAACTTTCATATCTACACTCTAAATTACCATTTTCTACTTTAAACCAAATCATTATTTTATCAATTGAAAAACAATCTATATCTAAAAAAACAGGAAGTTCCTTTTTATCATAATCAAAAGGAAATATTTTTACCTTTTTAGGGCCATATCCAGGAATTTGTCTATGATAAACATATTTTACTTTTCCAGCATAAGTTTCATTAAAAGAATTTATTTGTCTTTCTACTTTATTTCTAAGTAATTTTGTAACTATGTTTAAAGTCTTTAATGATACAACATTTACATTATTTTCATTCAAATAAGGGCTAGATTCATTTGGCATGCTTCTTCTTATATCTATAGTATTACATCTTTTTATTTCTTTTGCTACCTTTATATCTGATAATTTTCTGTCCTTGTTAAATACAGGTTTTAATTGTTCTTCTTTAAAATCATTCCAAAAAGTATCGTTGTTCATTAATCATCATCTCCATTATTGTATTCTTTTATAAATTTATTTTTATATTCTAAAAATTTTTCATTCTTTATAGATTCTCTAATCTCTTCTGTAAGTTTTATTAAAAATCTAATATTGTGAATTGATAAAAGTCTTTGTCCAAATGTTTCATTTACACTTATTAAGTGTCTAATATAAGCCTTTGTATAATTTTTGCAGGCATAACAATCACAATTCTCTTCTATAGGTGAAAAATCTTCTTTATATTTTAAATTTTTAATATTTATTCTACCCTTTCTCGTAAAAGCATTCCCATGTCTAGCAATCCTCGTAGGTAAAACACAGTCAAAAATATCAACCCCTCTTTCTACTCCTTCTAAAATATCAATAGGTTCTCCCACTCCCATTAAATATCTTAATTTATCTTTAGGAAGATATGGAGTAGAATAGTCAATAGCTTTATACATATCCTCTTTTGATTCACCATCATTAGCAACTCCACCAATACTGTAACCATCAAAATCTAATTTTACGGTTTCTGTGGCAGAAAATTTTCTTAAATCTTCATAAGGACCCCCTTGTACTATTCCAAATAAAGCCTGATCCTTATTTTTGTGAACATTCTTTCCTCTTTTTGCCCATCTAAGGGTTCTTTCAATACTATTTTTAATATAATCATATTCTGCACTTGCAGGAGGACATTCATCAAAACTCATAATAATATCTGCCCCCAGTTTATTTTGAATTTCAATGCTTTTTTCAGGAGTTAAAAACAAGTTAGCCCCATCAATATGACTTTTAAACTTTACTCCCTCTTCACTAATATCTTTAGGTTTAGCTAGAGAAAAAACTTGATATCCTCCAGAATCTGTAAGCATCGGGCCATTATAATTCATAAATTTTTGTAATCCTCCAGCCTTTTTTATTAAATCTTCTCCTGGTCTAAGCCATAAATGGTAAGTATTTGCAAGAACAACGCTGCAGTTCATCTTCTTAAGTTCTTCAGGGGATAATGTTTTTACTGTAGCACGAGTTCCCACAGGCATAAACATTGGAGTTTCATAAGTTCCATATTTGGTTTCTACTTCTCCATATCTTGCCCCTCCATCTTCTTTTAATAATTTATATTTAATTTTTGTCATCTTTAAAATCTCCAATCATCATTGCATCTCCAAATGAGAAAAATCTATATTTTTCTGAAACTGCTATTTTGTATGCATTTAAAATATTATCTTTTCCTGCTAAAGCAGAAACTAACATAACTAAAGTAGATTTAGGTAAATGAAAATTTGTTATAAGAAAATCAACTGCTTTAAACTCAAAACCTGGATAAATAAAAATATTAGTTTCTTCTTTTGTTTCTTTAAAATGGTTATATTTGTGATAAACACTTTCCAAAACCCTTGTAGTTGTAGTACCTACACTTATTATTCTTCTGCCTTCCATTTTTGCTTTATTTAATTTATCTGAAACCTCTTTACTAATTTCAAAATATTCACTATGCATTTTATGTTTTGTAATATCAGATTCTTTAACAGGCCTAAAAGTTCCAAGCCCAACATGAAGTGTTACATATAAAATTTCTATTCCTTTATTTTCAATTTCTTTTAAAAGTTCTTTTGTAAAATGAAGCCCTGCAGTTGGAGCAGCACTTGAGCCGCTTACCTTAGAATAAACAGTCTGATATCTTTCACTATTCTCTAATTTTTGATGAATATATGGTGGAAGAGGCATTGTCCCAAGTTCTTCTAAAATTTCTAATAAAATTCCCTCATATGATAATTTAAAATGTTTCACTCCTTCAGAAAACTCAGATGTACATATTGCTTTAAGTTTACCATCTCCAAACTCAATTACATCACCCTTTTTAATTCTCCTAGAAGGTTTTACTAAACATTCCCACACATCTCCTAAATCCTTTAAAAGTAAAAGTTCAATAACAGCTCCTGTACTTTCCTTTATTCCTATTATTCTCGCAGGAATAACTCTAGTGTTATTTAAAACCAGGACATCTCCTTTATGCATGTAATTAATTATATTTTTAAATATTTCATGTTTATAAAATCCACTTTTTTTATCCACTAACATGAGCCTTGAAGAATCACGTTTTTCAAGCGGAGTTTGAGCAATTAATTCCTCATCTAATTCATAATCAAAATCATCTGTTTTCATTCCATCACCTTTTTCTTTTGCTATTATACTATAATTTAACTTTAAAATAAACAAAAGAATGAAAAACACTATTTTAATTGACATTATACTACTATTTATTAAAATTCGTATTTACTTTTTTTATGCATATCTTTTACTATGAAAGAAAAATTTATAAAATCAACAATTATTCTAATTATTGGAGGATTACTTACTAAAATACTAGGAATGATTATTAGAATTGCAACCACTAGAGTTATAGGCCTCGAAGGAATAGGTCTTTATATGCTTACTATGCCAACCTATGCCCTATTTGTTACAATTGCAACTTTTTCTCTTCCTATTGCTATATCAAAACTTGTTTCTGAGAATAAAAGAAATAATAAAAATGTTGTATTAGGAATAATTCCTATTGCTCTTTTATTTAACATTGTTATAATTTCAATTTTAATATTTTCTTCTAGATTTATATCAGATACACTACTTCAAAATAGTAAACTATACTATCCTATTTTAGCAATGTCAGTAACTCTTCCCTTTGTTACTTTATCTAGTATCATAAGAGGTTATTTTTTTGGAAAAGAAAAAATGGTACCACACGTTACCTCTAATTTATTTGAACAAGTTGTAAGACTTGCAATGACTATTATCATAACTCCATATTTACTTAAAATTTCCCTAATAGCAGCAGTTACTGGTCTTGTACTTTTCAATGTAGTAAGTGAACTTTTATCAATTCTTATTTTATTTTTCTTTATTCCTAAAAATGTTAAAATAACCAAAGATGATATAAAACCAGATTCAGAAAACATAAAAGATATTTTTTCTATTTCTGCTCCAACGACTGCAGGAAGAATAATAAATTCAATAAGTTCCTTTTTAGAGCCTATTATAATTACATTTGTTCTTCTTTCCATTGGATATACAAATAACTATGTTACTTTGGAATATGGTCTTATATCTGGTTATGTCTTTCCTATGGTAATGCTTCCACAATTTTTAAGTGGTGCGATATCAAATGCTCTTCTTCCTACTATTTCAAAATATAATGAATTAAACAATAAAAAAGCCATTAAAAGAAAACTTTATCAAGCAATTTTCTTTTCACTTATAATAGGACTATTCTTCACAATTATTTTTATGGCATTTCCAACTAAATCACTTGAAATAATGTTTGGAAATGGAAGTGGTTCTAAATATCTAGTTATAGCAGCTCCAATATTTTTACTAACTTATATAGAAGGTCCAATCATATCTACTCTTCAAGCAATGGATAAAGCCAAAATTGTTATGATTTCAAGTTTAATTGGAACATTTATAAAAACTATAACTTTATTCTTAACTTTATATTTAGACATCCACATGTATGCTCTTTTAATTGCTATATTTATTCAGTATTTAATTGTCATAATTTATCAGTATAAAAAATTAAAAAAATATTTATAAAAAATAACTCTAGTATTAGAGTTATTTTAATTTGAACTTACTTAATTAATTTATTATGGTTTATATATCTTTTCCTTATTAAAATACAAAAAAGGAATAATTAATATTATTCCTACTCTGTTTTTTCAAATTGTGAATTATATAAATCTGCATAAAATCCTTTTTTCTTTAAAAGTTCTTTATGGTTTCCTTGTTCAATTATATTTCCATCTTTCATAACTAAAATTAAATCAGCATTTTTTATTGTAGAAAGTCTATGTGCAATAATAAATGATGTTTTGTTTTCTGTTAATTTATCCATTGCTTCTTGAACTAATTCTTCAGTCCTTGTATCAACACTACTTGTAGCTTCATCCAAAATTAAGAACGGTTTATCAAGAAGCATTGCTCTAGCAATAGTAAGAAGTTGTTTTTGCCCTTGTGAAAGAGATTCCGATTCATTTAAAACTGTATTATATCCATTTGAAAGTGATTTAATATAATGATCAAGTCCTACTATTTTACAAACTTTTTTTACTTCTTCATCACTAATTTCTTTATTATTATATTTTATATTTTCTAGTATTGTACCACTGAAAACCCATGTATCTTGAAGTACCATAGTAAATAAATTATGAATATTTTCTCTTGTTAAATCATGAATAGATACTCCATCTATTAATATGTCTCCCTTTTTTATATCATAAAATTTCATAAGTAAATTTACCATTGTAGTTTTTCCAGCACCAGTAGGTCCTACTATAGCAATTTTTTGTCCAGCTTTTGCTTTAGCAGAAAAATTTTTAATTATTATATTTTCATCATCATAACTAAATTCAATATTTTTAAATTCTATATTACCTTTTACTTTATCTTTATCTAATACTTTCATGTTACTTTCTTTAATCATTTCCTTTTCTTCAAGGAAAGCAAATACTCTCTCAGCAGCTGCCCCAGTTGATTGAAGTGAAGTAAGCCCTTGGGCTATTTGAGTAAGAGGATTAGTAAATAATCTAATATAAATCATAAAAGCCACGATTACTCCAAAAGTAATATGATTATTAATTACAAGTAAAGCTCCAACAACACAAACAGCAACATAACCAAAATTTCCTATAAATCCCATAATTGGAGGCATAAGTCCAGATAAGAATTGACTTTTTCTATTATTTATATATAGTCTATCATTTATTTCATCAAATTTTTCTTTAGCATCATCAGTAGCATTATAAACTTTTACAATATTGTGTCCACCATATATTTCTTCAATATGACCATTTAAACTCCCAAGTTCTTGTTGTTGTCTATTAAAATATTTTTGAGAATTTTTCAGAATTAAAGACATTATAAAAAATCCTATTAAACTTGCCCCAATTGCTGTAAAAGCCATAACATAATCAGTTACAAACATCATTATTAAAGCTCCTATAAAAAGGGTAATTGAACTAACTAAATTTCCTAAACTTTGATTTAAGGTCATAGCAATTGTATCTACGTCATTTGTAACTCTTGAAAGTACATCTCCATAACTATTTTTATCAAAATATCTAAGAGGAATTTTATTTATCTTTTCACCAATTTCTCTTCTCATTCTTCTTGAACATCTGTTAGTAACAGTTGCCATTATAAATCCTTGAAGATAATTAAATATTGCACTTAATGAATAAATTATAATTAAAAATATTCCTATTTCTTTTATTTTATCTAAATCTATACCTGTCATAATTCCTTTTGTAATTGTATCTGTTATATCTTTTAATTTATCAGGCCCAATTATTGATAAAACAGATGATGCTATTGCTAAAAGTACTGCAGGGATAATAAGAGGAAGATATCTTTTAATATATTTAAATAACTTACTTAAAGACGTTTTTAAATCTTTAGGTTTTTCTATTTTTTTTCTTCTAGGCATTTTCTATCTCCTCCTTTGAAAGTTGAGAAAGAGCAATTTCTTTGTAAACATCACATGTTTTTAGTAATTGTTTGTGAGTGCCACTTCCAACTATTTTTCCATCTTCAATAACAAAAATTTGATTTGCATCTTTTATCGTACCAATTCTCTGAGCTACTATTACAACAGTTGCATTTTTTGTATATTTCTTAAGTTCTTTTCTAAGAGTAAAATCTGTCTTATAATCAAGGGCACTAAAAGAATCATCAAATATATATATTTCAGGATCTTTAGCAATTGCTCTGGCAATAGAAAGACGTTGCTTTTGTCCTCCACTTATATTAGTACCTGCTTCTGCTAAAGAAGATTCATACTTTTTAGGCATTCCTTCTACAAAATCTTTACCTTGAGCTATTTCAATAGCTTCAATTATTTTGTCCTTTTTGACTCTTTTATTATTTTTCTTACCAAATCCAACATTTTCTAATACTGTTCCTCTGAACATAACAGCTTTTTGAGAAATATATCCAATCTTATCATATAAACTTTTTTCTTTATAATTTTTTACATTTATTCCATCTACCAAAACTTCTCCATCTGTAACATCATAAAGTCTTGGAATTAAATTAATAATTGTACTTTTTCCACTTCCTGTTCTTCCTATAAAGGCAATTGTCTCTCCTTGTTTTACTTTAAAGTTAATATCTTTAAGCATATACTCTTCAGCATCAGGATATTTAAAGGAAACATTTTTAAATTCAATTGTTCCTTTCTCAAGTCCTTCTTCTTTGTCTCCTTCTTTAATAGAACTTTCAGTTTCTAAAACCTCTCCTATTCTTTTAGCAGCTACACTAGCACGAGGATATAAAATAAATATCATAGTAAGCATCATAAATGACATTACTACTTGCATTGCATATGCTGAAAAGACTACCATATCACTAAATAGACCTATTTTATCAAGCATATTTGCTTCATTTATTAAATAAGCTCCTATAAAATAGATGGATAAAGAAAGTCCAGACATAATCATATTCATCACAGGATTCATAATTGCCATAACCCTGGAAGTAAATAAATGTGTATCTGTAAGTTCGTTATTAGCAACTGCAAATTTATTAAGTTGATACTTTTCTGCATTATATGCACGAACTACTCTTATACCTGTTAAATTTTCACGAGTAATTCTATTTAAATTATCAGTAAGCCACTGAATTTTTTTGAATTTAGGAAGAGCTACGAATATTAAAACCATAATCATAGCAACTAATACAAAAATAGCTACTCCAGTTGCCAAAGACCATTGATAACTTTTTCCTGCAATTTTAGTAATCGCCCATATAGCCATAATCGGAGCTTTTATAATAACTTGAAGCCCCATTGAAATAAGCATTCCTACTTGGGTTATATCATTTGTAGTTCTAGTAATTAAACTACTTGTAGAAAAATCTTTTATCTCTTCCATACCAAATTTTAAAACTTGATTAAATACATCTTGTCTTAAATTCTTAGAAAAAGATGCTGCAATATATGCTGCAAAATAACCAACTATGATAGAAGAAATTAAACTACCAAAAGCACATATTACCATATATCCACCAGGTTTTAAAATATCGGCCATGGTACTTCCTTTGGTTTCTACATATCTTGTTATTTCATTCATATAATCCGGTATTTTTAAATCAAGCCATACTTGAACTATTACGAAAATTATACTAATAAGTACAAGAAAAACTTGAAGTTTATTTAACTTTTTTATTAATTTCCTCATATTTCCTCCTGTTAATTTTTACATCTACTATTTTACTACGCCTTTACATTATATGATAAATAAGTTCTTTTTTCAACACATTTCACAAAAATTTAACAAAAGGGAAAACTTTGAAATCAATAGTTTCAAAGTTTAGTTTATCTATTTAAATTATAACCCAAAAATTTTAAAAATAAGAAAAGAGCAAACGGCTTAAACCGTTTACTTTTGACATTTATTACAGTAATAACTACTTCTACCATTTATTTTTTCTCTTATTATTATATTTCCACAATTAGGGCATTTTTCTCCTTCTCTTTTATGAACATTTAAATCATTTTGAAAAAGTCCTGTAACTCCTTCTTCTGATGTATAACTCCTAATAGTAGTTCCTCCTGCTTTTATTGCTTTGTCTAAAACAATTCTTGTATTTTTTATTATATCTTCTAAATTTTTATTACTTAATTCATTTCCTTTTTTATATGGATTAATTTTACTTAAAAACAATATTTCATCTGCATATATATTTCCTATTCCTACTATTATACTTTGATCTAAAAGTAAAGTTTTAATAGAAAGTTTTTTATTTTTATAAGCATTTTTCAAATACTCTTTTGTTAAATTCTTATCCCAAGGTTCAAGCCCAAGTTTGCCAATTGGACTTTTATCTAACTCATCTTTTAAAACTAAATACATTTTACCAAATTTTCTAACATCTTTATATCTAAGTTCAAATTCATTATCAATATTAAATATAACAAGCTCATGTTTTTCTATTTTTTCATTTATATCTCTATAGATATATTTTCCTTCCATTCTTAAATGACTAAGTAAATAATAATCATCTAAATCATACATAAGCCATTTACCACGTCTTTTAATATCTCTAATAGTTTGATTTTTAATATTTTTAATAACTTCTTCTATATTTTGACTTTGAAAAACATTATTATGTAATACTTTCAAATCCTTGATAGTTTTTCCTTTTAGTTTTAAAAGAAGACTTTTTCTTACAGTTTCTACTTCGGGAAGTTCAGGCATAATACCACTCCTTTATTTTGCTTCATACCAATTTTTTCCACTTTCAATATCAACTTTTAAAGGTACTTTTAATTTACAAACATTTTCCATTTGATCTTTTATCAACTTAGTTACTTCTTCTATTTCTTCTCTAGGACAATCTATTAAAAGTTCATCATGAACTTGAATAATCATTTTGGCTTTTAATCCCCTTTTATTAAGTTCATCATAAATATTTATCATAGCCATTTTTATTATATCAGCACTTGTCCCTTGTATTGGAGTATTAAGAGCCATTCTCTCTCCTTGAGACTTTACCATATAATTTGCACTTTTTAACTCATCTATAATTCTAACACGTCCTAATAAAGTTTTTACAAAACCATTATCATGAGCATCTTTAATTAAATTATTCATATAATCTTTAATACCAGGATAAGTATTTAAATAATTATCAATAAATACTTTTGCATCTTTTACATTTATTCCTAAATCTTCAGAAAGTCCAAAACTACTGATACCATATAATATACCAAAATTAACAGCCTTGGCGTTTCTTCTCATTTGTTTAGTAACTTCGTTTTCCTTAACGTGATATATATCCATAGCAGTTTTAGTATGAATATCTAAATCATTATTAAAAGCCTTTATTAAGTTATCGGCATTAGACATATGAGCAAAAACTCTAAGTTCGATTTGTGAATAATCAGAAGATATTATGACTCCTCCATCACTAGGAACAAAAGCTTTTCTTATAAGTCGTCCATATTCTTCACGAACAGGTATATTTTGAAGATTTGGACTTGTTGATGAAAGTCTTCCTGTCCTTGTTAAAGTCTGTGTAAAAATAGTATGAATTTTCCCATCATCTTTTATATAATCAATTAATCCTACTATATAATTTGAATAAAGTTTAGTAAGAGTTCTATAATCTAAAATCTTTCTAATAATTTCATAATCAGTAAGTTTTTGCAAAATATCTACACTTGTAAAATAACTTTTATCACTTTTTATTCTCTTTGGATAAGGTATTTTAAGTTTGTCAAAAAGCACAAGTCCAAGTTGTTTAGGACTTTGAATATTAAAATCTCTAGTACCGGCGAGAGTATATATATCTTCTTCAAGTTCTACTACCTTTTTATAAACTTCATCTTTCATTGAAAGAAGAAAATCTTTATCTATTTTAACACCAGTATATTCCATATCAATTAAAACATAAGTAAGTGGAAGATCAATATCGTTATATAAAGATAAGAAGTCATTTTTTTCGAGTTCTTTATAAAATCTATCTTTATTTTCATAGATAAAACTAGCTTTTTTTACCATATTTTCTATAAAATCTTCATGTACAAGTTTTGCTTTTCTTTTAAGCATTTCTTCACAAGATGAACTACTATAGCCACATATATTCATAAGATAATGAATATCTTCTTTAATATGATAATTTAAAATATAGGCTTCAATCATCAAATCCTCTACTTTGTTTTTGATTGATACACCATTATATTTAAATAAAATAATAAGTTTTTTAAGATCATAAGTATAAAGTTTAACTTTTTCATTTATTTTTATATTTTTAATATTTTCTTTTTCCAAAAAATAGTTACCATCTTCATTAGATATAGAAATACCAAGTATTTCTTTATCATGATAATTACCATTTGTCTCAATATATATAGAACTATCTTTATTAATTTCAATACTATCTACAATTTCATAAGTTTTCTTCTCTTCTATTTCTTCTTTTATATTTAATTTTTTTATAAGAGAGAAAAACTCATATTCTTTTAAAAGTGGTACTAATTTTGGAGTAACACCTCTGTACTTTATTTTTTCTAAATCTTTATCAATTGGAACATCTCTACAAATAGTTGCTAATTCTTTAGAAAAGAAGGCACTATCTTTATCATTTTCTAACTTTTCTTTAGTTTTTCCTTTTATATCATCAATATTTTTATAAATATTTTCTAAAGTTCCATATTTAGACACCAGTGAAATAGCACCTTTTTCTCCAATCCCTTTAACTCCAGGAATATTATCACTTGAATCTCCCATTAAACCTTTTAAATCAGTTATTTTTTCAGGAGTAAAACCATATGTTTCGATAAAAGTTTTTTTATCAAATCTAATATAATCATTACTTTTTAAAAGTTTTACTTCATTATCATCTGATATTAACTGAAGTAAATCTTTATCACTACTAATAATTGTAGAGACAAATTCATCATTTATATCAACTTCAGTTGCAAATGTTCCAATTATATCATCTGCTTCATAATTATCTATTTCAAAACAAGATATACCCATTGCTTTAGATATTTCTTTAGCAACAGGAAACTGCATTTTTAACTCTTCAGGAGTTTCTTTTCTCCCATCTTTATAATCTTTATATTTTTCATGACGAAATGTTTTGCCTTTGTCAAATGCAATCATCATATAAGATGGATTTTCTTCTGATATTATTTTATTTAACATATTTATAAAACTATATAATCCATTGGTAGGAAAACCTTTGGAATTTCTCATAATTGAACCTTTATAAGCTGTTGCATAATAACTTCTAAAAAGAAGATTATTTCCGTCCACGAGTATTACTTTTTTCATTTACATCACCAATTTTATTATAAAACAAAAAAATAAGATATACAAATAAAAAAAGTAAGACTAAGTTATAATTAAAATCTTACTTTTATTACATTCTCATCAAAAAATCTATAATATCTTTAGTATCAATACCTGTAAAAATTAAAATGATAAAAGCTGCTACTATAAATGGCCCAAAAGGTATAATTTTATCTTTCTTTTTTATTAAAAAGAAAAGTGAACAAGGAAGCGCTATAATAGCTGCTAAAGTAAGAGATAAAGCAGAAACTAAAGGTTTTACAGTCATTCCTAAAATACCCATTAGTTTGATATCTCCTCCCCCTAAACTCTCTTCTTTAAAAAGAAAATTACCAAATTTCATAAGAGCAAACATAAATAAAAACATAATAAAACCAAATAAAACATAAGTTGCAGCATCAAGTATACCTTTAGTTATAATGTTATATATAAATATGAGTATTCCAAAAGTTATAACTATACTATCAGGAATAATATAATAATTTAAATCTGTTACTATAATAATTATAAATAAAGAACAAAGAAGAAGCCCTAAAAAAAGTTCTGGAGTAAAACCATATACATAATAACAAACTGCGAATAAAACAGCTGTAAACATTTCAATTACAGGATACATAATACTTATTTTTTCTTTGCAATTTTTACATCTTCCTTTTAAAAATATATAAGAAAAGACAGGCACTAGTTCATAATATTTAAGCATATGATTACATTTAGGACAGTGACTGCCTGGAAAAGCTAGATTCTCTCCCTTGCAAAGCCTTAATCCAACAACATTGAAAAATGATCCAAAAACTAAACCAAAAAGTGCAAAAACTATTATAAAAAATACTTCCATACTTTACCTATAATACAGTTCCATAGAAATCAAACATTGGAACAACAACTGAAATAACAACTATACCAACAATTACTGCAATAAACATAATTAAAAGTGGTTCGATAAAAGTATTAATTCTTTTAACTAAGTTAGCATGTAAATCTTCATAGTAATTTGCAACATAACTCATCATCATTGGAAGGCGTCCTGTATTTTCACCTGTTACAAGCATTTCATAGGCAACAACTGGAAAGGCCCATTTATCTTCAAAAGCATCACTTATTTTTGCACCCTTAGCAAGATACTCTAAAGATTCATTAATAATATCTTTAAATACTTCATTATTTGATACTGTACTAAGTATTGCCATTGAATCTGTTATAAATACATTATGATGTAATAGTGAAGCAAATGTTTTAGTAAACATAGTAACTTCTCTATAAATTGTAATCTTACCAAATCCAGGTAGTTTCATAACAATAGTTTGCATTGTTTTTCTAAATGGTTTAACATATTTGTAAAGTAATACAAATGAAAGTACAATAGCGACTAAGCCACCAACTAACAAATATTTATTTCCTGTTATAAATGAGCTAGCAGCTAAAACTATTTTTGTAACTGCAGGAAGATCTGCATTTTGTTGTTCAAAAAGTGAAACGAATGATGGAATAACATACGTTAAAATGAAAACAAGTACACATATTGCAAACACAAATAAAATTGTTGGATAAATCATTGAACTTATAGCAGATTTTCTAGTTCTATCAATAGCTTCATAATAATCACGCATATCATCTAATATTTCAGGTAAATCCCCAGTCATTTCTGCAGTTCTAACCATGTTTATAAGAAGAGGTGGAAATACATTACCCTGAGATGTTAACGCACTTGAAAAATTTTCACCCTTAGAAAGTTCATAAATAATATTTGAATATATTCTTTTTTTATCAGGTTTTACTGATTGCTTTTCCAAAATCTTAATTGATTCAATTAATGGAATACCAGCTTTTAAATAAGTAGAAAGTTGAGTAAGCAAAAATGAAAGCTCTGAATAATTAAGTTTTCCTCCACCAATAGTCATATTTAAAACAGAATTTTGAGGTTCTACTTTTAATATTTTATATCCTTCATTTTTAAGATATGATATTACTTCAGGTTCACTATAAGCATCTAAATAACCATAAAATCTTTTCCCTTTTTCATTTTCTACCCTATACTTAAATCTAGTTTTTTTGTTAAGTGTTGTAGCTTTTAATTTTTTATCATTTAAATTAACTATTACACCTTTAGTTTGGTTATTATCTTGATTTTGAGTATCTACATTAACACCATTTTGCAAATTAGGATTATTAGTTTGGTTTTCCATATTCATAACCTCCGCTATTATATATATTTTAACTCATATAAAAGTTATAAGTCAATTGTTTTAAATTAAAAGTAAAATTATTTAACACAATAAAAAAACGACCATTAATAGATCTCTCCATTAATATCGTTATATTTATTCATTACCTCAAGACATGAATCCCTATCAATTTGTCTTAAAGTTATTATATTATTTTTACCTTTCATAAATTCATAAATGTCTTTATCCCTAAAACCAATATTATCAGCATCACTTCGTGTACAGCCAAAGTATACTTCTCTAATATTAACCCAAATTATTGCAGAAAGACACATTGGACATGGTTCACACGATGTATATAAAATGTGTCCACTTAAATCATTAGTTCCTAAAACTTTACATGCCCTTCTAATAGCAACAATCTCTGCATGAGCAGTTGGATCTTTTTCTTTTAAAACCATATTATTTCCTGTTGAAATAACAGTACCATCTTTTGCTACAATTACCGCTCCAAAAGGCCCACCTTCTTTTTTTTCAATTCCTTTTAAAGCACTTAGTCTAGCCATTTCCATATATTTGTTCATAAAATTTACTCCTATAATGTTTTTCTAAAAATTTAATCTAAAATAATTTTAAAATATCATTAAACGTGACATATATCATCAACAATATAATTAAAATAAACCCTATATTATGAATTGTGTTTTCAATCTTCGGATCTACTGGTGATCCTTTTATTTTTTCAATTATAAGGAACAGTATCCTCCCGCCATCAAATGCTGGGAATGGTAAAATGTTGATAACTCCCACATTAATACTTAATAAAGCTGTTAAATAAAGTAATGAAGATACTCCCTGTGCACTCATTTTCCCAACTATTGAATAAATTCCTACAGGTCCACTTAATTCATTCATAGAAACTCCACCTGTAAATAAGTTCCCTAAAACTACAAACATTTGCTTAAATATTGCACCTTCTTCATTAAAGGCATAGACAATTGATGGAATAATTCCCTTATCTGTATCAGCTTTAAGCATAATACCAATTGCATATTTTTCTTTTCCATCTTCTTTTACTTTTTCCGGTAAAATGTTATAAGTTTCTATCTCTCCGCTTTTCTTTTCAACTTCAAAAGAAACTGGTTTAGTTAAATCTTCAATAGCTAAATAAAGAGAAATATCTTCTAGAAAAGTTATTTTATGACCATTCAATCTTAAAACCCTATCACCCTTTTCAAGGCCTGCTAAAGCAGCAGGATAATCTTCTGATACTCCTCCAATTATTGGTTCAGTTGAAGGTGCTCCAAAAATAAGTCCTGTTAAAAATAATATTAAGAAAGCAAAAACAAAGTTAAAACCAACTCCCATGAACATAACCAAAAATCTTTGAAATACTGTTTTGTCTTGAAGATTATGTCCCTTTGTTTTCTTTCTTTCTTCTTCATCTACTTCTTCTCCTGCTAAAGAAACATATCCTCCAATTGGTATTGCTCTAATAGAATATTGAGTTTTATCTTTAGCTATTTTTTTAGCAATTAAAGGTCCCATACCAATAGAAAATTCATATACATGTACTCCTGTTAGTTTGGCAAAAAGGAAATGTCCTCCCTCATGAACAAGTACTATTACTCCTAAAATAAGTACAAATAGAATTATTGTTAATAATATATGCATCATATCACTCCTATAAAATATTTATAAATAGTACAAACGTTAAAACTACAAAAATTATACTATCAAGTCTATCTAAAATACCGCCATGTCCTGGTATTAATTTTGAAAAATCTTTTATTTTATAATGTCTTTTTATACTTGAGAAAAATAAATCACCAATTTGCCCAATTATTGAAAGTAAAAGTGTAATTGCTATTACTATTAAAAGATTACTATTTTGATGAATTAAAAATACATAAAATAGTGTTCCCACAATAGTACCAATTAAACTCCCTCCAATAGCACCTTCCCAAGTTTTTTTAGGAGATATCATCTCACACATTTTATTTTTTCCAATGAAATAACCTGTAAAATAAGCAAACATATCAGTTACCATTGCAATAATTATAATATAAATAATATATAGTAAACTTATATTATCAATTAAAACAAATGAGGTATAAGCAACTGCTAAAAATAATGTTCCTCCGAGTACATATAAAGCATCTGTAATACTATATTTATCCGTATTGTTTATAAAAACAACTGGAATAAATGAAAGAAGTATAAAACCAATTATTATTTTATAAATAAATTCATAATTTACTGTGTAAAGATTAACACTAAATCCAATAAATACACCTATTAAAATATATGAAAGAATTTTAATAAAAATTGGAATTTCACTCTTTTTTTCTCTAGCCTTTATAAGTTCATATAACGATAAAATAGCTATTACAATAGTAAATATTTTAAATGGTAAACCTCCAATTATTAAAATTGGAATAGCAATAGCACACATAACCAAAGCACTTATTATTCTTGTTTTCATAAAACTCACCTACTCTATATCATTTATTTTACAAATATAAATATTTTATTCTAATTATTACTTTTCTTTTTATTTTTATTCTTCTTTATTCTAAATTTATAATAAAGTATAGCTAAAACTATAACTGCTATTATAATGATAATTAAAGTAATATTTCCATATATGTCAATAACACTTACAACTTTAGTCCAGTTTTCTCCAAGTATTGTTCCCAATACTGTTAAAACTGTATTCCAAATAAGTGTACCAAGTAAAGTATAAAAAAGAAACAAAGATATTTTCATACCATTAATTCCCGCCGGAATAGATATTAAGCTTCTAATAATTGGTATAAATCTACAAAAAAACACTGTTTTTGTTCCTTTTTCACTAAACCACTTATCTGCTTTTTCAATATCTTCGCTTTTAAATCTCAATCTTTTTCCAAGTTTTCCATCTGCCAGACGCATAAGTCTTTCTTTTTTTAGTATTCTTCCAACTAAATACAAAATCATTGCACCAATTAATGCCCCAATAGTTGAAAAAACAATTACTCCAATAACAGAAAGTTCAGAAAAAGTTGTCATAAAGCCACCAAAGGTTAAAATAACTTCTGAAGGGATTGGTGGAAAAATATTTTCAATAGCAATTAAAAACATTATTCCAAAGTATCCAAATTGATTCATTATTTCAATTATTATATCTTGCATAGCAACTTCCCTTCTTATTTAATCTTATTATTGTTATACTTAAAAATTATCTTTTAGGAGATTGGTTATTCTTATCACTCTCGCTTTTAGTAGTCATAAAATCCATTACTGTTTGGTCGCCATCAAAAAGATGATTTTTTATTTCATCTTTAGGAGTTATATTATATTTTTCAGAATAAACATCTTTTAAAATTCCACCCAAAATTTTTGTTTTTACTTTAGCCTCATTATAATCTTTTAAAGCTGTATTAGAGTCACTATCTGTAGCATTTTTTTTCCATCTTTCTTCTATCCTATCACAATATTTAGAAGCTATATAAAGTCCAACTATTCTATATTTTATAAGTTCATTACTCATAGAACGAATAAATCTCGTATTAGAGCTTAATTTGACACCGTCTTCTCTAAGTTCATCTATAAATTCTTCTCTAGTTTGCCCATACATACCACGATTTAAAGCCCCAATAATTCCTCCACTTGCTGTTTTTCGTCCATAAACAGAAGTCCTTTCCTTTAAAAGTTTATTGCAGTTTTCTTCATAACTAATAAGTTCATATCTATTATAATCTTTAAGAACAGCCAAAAATTTATCTATTACATCTTTTGTCCCACGAATATAATTCATTCTTTCAATTTCAGGAGTAGTATATTTATCATCTAAAAGATTTTTCTTAACATCCTCTACATAAGTAGTAAGGGCCATAAATATATCATTACAATCTAATATTTTTTTATTCATTTTATATTCGGTAAAATAAATAGCCTTTTCTAAAATCTCTTCATGATATTGAGAGGGAGTTTTAGAAAGTGTTGTTTCTATTTTCTTCATTGCATCATCTGCACTTATTCTAATTGTAGTATAACGCTTATCATTAGATTCTTTTTCTTTTAAAAGCATTCTAAGATTTTGTAAAAGTGTTAGAGCACTTTCAGAACTTTGATCCATAATAATCCCTTCTTTCAAACTATTACAATTTTAACATATTAAAGTAAGTTATGTCAAAATTAATTCATTAATTTGCTTTTCTATTTTACTTGCCTATCATAATATTACTTCAAAAGTTCACAAACAATTCTAGCAATATTTAAATATTCTTTATTTTTATAAATAATAATTATATTTCCTCTTCTATATTTATCTAATTTAATATCCTTTTTTAAAGATAAATCCTTTAATTTAAAATTATTATCTAGCTTTTTACCAATAATATTTTTATACTTATCACTTGTATAAATAACTTTTTCATAATCAGTTAAAATTATGTCAAAATTATATTCAATCTCTATTTTTTTTATTTTAGAAATAACTTCATTATATTTTTCTAAACCTTTCTCTTTTACTAATTTAAATCCATCATCAAAAGTAGTTAAAAGAAAAATATCATCTTTATTTATATCAAATATATCTCTAACTTTTTTAGGAATTAAAATTCTCCCTGAGGCATCTACTTTTATTTGCATATTTTCTATCATTTTACATCACCATAATAATTATATCATATTTGTCGTATTATAGGGGAACAAATAATGATTTAACCTTTTAATGAGACAATTATTATAGGTGGTTATATGGCATATGGAAGAATAAGGGATATAAGGGAAGATCATGATTTAACTCAGGCAAAAATGGCAAAAATAATTGGTATTTCTGCATCTACTTATAGCAAATGGGATTCAGATGAAGAGATAATTCCCTCAGAACATTTAAATACCTTTTGCAATTATTTTAATATAAGTATGGATTACGCTTCAAAATTTACTAAAGTAAGACAAATACCTATTACAAGTAAAAAATTAAATAAAGAATTAATTGGTAGAAGATTAAAAACATTTAGAAAACATTTTAATTTAACCCAAGAAAAATTAGCATCAGAACTTAATACATCACACTCTACAATAAGTGCATACGAAACAGGAAAAACTAAAATGATTACAAGAGTAGCCTATGAAATATCTAAAAAATATAAAGTATCTATGGACTATTTATATGGAAGATCCGATGAGATGTTAATAAAGGAATATAATAAATAAAAATATTATAAAAATTCTGCAACTATTTTAGCTAATGATTTTTCTTGCTTTTCACTATAAATTACTATTACTAAAATTTTAGTATAATTATTTAAATTCAAAATAGAATAATAATAGTTACTTACTGATAATTTATCAGTAATTTTTAATATGCCATTATAGCTTTCGTTTTCTTTGCTTAAAACTTCTTTTATACTGCTTACTTTTATTTTATCCTTACTTCCTAAAATCTTTGTGCTATATATTATTTGATTATTATCTAAAACAATAAATTTTAAATTTGACAATCTTTCCAATATTTTAATTTTATTGATTGTATTTTTATTATCAACATTTTTATCAATTTTAAAATATATCTCTTCATTAGCTATTTCCATATTTAAAACTGAATTAGAATTAATAGAAAAACTTTTTCTAATTTTTTTAGGTATTACTATCCTTCCTAAACTATCTATTTTTACAAAACTTTTCTCCATATTAAATATCTCCTTTTATTAATTATATCACCGATGTCGTATATAAGGGGAGAAAATGTTTATTTACTTATTTAATGAGAAAATTATATGTAGGTGGTTATATGTTACTTATAAAAATTAAAGATCTTAGAGATTTAAATGATTTAAACCAAATAAAAATGGCTGAAATTATGGGCGTTTCAAAATCAACTTATGGAAGATGGGAAACTGATGAAGCAATAATTCCTCTTACTCATTTAAATAATCTTTGTAATTACTTTAATGTTAGTATGGATTATATAACTGGTTTAAATAGTGAAAAAAACTATATTATTACAAATAAAAAAATTAATAAAGAATTAATTGGTAAACGTTTAAAAAGTTTTAGGAAAACAAGCGGTTTAACCCAAGAACAATTAGCTGCAGAACTTAATACATCTCATTCAACTATAAGTGCCTATGAAAACGGAAAAACAATGCTTTTAACAGCATTTGCTTATGATATTGCTAAAAAATACAACATATCTCTTGACTGGTTATGTGGAAGAATAGATTAAAAAAAACATTCAATCATTAGTTTAAACATAACTTTGAATGTTTTTTTTCTGTTTATTAATTATAATCCAAAAAAGTATTCATAAACAAAGAAACCACATGTAATTACTATTAATATAACAACTACTATAATTGCAATTAAAAGGCCCTTACCTTCTTTTTCTTCTATATAATCATCATATACTTCTTCATTTTTTTTGTCATTAAATTCTTCTTCAAAATCACCTATTTTATTTTTTTTCTCTTTTTTATTTTTCTTTTTTTCTTTCTTAGAAAATTTATCTTTTCCAATCAACGTTGCAATACTAGCATCTTCAGTCTTGTCTTCCTCTTCAGTTATTTGTTTATCGCTTTCTTCTGAAGATTCATTTGCAGCTATATTATTTTCAGAATTATCGTTTAAAGAAATATTATTAAGAACCCCTTCACTTACCTCTTCTTGTAATTTTAATTCTTCATCAAGTTCAGGTTCCCTTTCATAATCATCAAACAAATCATTAAGTAGTCTCTCTTCCACTTTACGTGGATATTTTTTTCTCTCAGGTTTTTTTTCTTTTGAATATATATCATCAATTAAATTACGTAAATCTTCTTTCTTCATCTCTTCAGTTTTTAATGATTGAACATCAAGTTTCGTTAAAATATTATATTCTGTATTAATTAATCTTTTTTTATCAGCATCTTCAAAAAGTTTATTCTCTCTAGCCATTTTCAAAATTTCATCAATATCATAAACTCTATCTTCTTTAGGCTCAACTTCAGTTGACACTATTTTACTGCTTTTTTCATGTCTTGGTAAAATTTTATCAAGTTCACGTTGCTTTTGAAAATCTTCACGAGATGACTTTCCATTATTATTCGCAGAAAGTTCAACAGCATTATCAACATTAATATCAACATAATCTATATTCATATTTTGTACTTCACTATATAGTTTTTCATTTCTTGTAGTTCTCTTTTTTTCAGTTGAATCTACATCATATTTTTCCATTCTACTATACATAAAATCACCCTATCATTGACTATAAAAATTATAACATAAATAATAAAAAAAGAAAACATTTTATTTTTTGAATTTTTTATTATATAATATTTTTAGGAGGTAAAAATGAAAGTAAAAGTAGTAGATAATTTATGTATTGGATGTGGAGCTTGTGCAGCTTTAGTTCCTGATGAATTTGACATAAATGATAACGGTATTGCATATGCACTAAATAGTAAAGTAAAAGATAATAATAAAGATTTAGTAAAAGATGCAAAAGAAAACTGTCCTACAGGCGCTATTAGTGTTGAGGAAAACGAATAATAATTAACACAAAAAAAAGACTATTTGAAACAATAATTTCAAGTAGTCTTTTATATTATCTTAAATATTTCATAAAACTTAATGCTGAATAAACACTTCCTGTTTTTGGAACATCGTCAAGTTTTGTTTTATCTAAAACTTTGTTTACAATAGTAGTAGAATTATTTTCATCATTTGAAGGATCATCAATTGGTTCATCAGGTTCAGTTACTAATACAAAGTTACCATCTTCATCTTGTTCCATTACTAAACCATCTGCTAAATATTCTGCTTTTAGTTCGTTTGAAAATGTACCGCCACTAACAGCTATTGTGCTATTCTCACCTTCATCATTTAATCCATTAGAAAATATTTTAGCATTATCTTCTGCATTAAAATCTCCTCCAGTAACAGTAAGTTTTGCTGGAGCATCTGAAGATTTACCAACGTTACTAACAACAGCATTATGTCCTGCACCAGTAGCATTGAATGTTCCATCATTTATAGTCATATCTTTAGCATTAAGTACTACGGAATAATCATTTCCTTGATCAAATGTTCCTCCGTTGATTACTGCTGTACCTTCATTTACTAATCCCCATGCGCCATCTACTGTAGTTTTTACTGTACCATTTGTAAATGTTAATTCACCACTATTATGAATAGCATCTCCTCCGGCTTTTCTAGCTTCGAAAATACCTCCTTCAATAGTTAATTTTCCACCTTCAAGGTTATTAACTGCAGGAAGTGTATCATCACCTGAAATATATACTTTCCCAGTACCATTACTATTCGTATCTTTAATAGTTAGTTCTCCTCCAGAAAGTATCCAAATAGCTGATAATTTACCTTTATTTGATGTACCATCAGAAAAATTAGTAAATTCAAAGCCATTTAAATCAAGTGTAACCACTTGCCCAGCGCCAATTTCTAAATCTTGAACCGCCTTTTGATTTAATTTTAAATCACAAACATTATTACTACATGTTCCATCTGCTACCTTCCAATCTAAAAGATTTTGTGGTGTTGCTGCATTTACACTTACCATTCCAAATACTGCAAATATAGCTGCCACTAACATAAATTTAATATTTTTCATAATTATCTCCTTTCTATAAATATATTATCACCCCCCCCCCGGGTATTGTCAAGTTATTTTATTTTTGTCATATTTTATATTTACACACAAAAAAAAGACTATTGAAACATTATATTCAATAGTCTTATTTATTATCTTAAATAATTCATGAAATTTAATACTGAATAAATACTTCCTGTTTTTGGTACATCATCAAGTTTTGTTTTATCTATAACTTTGTTTACAACAGTAGTAGAATTATTTTCTTCACTATTTGTATTATCGTCAGGTATTTCTGGAGCATCTACTACTATAAAATTACCATCTTCATCTTGTTCCATTACTAGACCATCAGCTAAGTACTCAGAAACATCACTTGCGAAATTTCCACTTGTTATTACTATGCTATCTCCATCTTCATTATAGAAAATTCCTGTACTATCAAATGTTCCTCCATTAATTGTCATACTAGCAGTTCCATCATCGTTTTTATTTGTAATTAATGAATTATGTGAACCACCATCTGCAGCAACAAAATTTCCACCTTCAACTGTCATTGTACCTGCATTAAGTACTACTGAAAAGTCATTTCCTTGAGTAAATGTTCCATCTGTAATAGTCGCAGTTCCTACATTAGTAAGACCCCATGCGCCATTTACACTTGTTTTAACTTCTCCACCAGCAACTGTTAATGTTCCACTGTTATAAATTCCTGTACTTCCAGCCTTAGTAGAATCAATAGTTCCATTTTCTAGAGTTAAAGTACCAGCATTATTTATAACTGGAGCAGTGCCATTATCATCACTTTTTAGACTAATTTTTCCGTCATTACTACTATCAATAATAGTAACTGTAGCACCTGAATTAATTGTAATAACAGAATTATTGTTAGTATAATTAGTTAATGTATGCCCTGCTAAATCAATGGTAACTGTTTCTCCTTGTGAAATAATAAGATCTTGTTTTGGTTCACCTGTTAAAGTAAGTGTATAATTATTATCACTTCCTTCAACTTTAATATGTGTTCCTGTTTCTCCCCATGATTTAATATCAGATACACTAGCTGCAAAAACATTTGGAACAATGAACATGCTTACTACAAATGCAAATGCCATAAACAATATTTTCTTTTTCATCATATCTCTCCTTTCATATTTATACATATATAATATCACCCCCCCCCGGGCATTGTCAAGTTGTTTTATATTTTTATACTTTTTTGACATAAAAAAGACTATTAAAGATTTTAATAACAAAATCTAAAAGTCTTTCTCATTAAAATAAATAACTTAAATAATTTACTATTGCATAAATAAATCCTGTTTTCGGTATATTATCCAATTTTTCAGTTTTGACTTTTTCGCTCATACTTTCAGGAGTATATAAAACATTTCCATTTTCATCAGTTAAATTTATATTTATAAGTGGCATAACTACTGTAACTTCTTGTTCGTAAACTCCATTTCCATCCCAGTCAAAATACCAATCTCTTGTAATTGAATTAAGATTATTCTGTTCAGCCTCTCTTATTCTATCAAGACTAATACCACTCCAAATATCAATATACCAACTTCCATCTCTTTTATCTAAAAATTTTTTAACTTCTGCAGTAGCTTTAGATTCTCCAACACCTTCTACAATTGAATAATATGTTGCATCTTTTAAACTATTTTCATTGCTGTCTGATGGAGCGTTTATTCTCATTCCAAGCCATCCAGAACCACCTGGTCTTCCAAGTGTTTCATCCTCTTCTGCTATTTGAATATCTATAGGGTTTTTATAAGTAATAGTAGTCTTTCCCCTATTGGTTACTATTTCAACATCATCTGGATTTGTTAAAACTGTAACAGCTCCATATGTTGCTGCAAAAACATTTGGTATAAAAGCAGTAATCATTAAAAATAGTGATATTATAAATAAAATTCTTTTTTTCATTTTTTCTCCTTTCTTATTTACATTAAATTATATGTCGAAAAATAAAATTATTTATAATATTTAATAAATTTAAATTAATATATAAAAAAGAGAAGTTTTTACTAAAAATCTTCTCTTAATAAATTAAATTTTATTCACCACTATCGCTTAATACTTGAGTTGCAGTTATTTTAAGTTTAAAACTAAATGTTCCTCCTTTTTGAGTAGATGTTTGTTCATCTCCCCAAATCTCACCAGCAGATTGACACTCCTCTTTTGTTTTAAGCTGAGGATTACTACAAGTGCTAGAACTACTGCTTTCATTTATATTAGGTACTTCCTCCTCATCTGCTCCTGTAGTTTTTAAATTTGAAACCCAGGTTTTAATTTTATAAGTTATTTCTGTATCACCTGTTATAGTATCACTATCTAAATTGTAACCCTGATCTTCATCATCATTATATTGCCCAGTTTCATCCTGAATTGAACTAATGTATACTCCTTTATTAGCATCAGTTTCTAGTAAATACTTTGGTTGCTCCTCAGCTCCCTTAGTTGACTTAGTAACCTGGATTTTTACATTATCTTCATTAACCCCATCTTCTTGGGATTCATCAATCACATCTAACGCTATATCATATCCAATTGTCATTGTACCCTTCATTGTTGATGTAAGCTTACATATTGCCTCATTATTTTCCATTTTTATACCATCTGCATCTGTCATTGGGCTTGTATCTTCAAGTTTAAATGTTGTTTCTTCACAATTTAAAGTTACATATCCTGTTGTTAATTCATTTGCTTTAGTACCACTAAGATTTGCTGTAAACATTGCATATGATGTTGCAACTATCGCTATTACTAAAACTATGACTGAAACTACTGATAATACCATTATTTTTTTATTACTCATAATTATACCTTCCTCACTCAACTACTCCAATAGGTTTAATACTGCCAGCAGTCCCTATTTTTAATTTATATTGATATTTAGAATCAGAATCTTTTTTCCAATCGCTTGCATCTACTTCGCTATCTACCCACATTCTAAGTCTATATTTTGTTGTTATAGTGGAACCAGAAGAAGTATGCGAATGTTTAGAATATTGTTCATCTTTAAAAGTAAAATTACCAGTATTATTTTCTTTTATAATTTCACTTACTTTAGTAGGTGCAACAACTTCTATTTCTTGTTGATACGCATCATTTCTCTTTTCAGGCAAAACTGTTAAATATACTTTAACATTTTCACTTCCAAGTTTAGTATACCCTTCATCAACTGCATCTTCTGTAATTGATATACTATAATTTATATCTCCAGGTTTTCCACTTGCATACGTAGTAACTGCAAAATCAAAAGATTCATTTTTTCCTAATTGTTTCCCCTTTGTATCTGACATAGGCAAAGCATTTTCAATACTAATAACATCTGTTGATTCAAGTAAACTCATTGAAATGTCACCTGTACTTATTCTATTCTCATCACTTGTGTAATTCCAAGTATATACTGCAATAGCAATACCTGCACTAGTTAATAATAAAACAAATATTCCCAAAATAGTAAATGTTAAACCGCGGTTTTTATTTTTCTCTTTTTCCTCAAACATTTTCTATTCCTCCTATAATATAAATTTATCATATAAATAAAAAAAAGTAAAATGCTTTTTACTTTTATTCATCTTCTAATATTTGGGTTGCCCCTATTTTAAGTTTAAAACTAAATGTTCCTCCTGTCTGAGTAGATTTTTGACTATTCCCCCAAACTTCTCCTGCAGATTCACATTCTGCTTGAGTATTATATTCAGAATTACTACAAACACCATCATCACTATTAGTAACAGAATTAGTTTGAATATTTTCTACACCATTTTTATTATTAGATACCCACGCCTTTACTTTATATATAACTTGAGTAGTACCAGTAATCTTGTCAGAATCAATTAGATAATTTTCAACACTCTCAGTATCGTATGTTCCAGATTTTTCTTTTAAATTAGCAATATACGTTCCAGTATTTTCACTAGTACCTTGCAAATATTTTGTTTGTGCTGGATCTTGTTCATTAGTTATTTTATAAATTTGAACTTTTACATCATTTTCTGTTAAATCATCATCTGGTGTTTCAGCATCTACATCATCTAATGCTATATCATATCCAACGGTCATCTCACCTTTCATTTCAGAAGATAAAGTACATACCGCCTCATTACTTTCAAGAGCTATTCCCTCTTCATCTGTCATTGGACTTGTATCATTAAGTGTAAAAACTTCTTCATCACATTTTAATGTTACATATCCTGTTGTTAATTTATTTTCTTTTTCCCCTGAAATTTGTGCTGAAAAAGTTGCATAAGATGTTGAAATTATTGCAATAACTAAAACTACAACGGCAACTATTGATATAGTCAAAACTTTTTTATTATCCATAATTTTCACCTCACTAAAGATTATTGTATAGGATCTATACTTCCTGAAGCATTTATTTTTAATTTATATTGATATTTAGTGCTTTCATTCCAATTTGAAGCATCGACATCATCAGATATCCACATTCTAAGTCTATATTTTGTTGTTATAGTTTCACCTATTTTATTATGGTGATGAGTAAGATGTTGTGTTTGCCCTTCATCAAAGGTTAAAACCCCTGTTTCATTATCGCTATTTTCAGTAATAATATCACTAACTTTAGTAGGTTTTACAACTTGTGTTTCCAAAACTTCATTTTCGGCATCTTCATTATTTGTTAACACAGTTAAATAAACCTTAACTTGCTCTTTATTAAGCAAAGTATAATCTGAGTCAGCATTATCTTCAGTAATAGATAATTTATAATTTATATCACCAGGTTGTCCACTTGCTTCAGTTGTAACAGCAAAATCAAAAGTTCCATTATTTTTTAACTGTTTTCCCTTATCATCTGACATAGGTAAAGCATTTTCAATACTAATAGTATCTGTTGATTCAAGTAAACTCATTGAAATATTACCTGTACTAATACTATTTGCATTATTACTTGTATAAGTCCAAGTATATGCCGCTATAGCAACACCTACTACTGTTAACAAAAGAACAAATATTCCTAAAATTGTAAATGACGCTCTATGATTTTCCTTAGGTTCTTCTTCAAACATTTAAGATTCCTCCCATATATAATAACAAAAAGCAAAATGTATTAATTATTTTCCAATACTTGAGTTGCTCCTATTTTAAGTTTAAAACTAAATGTTCCTCCTTCTTGAGTAGATTTTTTACTATCTCCCCAAATTTCACTTGCATTTTCACAAGTATCTTTATCCGTATAAGATGAATTACTACATTTTCCATTTTCATCTAATACTATATTTGAATCATTAATTCGTGTATTTTCAGCCTGTTCATTTGAAACCCAGGCTACAATTTTATAAACAATTTTCTTATTACCTGTTATAGTATCAGAATCCAGTTTATAACCATCAATTGATCTGTCATATTGTCCTTTGGATTCCTTTATTGTACTAACATAAATACCCTCTGTATTATTGGTTTTTAATAAATATTCAAGTTGTCCTTGTTCTGGTTCTGTAATTGTTTTAGAAACTTGAATTTTTACATTGTCTTCAGTAATACCATCTTCTGGCGTTTTAGTATCAACACCATCTAATGCTATATCATAACCTATTGTCATTGTACCCTTCATTTCCGATGTTAAAGTGCATTCAGCTGCATTATTTTCAAGAGCAATACCCTCTGTATCGTTCATTGGACTAGTATTTTCAAGTTCAAATGTTTTTTCTGTACAATTTAAAGTTACATAACCTGTAGTAAGTTCATTTTCTTTACTACCAGTAAGATTGGCTGAAAACATTGCATATGATGTTGCTGCTAATGCTAGCACTAAAACGACAACTGCAGTAATTGAAATAGCTAAAACTTTTTTATTATCCATATCTCCACCCCTTTAATTTAACTAATAGGTGCTATAGTCCCAGATGCACCAATCTTTAATTTATATTGATTTTTTTGATTACTATCATCCCAGTTTGAAGCATCAGTATCATCAGCTATCCACATTCTAAGTCTATATTTCGTTGTTATTTCTTTATTAACCTCATTATGAGTATGTTTTAAATATTCTTCTTTTGTAAATGTCAAAGTTCCTTCACCATTTTCTTCAGTTATAATGCTATCTACCTTAGTAGGCGCAACAACTTCTGTTTCTGTAGTTCCATTTTCTTGATCATCTTCTAGAACTGTTAAATAAATTTTAACATTACTTTTATCAAGTTTTGTATAGCCTTCATCTAATTCATCTACTTCAGTAATAGATAATTTATACTTTATATCACCAGGATTACCGCTTGCCTCAGTTGTAACTGCAAAATCAAATTTTTCTCCTGAAACTTTACCTTTATCATCAGACATAGGAAGAGCATTTTCAATACTAATAGTATCTGTCGATTCAAGTAAACTCAGTGAAATACTACCTGTACTAATATTGTTAGGATTCTTACTTGTATAATTCCAAGTATATGTTGCAAGTGCAACACCTCCCATAGCTAAAATCAAAATAACTATTCCTAAAATTATAAAGGTAAGTTTTCCACTTTTTTTCTCTTTATTACCATCAGACATTTTCCATTCCTCCTATAGTATAAATTTACCATAAAATATAAAAAAAGTAAAATATTTTTACTTAATATTTCACTTTATTTTTTCATCTATTATAACTTTACACATAATCAAATAATGAAAGCTGACTAGATTCTGGTAAATTTCTTAAAATTCCCATAAGTTTCATTTTTTCAGTTAAAGAAAGAGACACTTTGCATCGTTTTTGAAATTCTTCAATACTTATAAAATTTTTCTTATCTCTTTCTACTATTATATTATTTGCAACTGCATCTCCAAGCCCATCAATTGCTCTAAAAGGTGGAATTAAAGTATCACCTTCTATAATAAAGTTTTTAGAGTGACTTTTTTCTAAATCTACACTACCAAATTTAAACCCACGTGCAGTCATTTCAAGAGCAACTTCTAAAGTTGATATCAAATCTTGTTCTTTTACAGTAAGTCCAAATTTTTTAAGTTTAAGTTCATTAAGTCTCTCTTTAATTTTATCATATCCAAGTTCCATAGCTTCAAGATCAAAAGCAAAACTTTTTATAGAGAAAAACGTAGCATAATATTCAATTGGTCTATTTATTTTATACCAAGCAATTCTCCAAGCAGCAGAAATATAAGCTGTAGCATGAGCCTTAGGGAACATGTATTTAATCTTATCACATGATTCTATATACCATTCAGGAATTTTAGCATCCCTTAAAAGTTTTTTATACTCATCCCACTTATCTTTCATTTTCTTTTGTTTTCCTTTACGGACAAGTTCCATTATTTTAAACGCATCAATTGGTTTTATTCCATGATTACTTAAATAAACCATAATATCATCACGACAACCAATTGTTTCTTTAAATGGACAAATATTATTTCTAACAAGTTCCTGAGCATTACCATTCCAAACATCAGTACCATGAGAAAGTCCAGAAATTTTAACAAGTTCAGCAAAAGTTTTAGGTTTGGTCTCTAAAACTATCCCTATAACAAAGCGAGTAAACTCTGGAAGCCCAACACATCCTACTTCACAATCTATCTGTTCTGGAGTTACTCCAAGAGCTTTTGTAGAGGTAAAAAGACTCATAACTTCTTTATCATCCATTGGTACTGTTTGAGGGTCTATTCCAGTAAGATCATAAAGCATTTTAAATATTGTTGGATTATCGTGCCCAAGTATATCAAGTTTTAAAAGACAATCTTCAATATCATGATAATTAAAATGTGTAGTTGCCCATTCAGCAGAAGCATCATCTGCCGGATACTGATAAGGGGTAAAATCAAAAATTTCTTTATAATCAGGAACTACTACTATTCCCCCAGGATGCTGTCCAGTTGTTCTTTTAACGCCTGTAACTCCAATTGCTAAACGTTCTATTTCTAAAGGTCTAACTCCTTCAATCCCTCTATCTTCATAATAACCTTTTACAAAACCAAAAGCTGTTTTATCAGCAACTGTACCAATTGTACCAGCCCTAAATACATGGTCTTCTCCAAATAAAACTTTTGTATAATCATGAGCCCTTGCTTGATAATCTCCAGAAAAGTTAAGATCAATATCAGGTACTTTATCTGCATTAAATCCTAAGAAAGTAGCAAATGGCATATCTTGGCCATCTTTTCTCATCATCTCTCCACACTCACATTTTCTATCAGGAAGGTCATATCCACTTGGATAATCTTTGCCAAATAAAGTTCCATCTTCATATTCAAAGATAGATTTTTTACATTTAGGACAAACATAATGGGCTGGGAGAGGATTAACCTCTGAAATTCCAAGCATTGTCGCAACAAAAGATGAACCAACCGAACCACGTGATCCTACAACATAACCATCTTTATTACTTTTTTCAACTAGTTTTTGAGATATTAAGTAAATTGAATCAAAACCACCATTTATAATACCAGTTAACTCTGACTCCAATCTCTCTTCTACAATTTTAGGAAGTTTTTCTCCATATATAGAAGTTGCTTTATCATAACAAATCTTTCTAATAGTTTTATCACTATCTTTAAATTTTGGAGAAAATGGTATTCCCTTAGTATCAGGAATAATTTCAAATTCTTCAATTAAATCCGCTATCTTATTAGTATTAGTAACTACTATCTTTTTAGCAGTTTCATCTCCTAAATAAGAAAAATCTGAAATCATTTCTTTAGTAGTTCTAAAGTGCATTGAAGGAATATTTTTTATATCTTTTCTATTAAGTGGATGCATTCCTCCTCCAGGAACTTTTTGATTTACAATTATTTCTCTATAGATTTTATCATCTCTTGTTAAGTGATGAACATCTCCTGTTGCTACAACTATTTTTCTCTTATCATCAGCAACTTTTATAATTTTAGAAATATTATCTTTTACTTCATCCATATTTTTAAAGTCAGACAAATCAACTAAATAAGAATAAACTTCAGGAGGTTGAACTTCTATAAAATCATAAAAATTCATTAAATCACTTAACTCTTCTTCACTTTTACTACGAGCTTGTTTAAATATTTCACCATTACTACAGCAACTTCCAATTAAAAGTCCTTCACGATGTTTTTCTACTTCACTACGAATTATTCGCGGGGTTTTATATAAATATTTTGTATTAGCATAACTTACAAGTTTAAACAAATTCTTAAGACCAGTTTTATTTTTAACTAAAATATTTATATGATATAATTCCCCAAATTTATGAATATCATTTTTACTTACTAATAAACTTATCTCACTTGCTTTTTCTATTTTCCTTGATTTTAGTTTAAGAAGCATTTTATGAAATATTTTAGCAGTTGCTAAAGCATCATAATCTGCTCTATGATGACCTTCTTCATCAAATTCAATATCATATCTTTTAACAAGTGCTGATAAAGAATGTCTTGAAAATTCAGTATCTAAAGCTCTTGAAAGTTGTAAAGTATCAATAAGCATATTATCATACTCTCCAAGGTTATATTTTTGATAAGCCATCTCTAAAAATGAAGAATCAAATTTAGCATTATGAGCAACCATTGGAAGATCACCATACCAATCGATAAATTCTTTTATAACTTCTTCTTCACTTGGACAATCTTTAAGCATATCATCAGTTATATGAGTAAGTTTTACAATATGTTCTTCAAGAGGTTTCCCAGGATTTATTAATCTGTCAAATGTATCAATTATTTCTCCATTTTTAATCTTTACAGCCCCAACTTCAATAATAGAGTCTCCTCCACCAGCATTAAATCCAGTAGTTTCAAAGTCAAATACTACATAAGTATTATCAAGAAGATTAGACTCATCCTCTCTAAGTACTAAATCAAGATCATCATCTATCATAGCAAGTTCAACACCAAATAAAACTTTTATATCTTTTTTGAATTTAGAGGCTACAGGAAAGGTTTGAATAGCATTATGATCTGTAATTGCAATTGCTTTATGTCCCCATTTAATAGCTCTATTAATAAGATCAGATACTGATACTACCCCATCCATCTGACTCATTGTTGTATGAGTATGAAGTTCTACTCTCTTTTCTTCTTCCTCATCCATTTCTATGTTTTCTTCTTTTTCAATAATTTGAGTTTTTCTCGCACTTATTACAAAATCATTATAAAAACTATTATTTCTAACATAACCAGAAACCCTAATCCACATACCCTCTTTAAATTTACTAAGCATCTCTTCATACTCTTCTTCACTTCTACCAAAAAGTCTTACATACATACTGGTAGTATAATCAGTAACTTTTAAAGTAAGTGAATAAAAATCTTTTTTTGTAGAAGGTACTACTCCAAAAATTTTAGCTTCTATACAAATATTATCAATTTCATAACTTATATCACTAAGAGGTGTAATTTTACCTGTAACTTCTCCTAAAAAGCCTTTACTATTACTTCTTTCATATCCTTTAGTAAAACCTTTTTTATTATCTTTTTTAGGGGATACCTTTTCTTTAGAACTTTTTATAGCTTCAAATTTACTTTCATCAATCTTTTTAAGATCTTTAATCTCTTCTTTTATAAAACTTCCCTTTCCCATATTATAACGAATACTAGGCATAGTTTTAAAACCAAAGTTTTTAAAGCGAGTTTTTATACAATCAAGTTTTTTATTTAAAGTTAGCTCTTCTGCTTTATTATATATTTCAATATAAAAATCATTATTTTCTCTAATTAATCTATCAGAAAACATATCTAAAAATAGACTATTATTATTTATTAAAATAAGTATTTGTTTAAAATATTCAGGAAAAAGTTCTAAATCCTCTTTTTCTGTTTTTACTACTATATTATAAGTATATTTATTTAAAGTAAAATCTTCAAGGCACTTTAAAAAAGTACTAATAGCTTCGTATTTGAAATTAGTATCGTTTTTAATATATATATTCCAAGTATTCTTATCCTCTATTACGATAATTTTCTCAAGTAAAGCATTATTAAAGCAAGAGAAATACTCATCTGGGTAATTTATTTTTTTTAGTAACTTTTCAATCCTTGCTTCCATTTTTCCTCCTTGTTATAAAACTTCAATACTCTCTACTGGTACTAGTTTTGTTTTAAATATAACCCTTTTATTCTTAACTAAAAATGCGATAAAAGAATAAATATCAACTGTTCTAAGTAATTTTTCATATTTATATTTGCTTTTATCAAAAAAGATATTATCTCTAATCATATATTTATCAAAATCATCAGGAGATACTCCAAGATACATAAGCCAGTAAGGATAGATTTTTTCTTTTAACTCCCTTAAATCTTTTTTACCTACTTTATATTTAGATTCTTTAGTAACTCTTGTATAAAGTTCATTAGTTATTGCAAGTTCTACTACAACATCTAAAATATCTTTTTCATCTGTCTTAAGACGAGATATTTCATTTTTTACAATTTTATATACTAAATACGTTAAAAAATTATCTTTATCACGAGTAATAATTCTCTTTCCAATAGTTATAATGTTTGACTCAAAATCTGTTTCAACAACATCTAAAAATGGATGAACCACGCATATTTTATATTTATCTTTAAAGTCAAACTTTAATATTGAATTAAGTTCTTTACAATATTTTTTTCTATTTTTATCCCATATCTCTAAAATACTATTTCGGTATCTATTAGTATCTAATTTTATTTTTTTATAAACTGGACTTACTTCTACTAAATTATAAATAAGATCATCATTAGGTATATAATCATCTAAACACATTAAAATTTCTCTTTTATCTTTATGCACTAGAGAATATTCCTTTTTATGATTTTTCCATATTTTTTGTTTAAGCTTATTTACCTCATCACTAACAGATGATTCATAAAGTAAATGCCATATTAATAAATACTTGTTTACTTCTATATCAAGCATCATAACTATCACCTATAAACATCATATCACATTTATCTTTCACGTAACAAGAAAAAAGTGATAAAATTCTTAATAATTAAGAAAAAAGGAATAGCAAAGATAACTCCTGTAAAACCAAAGAGCATTCCAAAGACAAAACAAGAGATTATTATACTTATTAAAGATACTTTTAAAGTCTTATTATAAATTTTAGGTTCAATAAAATAACTGTTAAAAAGTGGAATTAAAACCATCACTATAGAAGTTGCTATAAAAAGAGGTGTACTTATTGAAAAAGCCGATATAAGTGCCAGTAAATTAGTAAAAATTGCTCCAAAAAAAGGAATAACAGAAGTAAGCCCAGATAAAGTTGCCAGAAGAAAATAGTAAGGATGTCCTATTAAAAAATAAACTACTAAGTACTCTACTATTTCAATTAATATAACTAAATAAAATCCCTTATAATAATTATATAAATCTTTATCTATCATATTAAAAAGTTCGTATTTGGATAAAAACTTTTTTATGTTATTCATATTAAAAAGAAAATAGATTGAAAGAACAAAAACAATTATAAATTTAGTAAAAAAAACTGTTCCTTTATTAATTAAAGAAAGACTATTATTAAAAGATAAAAATTGTTTAACAAAAGAAGAAATATCAAAATCGAATATATTAAATTTAGAAAGAAAGTAAACTATATCTTCACTTATTAAACCTATCTCTTTGGTAAATAAAGGTACTGAAAAATATATCATTAAAAAAAACAAAGTAAATACTATAAATAATGTTAAAAAAGAAGAAACATTAAATGAAAGTTTCTTATTTAAAAAAGTAACACATGGATAAAGAGAATAACTAATAAAAAAAGAAAGGAATATAGGAAAAATTACATCAAGAACAACTAATAATATATTCTTGTAAAAATCTAAACACTCCGAAATAAAAAAAATAGCAATTGTTATTAGCAAAAAGTTTATTAATTTAGTATTTACTTTTTCCAAATACAATCACCCATAAAATCTTATGTAAATTTTTTTCAATTATTCTTTAGTTATTATCTAAGTTTTCACTTTGTTTTGCAGATACTGCTATTTTTAAAAATGCTTTGTAATTATCCTCTTTTAAAAGTTCTGACTCATATTTTTTATCAATCCATATTCTAAGTTTATATTTTACTAATTCTTTTTTATTTAAAGTGTTACTATCAATTACATTTTCTACATCTTTTAAACTCATTGGTCCCATTTCTTTATCATTTACCAAAAGTCCAACTTTTATATATTCATCTTTAAGCAAATTCCCAGAAAAATCACTTGGAGCTTCATTAAATAGTTTTACATCATATGTAGCAGGTTCACTACCAATATTTTTTATCACAAAATCATAAGTATCAGTATCATCAAGACCATCTTTATCATTCATTACTGAAATATCACCATTCATATCACTATAATATTCAGTTAAAGAAAGTTCTACACTTCCTGCTCTTATAATTTGCTCATTTGAAGAAAATAATTTTCCTTTTAATATGGCATAACTCGGTATTCCTATTAAGCATAAAAGTCCTACTATAGAAATAATAAGTGCTAAAGTATATCTAATTTTTTTTATTTTTTCATCTTTCTTATTTTCCAAAAAAATCACCCTACTTTATTTACAAGTATATATTACTATGAAAAAAATTACAAGGCATCAAAGTTTTAAAAAATTGCAACCTATTAAAAATATTTTTTTAGTTTATTAATATTTAACTAGTACTCACAAACCAAAATAAATGGGCATATATTAAACTAGATAGGTGAGTTTAAATGAAAATAGATACATTAGATAATTTAAATTTAGAAGAAACTGCCTATATTGTCGAAAACAACATAAAGAAAGATAATAAACAGCACTTAACTAATCTTGGAATTACTAAAAATACCAAAATAAAATGTCTTTATAAAAGTCCTTTTAAAGATCCTACAGCATATCTTGTAAAAAATGTAATACTTGCTATTAGAAAAGAAGATGCAAGTCAAATAATGGTAATAAGGAAAGAAAATGGGTCTTACTAGAAGTTCTAAAAAATTTAAAAGTAAAAACAAAGAAAATATAACAAATGCATCTTCAAATTTAATTGCTCTTTTAGGAAATCCTAATGTCGGAAAAACTACTCTTTTTAATAATTTAACAGGACTTCGTGGACATACTGGTAACTGGCCAGGAAAGACAGTATCAAATGCTGAAGGAATTATGAAAATAAAAGACAAAACTTATAATGTAATTGACCTTCCCGGTATTTACTCGTTAAATGCCTTTTCTGAAGAAGAGGAAATCGCTAAAGATTTTTTAATCGAAAAAGATATAGATATTATTTTAATAGTAGTAGATGCAACATCACTTGAAAGAAATTTAAATTTAGTTTTAGAAGCTAAAAATATAAAAACAAATATCATTGTTTGTTTAAATCTTCTTGATGAAGCAAAAAAGAAAAATATATCTATTGATATAAAAGGTCTTGAAAAAGAATTAAATCTTCCTGTAATAGGTATGAGTGCTAGAAAAAAAGAAGGTATAAATAAATTACTTGAAAAAATCTACTCCTTTAAAAATAAAGATGAAAAATCATCTTATATTGTTAATACTGAAGACAAAGCTAAAGAAATATATGATAAATGTGTAACGTTAAAAGATGAAAATTATAATAAAAGAACTATTAAAATAGATAAAATACTAACTTCTAAAAAATATGGTATTCCTATAATGCTTTTAACTATAGGTATGATTCTTTGGATAACTATAATTGGTGCTAATTACCCTTCTGAACTTTTAAGTAAGGGACTATTCTATATTTATGATAAGTTATTCATATTATTAACTAATCTTGGAATCAATCAAACAGTAATAGATTTTTTATTAAATGGTATATATAAAGTTGTAGCTTGGGTAATATCTGTAATGCTTCCACCAATGGCAATATTTTTTCCACTCTTCACTTTAATGGAAGATTTAGGATATTTACCAAGAATAGCTTTTAATATGGATAGGTTATTTAAAAAATGTGGTGCCCATGGAAAACAGTCTTTAACAATGTGTATGGGATATGGTTGTAATGCCTGCGGAGTTATAGGTTGTCGTATTATTGAATCAAAAAAAGAAAAACTAATTGCTATTTTAACAAATGTATTTTCTCCTTGTAATGGAAGATTTCCAAGTTTAATTGCAATTATTTCTATATTTTTAGTATCAGGATTTTCCAATAAATTTGTATCTTCAGGAATGTCTGCCCTAACTCTTTTAGGCCTAATAGTTTTCTCTTGTTTGGTAACTCTTTTAATCTCTAAGATTTTATCTTTAACTGTCTTAAAAGGAGAACCATCATCGTTTACTTTAGAGCTACCCCCTTATAGAAAACCAAAAATTATAGATACTATTATAAGATCAATTCTAGATAGAACAATATTTGTTTTAGGAAGAGCTATATGTGTTTCAATGCCCGCGGGAATCATTATTTGGCTTGCTGCTAATATAATGATAAACGACTATTCTATTTTATACTATATCTCATCATTTTTAGATCCTTTAGGAAACCTTATTGGACTTGATGGTACCATACTTATTGCTTTCCTTTTTGGACTTCCTGCTAATGAAATAGTTATACCAATCATGTTAATGGCTTATACAAAAACTTCAAGTTTAATGGATTATTCATCTTTAGAATCTCTAAAAAATTTACTTGTAAGTAATAACTGGACTATAATAACTGCTATAGCATTTATGATATTTACTATATGTCACTTCCCATGCGGAACAACTATTATGACAATAAAAAAAGAGACAAATAGTTTAAAATGGACTATACTTTCAATTTTAATTCCAACTATTACTGGATTTATTCTCTGCTTTATAGTAACAAGTTTACTAAAACTATTTATCTAATCTTCTAAATTAAATTAAAAACGCCTTTAGTAGGCGTTTTACTATTCGATTTCTATTTTCTTTTTACTTTGAATTTCTTCTTTTTTAGGAACGACTATTTTTAATACACCATGATCAAAGTTAGCTTTTATGTCATCTTCACTGGCATCACCAATATAGAATTGTCTTCTTGTAGAACCATAAAATCTTTCTTTTCTAATATAATTTTTACCTTCATCGCTATTTTCTACATTACGTGATATAGAAACTGTAAGATATCCTTTATCTACATCAATATCAATATCTTCTTTTTTAAGTCCTGGAGCATCCATTTCGATAACATAATCATTTCCTTCTTCATAGACATCACATTTCATATCTACTGTTTTTACCTTCCCAAAATCATCAAAGAAATCATCTAAAAAGAAACTTCTAGGTATTAAATTCATTTTTCATTCCTCCTTACAATTTATATTATACACTTATTTTAGCACTTGTCAAGTGTGAGTGCTAAAATATTTTAATTTTTTTCTCATATAATAAATCATGAATGAAACAAATAAAGAAACACAACTATTATATGAACAAATATATGCTTCTTTATTATTTATTATTACCATTATAGTTTCCGTTATACTAACTTATAACAATATCCTTAAAAAAAACGGAAAAAAACCTTTATTTAATATTAAAAGCGAAAATGATTTAACTATTATAAACAGAATAATAGTTACTGTTTTAGTAATAGTCTTTACTTATATCAATTATGTTTTTTATGAAATTAACAAGAAAAAAAATCAAGGGACTCTTTCATTATATGAATTTATCGCCTCAATTTTAACTTTAATTGCTGGTTTTATTCTTTTTTATACAACCTTTGAAGGTATTAAAAGAAATGATGAACCAGGAAATATTGATACCCCTCTTATTTAAACTCTTGATCTTATTTTTTTACTTTCTATACCTGCTGAAGGTATTATTGAAAAACTTGAACTTTTTTCATCTATTTCATAATTTTCGATTCCATATGAAACTATACCATTATCACTATTTATTTTAGAAAATAAATTATCATTACCACTTCGTAAAATAGTTGAATGCAAAAGTCCATAACCTTCGAGTGATAATATTATTAAAACTTTTTTTAAACTATCCTTTTCATATGTTTTTATTGCTACATAACTAGCATTTTCTACGTAACATGATTTATTATTTTCTAATTTTATAATTCCATCTGTATCCATTATATCTATAAATTTATAATCTGTGTTATTATGACCTGTTCTTTTATATTCATATTTACCATCAGCGTCATCTAAATAAATGCTAGTTATATCTTCATTTTCTGAAATAACGTCAATTAAATTCTCGTAATTTTTATATTTTTCCTCCATAATGAACATCCTTTCGAGTAGTTAACATTGTAACATAAGTTTGCGCAAATGTCAATTTGAAGGTATAGTAAGTATCTGCCCTATTTGTAAAATATCACTTGTTAAATTATTAGCCTTTTTAAGTTCATTAACTGTAATACCATACATATTGGCTATTTTATATAAACTATCTCCTTTTTTGACTGTATAAGAAGTATTAGTCGTGCTTCCTGGAATTATTAATTTTTGTCCTATTTGAAGTATATTACTTGTTAAATTGTTAGCTCTTTTTACTTCATCCACTGTTACATTATATTCAGTTGCTATTTTGTATAGTGTATCCCCTGCTTTTACTATATAAGTATTAGAACTATTCCCTGGAATTATTAATTTTTGGCCTATTTGAAGTGTGTTGCTTGTTAAGTTGTTAGCTTTTTTTATTGCATCTACTGTTACTTTGTATTCACTTGCTATTTTGTATAATGTATCTCCCTTTTTAACTACATAAGTTGTTCCACTTTGGTCACTGCTTGGAGCCTTAGAACTTGATGGAATAAGCAAAAGCTGTCCAATATCCAAATTATTACTCGTTAGATTATTAGCTTTTTTAAGTTCGTCGACTGTAATACCATACATATTGGCTATTTTATATAAACTATCTCCTTTTTTGACAACATAATAGTTATCTCCAGGAAGTGGAACATAATCTGTTTTAGTATAAAGTGCTATTGCTCTAACAACAGCTTCAGCATATTCTAAATAGTCATCACTCACCCTTTTAGCATCCTTAGCATTATCGACATAACCATATTCTATCATTACAGTTTCATAATTTGGTGTATCGCGAAGAAGTGGATAATAATCATTTTGTGTGTTAACATTATCTCTTAATTGATAGTATTTATTTACAAGACCTCCAGACTTTTCAACTTCATTTGCAATTTGTTCTGCAAAATCATCTTTATCTCTTAAAGCATAGATAACCTCTAAACCTTCTTCTCCACCTTTATTAAGATGATTTGAAACAACAAGGACATTTTCATCAAGTCCATAAGTAGATTCTATTATACTTATTCTCTCATCTATTGATAAATCTCGATCTGTATTTCTAGTTATTATATTATCTATACCTAAATCATCAAGTCTATCTTTTATGTAATTAGAAACTAAAAGAGCATAGTCTTTCTCTACTAACCCATTACCAGTATTTCCAGAGTCATTTCCCCCGTGCCCTGGGTCTATTACAACTTTATAATTCATAACATCACCTAATATAAACTATGTTTTTATAAGGTTTTTATGAAAAAGTAAATGTTTTAAATACTAAAAAAATAGCTACACAAAGTAACTATTTTTTCATATATCAATTATTTATCTTTAATTATATTTTTACTAGACCAATAAGTAATTAAAAAATAACCACCATATATTAAAATAATAAATATTGCTGTCATAATAATCGATGGTAATAACTCTTCATTTCCAAATACCTCTAAAATATTGATAGCAAAAATAATTCCAAATACTGAATGAATAATTGCAAGAATAAGTGGTAACCCAAAGAAAATTGCAATTTGTCTAAATAAAGCCTTATTTATCATCTTTTCATCTACACCAATCTTACGAAGCATTTTAAATCTTTCTTTATTATCACTACTCTCAGATAATTCTTTCAATCCTAAAATAGCAGCACTACTAATTAGGAAAATAATACCTATATAAAGTCCAATAAATGTTACCATTGCACTAAGGCCTACTGTTGCTTCTTTAATTGATAGTTTAGTATTTCCATTAGGTAGTAAATAAGTAGTAACTAATTCATTTTTCTCAAGTTTTCTAATATCATTTTCTATTTTCGTAATCTCTTTTTTATCAGTTGTTTTATAATTACCTATTAAATGATTTTCATATAAATATTCTTCCTTTACTATATCATCTGGAACTAAAATTATACCTGTATTAATATGCTGACTAGACATCTCTAAAAATCCATCTTGGCAAGCATCGTATTTTGGTTTTAAAGTATGCCCAAATAAATTAATTGATTCTTTATTTTTAAGAGCAATATTTCTTATTTCAACCATAGAGTCAAAATCTGCAATAATCATATACTCATCATTTTTTAAAGAATATTCATCTATTCCATAAAATTTAGCTACTTTATTATAATCACTAATCTTCATTATTGCTTCAGAGTCATCATAATCTAAAAAAGGAAACTTCGATTTAACTATTTCTAATTTTGACCCTAAAGTATGATTAAAAGTTAAATCAGGAGTAGTATAAATATTTACTTCAATATAATCTTTAAAATATGAAAGTATGTCAAAATCAAATAAAGCAAAATCTTCTATAACAGTATAATTAGAATTTTTTATTTGTGAATCACTATATCCATAACTCTTGAAATCATCATAGTATTTTTCCATATTCATAACAACTGAAAATTCAGCATCAGCTGGTGTTAGTTTTTCAATATTAGCATTCATAGAATTTTTTATTGTAAGACATGAGGATAGTAAACAAATAGTAATAAAAAGCATTAAACAAATAATTGTTGCCCCGAAAACTGTAGTGTTAATCTTACTACTAAACTGTCTTAAGGTAAAACTATTTAATCCTTTATAATAATGATTTTTAAAAGAACTAATAATTCTAAATATTAAACCTGATAACGACCAAAATATAAAAAAGGTTGCAACTGATCCCATTATTATAGGAATAATTATATCTGTAACTTCTCTAAGGGCATAAGTTTTATAGCATACGATGTAATAAGCTGCTCCCAAAACAAAAGCAGAAATTAGAAAAATAACTGTGCAAAGATAAGGATTTTTAAGTTTTATTTTTTCACTTTTTTTAGAACTATTTAAAAGGTCAATTAGTTTACATCTACTAACACTTAAAGTATTAAAAATCATTACTAAAAGATACATAATTCCAAAATAAATAATTGTTTTTACACAGGCACTTAAAGAAAATACAAATTTAAAATTAGTTAAATCTGATTCAAACATATTTGCAACTAAAATACTCATTAACTGTGATAAGATAAATCCTAGTATAAGTCCTATGAAAAGAGAAATAATACCCATAAAAAGTATTTCCAAAAACAAAATTATTGATATTTTTCTTCTTCCCATTCCTAAAGTTAAATATATACCAAATTCTTTATTTCTTCTTTTCATTAAGAACCTTGATGCATATACAATTAGAAAACCTAAAATAAATGAAACAAAGACGCTTACCCCAGAGAGCATTGACATCATCATTTTTATTAAACTTGAGGTATATTCTGAAACATTCATCATAACTGTTTGACTTTCTAAAGCGTTAAATACATAAAATATTGAAACTCCTAAAATCAAAGTAAAAAAATAAATAGCGTAATCTTTAAAACTTTTCTTAACATTTTTAAGTGATAATTTACAAAGCATCATTTAAATCTCCTCCAAGTAAAGTTACCACATCTATTATTCTGTCAAAAAATTCTTTTCTTGTATTATCTCCTCTGTAAAGTTCTTTAAAAATCTTACCATCTTTAATAAAAATTACTCTATTACTATAAGAGGCTGTAAAAGCATCATGTGTTACCATAAGTATTGTGGCTTTCATTTCTTCGTTTAAATACTTAAACTTTTCTAGTAACATTTTTGAAGATTTAGAATCAAGTGCTCCTGTCGGTTCATCTGCTAAAACAAGTTTAGGATTAGTTATAATAGCCCTGGCAGCTGCTACTCTTTGCTTTTGCCCTCCACTCATTTGATAAGGATATTTATCTAAAACATCTGTAATTTGAAGTTCTCTAGCTATTTTTTTTATTCTTTTATCTATCTCATTTGCTTTTACATTTAAAATAGATAGAGCAAGAGCAATATTTTCATAAGATGTTAAAGTATCAAGTAAATTAAAATCTTGAAATATAAATCCTAACTTTTCTCTTCTAAATTTATTAAGATTATTTCCTTTTAATTTTGTAACTTCTTCATCTCCAACATAAATTTTACCTACTGTTACTTTATCAATTGTTGAAATTACATTTAAAAGTGTAGTCTTTCCAGAGCCAGATGCACCCATAATAGCAACAAATTCTCCTTTTAAAACTTCGAACGACATATCATCAATGGCTTTAGTTAAAGAAAAACGACTTCCATAGTATTTTTCTATATTTTTAACTTTTAAAATTGGTTCCATATAATTTCTCCTTTCAAATTAAACATAACTTAAAATACTAAGTTTGTCGCTATTTTAATATTACAGATTATTACAATTTTGTAACATTATTTTAAAACATCATAATAATTATTACTTCCAAATGTTATATAAACTCTTGTATATTTATCTTTAATAGATTCTATTTTTATTTTGTGACCAAGTTTATTACATAAATTTTTAGCAATAAAAAGTCCCATACCTGTAGAAGAGTTATATTCTCTTCCATTACTTCCTGTAAATGTTTTATCAAAAACTTGATTTATATCTTGCTTTAAAATACCAATTCCATTATCCTCAATCATTAAAACTAGTGTATCAAAATCTTTAAATGCTTTTATTTTTATATATGAATTTTTTATATTTCTCTTATATTTAATGCTATTATTTATAATTTGTCTTAATATAAATTCTAACCATTTGGAATCTGTTAAAACTTTATAGTCAATATTTTCTGTAATGAAATCAATTTTATTTTCTCTTAAATCATCTATATTTTTAAGACCAACATTTTTTATTATTTCTTTAAGATTAGTTTCTTTTATAAGATAATCTTTTTCAGCATTTTCACTTCTAACATAAAAAAGCACTTGATCTACACAGTCTTCAACTCTTTTTAATTGAGTTTTAACTTTAGTATTTAATCCTTTTTTATTAGTCAAAGTTAAATTTAAAGTTGCAAGTGGTATTTTAACTTCATGTATCCACATTTCTATATAATTTTTAAAATCTCTAAGTAATGTTTTTTGATTATTTACATTTTCTATCATAGATTTATTTATATCATATAGAGCATTCATTAGTAATTTTCCTTCGTAAAACTCTGGCTTAGAAAGAGTTTCAACTACTAGATAACTTTCATCTAAGTTTTTTATACCAAAAAAAAGATTATTGTAAAAATTCTTTTTTCTCAAATATGAGATTGTTAAAATTAAAATAGACGATACTAAAAAAATAATAGTTATTGAAATTATAAGTTCTACTCTAATTTCAAAAGCAAATAGCATTAGTAAAATTATGAAATAACTAATTATTAAAATTATAAATGCGTAAGATTTATCTTTTAAATACTTTTTAAAATTCATAATAATATGTACCCTATTCCCTTTCTTGTATCTATAACATTTTCATAACCAATACTTTTAAGTTTTGTTCTTAACCTACTTATATTAACTGTTAAAGCATTATCGTTTATAAACTCACTATTATTCCATAAATCTGTCATTAATTCATCTCTTGTTACTATTTTATTTTTATGTTTTAACAAATAATTAAAAATTATCATTTCATTTTTTGTTAGAATAATTTCTTTTTTATCATTTTTAATAGTTCCTTTACCAACATCTATTTTTAAATCTCTATAATAAATATCATCTAATTTTTCATTTGTTCTTTTTAAAACAGCACCAATTCTAAGAAGTAAAATATTAGGATTATATGGTTTTGTAATGTAATCATCTGCTCCATATGATATTGATAATGCTTCATCTGTTTCAGAAATTTTACTAGTTACCATAATAACTGGAATATTAGATTCTTTTCTTAATTTTTTTAAAAGAAGTTCTCCATTTATATAAGGTATGTTAATATCAAGTAAAATCAAATTTGGGGATATTGTTAGTATTTCATTTAAAGAATTATTAAAGTCTTTAACAATAAATACTTCATAACCATTACTTACTAATAACTTCTTCAATTCTTCACAAATTATTTTATCATCTTCAATAATCATTATTCTATCCATAATTTCACCACTTTCCATAGTTAAAATTATATCATGCATTATTATAATATTAACCTTACAATTTTGAAATGTAAGTGAAGCTCAAAATTTAAAAGCATTAAAAAAACTCTTAAAAAGAGTTTAATTTTTATATGGCGGAGTGGGAGGGATTTGAACCCTCGCGCCAGTTACCCGACCTACACCCTTAGCAGGGGCGCCTCTTCAGCCTCTTGAGTACCACTCCAAAGGCACTTAAAATAGTGCATATTAATTATAAAATATAAACAGAAATATTTCAAGTAAAATCGCTATTTTTATATGTTTTACCTATTTTGAAGTTTATAAGCCTCTACAACATTGCTTGCAAGCATAATTACTGTAAGTGGTCCAACTCCTCCGGGAACCTTTGTTATTTTACTGCACTTATCTTTTATATTTTCAAAGTCACAGTCTCCATATAATTTACCATTTTCTCTATTTATACCAACATCTATTACAACTGCTCCATCTTTTACATAATCTTCTTTTATATACTCTTTTTTACCAATAGCTACTACAAGAATATCGGCTTTTTTTGTAATGTCTTTTAAATTTTCTGTTTTAGAGTGACAAATAGTAACAGTTGCATTTCTTTTAAGAAAAAGTGAAATAAGAGGAAGTCCCACTAATCTACTTCTTCCAACAATAACGACATTTTTACCTTCTATTTTAGTATTTGCACAATCTAAAATTTCTATAACCCCTAAAGCTGTACAAGGTTTTAAACCATCTTGAAATGAAAATAAATTTCCAACATTTGCTTTAGTTAATCCATCTACATCCTTCAAAGGAGAAATAGCTTCTATAACTTTTTTTTCATCAATATTTTTTGGAAGCGGAAGTTGCACTAAAATTCCTGTAACTTCTTTTTCATTATTAAGTTTTTCTATTGTCGTAATAAGATCATCTTCACTTATAGATTCATACTTTAAATGATTAAATAAAATCCCTAATTCTTCACAAATTTTTCTTTTGTTCCTAACATATACATCACTCGCAGGATCATTTCCTACTTGAATTACTACAAGTTTTAATTTATCTTTAACACTGTTTATCTCTTTAATTAAAGCATTTTTTTTAATATTTGCAATTTCTTTTCCATCTATAATATTACTCATTATAAATCACCCTTAATAAAATAATAATATTAAAGCTCCACAAACAAGTAAAACAAAAATCATTATAGTTAAAAATACAAATAATTTTTTACCTTTATATTTATCTTCTTCAGGCTCTTTAGATTCTTTTTTTACATCAGTTTTATCTATTTTATTTTCATGCTCTTTTTCTAAAGATTCATGACTGGCTTCTTTATTATCCTCTTTATTTTCTTCTTTTTCATCAAAATCAAGATCAATAACTTCTGTTTTGTCTAAATCCTCTAAAGAACTTTCAGACTCTTCCTTTTTACCAACATTTGCCTCTAGTTTATCTATTATTTCTTTTAACTCTTTAGTTGTTTCTTCTTGCTTAGCTTTTTCTTCAGCTTCTTTTTCCATCATTATTAAATTATCAAGAGATTTTTTGACATCATCATATTGATCTTTTAATTCTTTAGGATATTTTTCTGTCCCTTTAATATCAGAAAAATAAGAAAGCATCTCTTCAGAAGATAAATCATTTTTAACTATTTTATCAATAATTCTATAAGTAGATTTCATAGGATTAAAACTCACTTGCATTTGTTTTAATACTTGTTTTATTTCTTCTTTTGTTTTCACTTTAACACCTCTTTTAAAGTATATCATTTATGCAATTAAACATAAATATGATTAAGCTTTATTATAAGTATATTTAATTTTTTAAAATTATTGAGTAGCCCCATCAACTTTTAATATTGCCCCTGTTGTAAAAGATGCTTCGTCACTAGCTAAATAAACATAAGCCCCCGCAAGTTCTTCAGGTTCTGATATTCTATTAAGAGCACATGTTTTACAAAGCATTTCTCTCATCTCTTCAGTAGTTGACTGTCTAACCATATTAGTCATTACTGCTCCAGGACTAACAGCATTTACCCTAATATTATACATTCCTAATTCTTTAGCACATGATGTAGTTATTCCATTTATAGCATATTTTGATGCTGAATAAGCTGCTTGCATTCTTGCCCCATTATTAGCAACCATAGAACTAGTATTAATAATAGAGCCCCCCTCTTTTTTCATATGTGGAATAACTTCTCTAATAAATCTAAATACTCCAAAAGTATTTACATCAAACATATTAATAAATTCTTCATCTGTTACTTCTTCACTTGGTTTTGCACTTGTTATACCAGCATTATTTACTAAAATATCAATTCTATTAAACTTTTTAATGGCCTCAGAAACTACATTTTTTACATCTTTTGTACTTCTTACATCACAAGGAACTCCAAGAATATTATTTTTATCATATTTTTTAGAAAGATCTGAAATTGCTTGGTCTATTTCATCCTTACTATATGATACAATTACTACTTTAGCCCCCTCTTTTAAATAAGCATTTACTATGGCAAGTCCTATTCCTGTAGAACCTCCTGTTACAATTGCAACTTTATTTTTTAATCTCATTTTATCACTCTCCTTTTTTATTATAACACAGTGTTTTTTCATTATCAATTAAATATCTTAATGATTATTTTCATATAAAGTTTTGTATGTTTTGCTTGCTTTTTAAACTATTATTACTTTTTTTCTAAAAAATATAATTTTAAAGCTATATAAAAAACAATTTATTATAATTATATTTTATCATAAAATTTTATTACTTTAAAAAAGATAATATTTTAAGAATTAACTCTTGCAATATTATCTTTTATATTATTCAGTTCTTAAAGCTTCTACAGGATCCTTTTTACTTGCCATCCTCGAAGGAATAAGACCTGCTATTATAGTTAAAATCATACTTATTATAATTAAAATTATAGCCCCTCCAACTGGTAAAGTTGCTATTTTATCAATATCTGTTAAATTCTTAACTATTATGTTGATAGGTATATTAATTAAAATAGTAACTGCTATTCCAATAATTCCACTTACAAGTCCTATTATAAACGTTTCAGCATTAAACACTCTTGATATATCTTTTTTAGAAGCCCCTAAACTTCTTAAAATACCAATTTCTTTTGTTCTCTCAAGTACTGAAATATAAGTAATTATACCAATCATTATTGATGAAACAATTAAAGATACTGCTACAAAAGCTATTAGTACATAACTAATCATATTAACGATTCTTTTAACAGAAGACATCATCACTCCAACAATATCTGTATAATTTATAATATCTTCATCATTACCAGCATTTTTTTCTTTTTTATTATAATCATTTATTAAATCAGTAAGTTTTTCTTTAGTTTCAAAATCCTTAGCATAAATATTTACCATGCTTGGATTTTCTAAATCAACATAACCTAAAGATTCTAAATTAGATTCATAAGTTGCTTTACTATATTTTTGATATCTTTCATAAAAATCTAATTTTTCACTATCAGAAAGTCCCATAATATATCTTTGTTGCTCAATAGTTAAGTTATCTAAAGAAAATTCTTCGTCAGAATTAAATTTCATACCTGTAAAAATGTTAATATTTTTATTTTTTAATTGATCTTTAACTATTTCTTCATCTTTTATTTTATCTACAACATATTTAGTAAGATCTTCTGTATATCCTATTCCACCATACATAAGAGTATTATTAGTATTGTTAGTAGGTTTTATAATACCTACGATTTCAAGATTTTCTTTATCTTTCACCATATCTTTTATATATTTTTCATCATCACTTTTATCAGTCCAAATACCATTTTCCTTTTCATAGATATCTGTGTTTAGAACAAGTTTAAATTTATCCCCTATAAAATCGTCATAATTATAAGAAAGATCTTTTGATTTAGATACTTTATCTCCTTTTAACATCTTATTCATATTATCAATAAGTTCATCCTGATTCAAATATCCAAGAGCATATAAAGTATAATCACTTATTTCTTCATTTTGATCAACTACTAAAACAACTTCATTATACTTTTCAGGAAATTTTCCTTTTACTATTTCAAACTGACTTTTAAGTAAATCTTCATCACTATATAATTCTTTAAAAACATCATTAGTATTCATACTCTCAGACATAAAAGTAGATCCCATTTCATAAGCATCTTGAAGTCCTATTTTTTCTATAATAGTATTTGGGTTTACCCTTACAATTTGATCATTTACATCTTCATTATAAACATTTATTTTAAGAGGATAACTATATTGTATGTCACTTGTGTAATCTTTTACTAAAGAATTTTTATCTAAATACTTCTTAAACTTTTCTAAATTATTACTTTTCTTATCCCCAGTCATAGTCTCTAACATATCATTCATAATATTTTTAGATTTTATTTTACCACTTTTATTATCATCATTTGTTTGATTCATTTTCATCATTTCTTCTAAAAGAGCTGCAAAATCAACAGCATCTTTTTCAATCGTTATCGGATAAGATGATAAAGTATCTTCTTCTACTCCATCAATATAACTTTGAACTCCATTTGATAAACTAAGAATAAGCGCAATTCCTATAATTCCAATTGAACCTGCAAAAGCTGTTAAAAATGTACGTCCTTTTTTAGTAAGTAAATTATTAAAACTAAGATGAAGAGCTGTAAAAAATGACATTGATGTTTTTTCAGATGATTTTTTAGCATCTTTATCCTGCTCGTTTTTATAAGGATTAGAATCATCAATTATTTTTCCATCAAGAAGTTTAATTATTCTCGAAGAATACTTATCTGCAAGTTCAGGGTTATGTGTTACCATAATGACTAATTTATCAGATGCTATTTCTTTTAAAAGTTCCATAATCTCAACACTTGTTTTAGAGTCAAGTGCTCCTGTTGGTTCATCAAGTAAAATTATATCTGGATCGTTTATAAGTGCACGAGCAATAGCAACTCTTTGCATTTGACCGCCACTCATTTGATTAGGTTTTTTATATATTTGATCTTTAAGACCAACTTTTTCTAGAACCTCTAAAGCCTTTTCTCTTCTAAGAGATTTAGAAATTCCAGATAAAGTAAGTGAAAGCTCAACATTGGTAAGAACATTTAAATGAGATATTAAATTATAATTTTGAAAAACAAAACCTATTTTGTGATTTCTATATTTATCAAAATCTTTATCTTTATATTTTTTTGTTGATACATTATTTATTATTAAATCTCCACTTGTATACCTATCAAGTCCTCCAATTATATTCAAAAGTGTTGTCTTTCCACAACCAGATGGTCCGAGTATTGATACAAATTCACTTTCTCTAAATGTTAAATTTATTCCCTTTAAAGCATGAACTACTTCACTATTCATCGCATAATCTTTTTTAATATCAACTAGTTCCAGCATAAATCCTCCTTATTCTAATTTTATTAATTATAGTATCTAAATTATAACATAAAAACGTAAATAAAAAAAGCTAAGTTATAAAACTTAACTTTATTTAACCAAATCAAAATTACCATTTATTATAAGGATTAAATCCCTGAAATCCTACTTAACTACTATATTTATTATTTTTCCTTTAATAACAATTACTTTTACAACTTCTTTTCCTGAAATATGTTTCTTTACATTTTCATGATTTAAAGCTTTTTCCTTTATCTCATCTTCTGTAAGTGATGTATTAATAGTAATTTCCCCACGCACCTTACCATTTACTTGAACAGCAATTTGTTTTTCATCTTCTACAAGTTTACTTTCGTCAAACTCTGGCCATTTTTCATACGCAATAGTATCCTTATTACCCATTCTTTCCCAAAGTTCTTCAGTAATATGAGGACATACTGGATTTAAAAGTTTTAAAAAGTTAAGTGCATATTTTCTTGGGAAAATATTTTCTTTATAAACACTATTTATAAATATCATCATTTGACTGATAGCAGTATTAAAATTAAGTGTTTCATAATCAAGAGTAACCTTTTTAACAGTTTCATTATAAACCTTATCTAAATTTTTGTTTTCTTCATCTTTAATTTTATTATCTTCTGTATACAGACGCCAAATTCTCTCTAAGAATTTATGAGCCCCCTCAACACCACGATCATTCCAAGGTTTATCGGCCTCTAAAGGTCCCATAAACATTTCATATAATCTAAGAGTGTCAGCACCATAATCTCTTACAATATCATTTGGATTAATAACAAATTCAGGAAATCTCTTGCCCATTTTTAAACCATTTGATCCAAGAATCATTCCTTGATGGACTAGTTTTTTAAATGGTTCTTTAACAGGTACTAAACCTTTATCATATAGATAATTATTCCACATTCTAGAATATAGTAAATGTCCAACAGCATGTTCAGGACCACCTACATATAAATCAACAGGCATCCAGTGTTTTAATAATTTTGGGTCTGCAAAAGCATCATCGTTATGTGGATCAATATATCTTAAGAAATACCATGATGACCCAGCAGATCCCGGCATAGTAGATGTTTCTCTAACACCTTTCTTACCATCAATAACAACATTTTTCCATTCTTCAGCATTATCAAGAGGAGCCTTACCATTTTTACCTTTATAATCTTCCATTTCAGGGAGAATTAAAGGAAGATCTTTATCATCTAAAGCTTTCATAGAACCATCTTCTAAATAAACGATTGGTACCGGTTCTCCCCAATATCTTTGACGAGCAAAAATCCATTCTCTAATTCTATAATTAGTTTTTCTTCTACCACATTTCTTTTCTTCAAGGAAAGAAATTATTTTTTCTATTGCTTCATCCTTATTAAGACCATTTAAGAAAGATGAATTAATATGAATTCCATCACCAACCATTGCACCATTTTCAATGGATTTTTGATTTGATTCATCCTTTATTTCTTCTAAAACTTGAATAATTGGTATATCAAATTTTTTAGCAAACTCATAATCTCTTTCATCATGAGCAGGTACTGCCATAATAGCCCCTGTTCCATAAGATGCTAAAACATAATCACTAATCCAAATAGGAATTTCTTCATCATTAACAGGATTAATTGCATAAGCACCTGTAAACACTCCTGTTTTATCTTTATTAAGTTCTGTTCTTTCAAGTTCACTTTTTGTAGCACATTCTGCTTTATATTTTTCTACTTCTTCTTTTTGTTTATCAGTTGTTATTTCATCTACTAAATCATGTTCTGGAGCAAGCACACAGTAAGTAGCTCCGAAAAGTGTATCAGGTCTTGTAGTATAAACTGTAAAATCTTTAGAAGTTCCTGCTACTTTAAAAGTAACTTCTGCTCCATTACTTTTTCCAATCCAGTTTCTTTGAATTTCCTTAGTTGATTCTGGCCAATCTATTTCATCAAGTCCTTCGAGTAATCTTTCAGCATATTTTGGTATATCAATTACCCATTGCTTCATATTTTTTCTAACAACAGGAAAACCTCCACGTTCACTTTTTCCATCTATTACTTCGTCATTGGCAAGAACTGTTCCAAGTTCTTCACACCAATTAACAGGCATATCTATAAGTTTAGCAAGTCCATCTTCATAAAGTTTCTTAAAAATCCATTGAGTCCATTTATAATATTTTGGATCACTTGTAGCAAGTACTCTACTCCAGTCAAAATCAAATCCAAGCATTTTTAATTGTTTAGTAAAAGTTTTAATATTTTCTTCAGTAAATCCTGATGGATGATTCCCTGTATTTACAGCATATTGCTCTGCAGGAAGACCAAATGAGTCAAACCCCATTGGATGAAGAACATTATATCCTTGCATTCTTTTCATACGAGAAACTATATCTGTTGCCGTATAACCCTCAGGATGTCCTGCATGAAGTCCTACTCCTGAAGGATAAGGAAACATATCAAGAGCATAAAACTTAGGTTTTTCAAAATCCCAAATATCAGTCTTAAATGTTTCATTTTCTTCCCAATATTTTTGCCATTTTTCTTCTATTTGTTTATGATTCATCAATAGTCAATCCTTTCTTTTTAAAAATATATCCTGCAAAATTATAACTTGCATATAAAACAATAAATATAAATGGTATAGCAATTAAAAGTTTCAAAAGTAAATTGCTAACTAGATTAGTAATTAAGAGAACAATTCCTACATCAACTGCATTAATAAATGCTAAAATTCTAATAAGTTTTTTATATTTTATTTTTCTAACATTTATTTTTTGAGTTTCTATAAAAAACTTCAAATCAACAGGAATATTTTTTTTAGTATAATTATCCGATTTAGAAAATTCAAAAAAATAATAATACAGAAGTACCAACACTACAGCTATAGAAAACTGCATAACTAAAAAATAAAAATTCATAATCTCAACTCCTAAATAGAAACATTTCCCCTTTATTATAATAAATTTAATAAAAATAGTAAATATTAAAAATAAATAAATTTTAACATTAAAAAATAATATCCCTTAATAAATAAAATCCTGTTGACAACATTTCATTTAATAATTATAATAACAACTACATTTATACGCATTAATTGCACATAAGGAGTTGTTACAATGAATAAAGTTACAAGATTAAGTGAAAGTTCTTTAAGAATCCTGGAATTAATAAACAGTGGGTATACCATTAATGATATTGCAAGCGATTTAAATATAACTCATAAACAACTCTATAATAGATTAAATATTTTAAAAAACCAAGGTTTTGATTTTAATAGAAAATACTTTATAAATGGTCAAACTCTTTTAAAAAAAAGAAATATGAAAACATTAACAGAGACAAAAGAAGAAAATAATGTTGATATTATAACTTTAAAAAATGATGACACTGCGAGAATGATAATAATATCTGACACTCATATAGGATCCAGCGAAGATAATATAAAAGCTTTAAACGACGCTTATGATTACTGCATAAAAAATAATATTCACGTCATAATTAATGGTGGTGATTTAGTAGAAGGAGCTGGTGGAACAATGGCCTCTCCTAAAATTAAAAATTTATACGATCAAGTCAGTTACCTAATTGAAAATTACCCTTTTGATAAAAATATTTTAAACTTTACACTTTTAGGAAACCATGATACTCATATTTTCAAAGAACAAGGATTAAATATTGAAGAAGTTTTAAAAGCAAGAAGACAAGATATTGTTCCAATTGGTTTTGCATATGGTACTGTAAGTATTAAAAAAGATAAACTTTCTATATATCACAAAATTAGTGAAATACAAGCTAAATCATATGACGCTAATATATGTATAAAAGGCGGAAGTCACATGAATAAACTACATTTTTATGACAGCAATAATTTAGTTATACATGCTCCTGCTATGTGTAGTATCGATATGAATCATGGTCATCTTTATATGCCCCAAATGTTAGATATGGAACTTACATTTGATAAATTTGGTCATATTGAAAGTTGTTTTATCAATCATATATTAATAACTGAAGATGAAATATTTAAAATTGGTGAATATACTTCTAAACTAAAACATAATGGAAATAGTTGTAATAATCAAAAGTTAGAAGTAGAATCTTTCCCAAAGGTTAGAAAACTTAAATAACAAATACAAATAAGAAATAAATTATTTGTATTTTTTTATGGTTTTATTTATAATACTGTTGGAGGTTTTTATGAAATATTTAGACAAAAACAAAAGATACTATACTTTAGATTCTTATTATAAAGAAAAATACGGTACTAAAGTTTTTAAAGTTACTCTTGATTTAAACTTAACCTGTCCTAATATTGATGGCACTAAAGGTTATGGTGGCTGTATTTTCTGTAAAAATGGTAGTAAAACAAGTATAAATGATTATAAAAAACCTTTAAAAATTCAATTTGAAGAAGTAAAAACTGTTTTACATAAAAAATGGAAAAATGCTAAATATATTGCTTATTTTCAAAATAATACCAATACCTATGGAGATTTAAACTATCTTAAAAAATCATTTGAAGAAGTTTTAACTTATGAAGATGTTCTTGGAATAAATATTGCTACTCGTCCTGATGCCATTTCCAGAGAATGTCTAAACTATTTAAAAGAATTAAATAAAAAAACTGATTTAACTATTGAATTAGGACTTCAAACAATTCACGATAAAACATCTATTTTAATAAATAGAGGGCACACTTTAGAAGAATTTGAAGAAACTTATAAATTACTTAAAAAATCAGGTATCAAAGTTATAGTTCATATTATAAATGGTTTGCCTTATGAAACTAAAGAAATGATGCTTGAAACTGTAAAATATTTAAATAAACTTAAAATAGATGGAATAAAAATTCATATGCTTCAAATTTTAAAGGGCACTAAACTTGAAAAGTTATATAAAGAAAAACCTTTTCATATTCTTACAAAAGAAGAATATATTGACATAACTACAAGTCAAATTGAAAACTTAAATGAAAACGTTGTAATTTGTAGACTCACAGGTGATCCTATAAAAGAAGATTTAATTGCGCCTCTATGGACTCTTAAAAAATTTACTGTTTTAAATGATATTGATAAAAAGTTAAAAGAAAAAAATACCTATCAAGGTTTTAATTTAAGTATTTTAAATAAAGCCAGAAATTTAATGCTTGAAAATTTAAAAGAAAAAGATTTAGTAATTGATGCTACATTAGGCAATGGTAAAGATAGTTTATTTTTACTACCACATATTAAAAAAGGAAAATTATTTGGTTTCGACATTCAAAAAGAAGCAATTATTAAAAGTAAAATGCTTTTAAAAGAATATAGTAATTATGAATTATTTCAAACTAGTCATGAAAACATAGCAAAAATATTAAAAGATTATCAAAATAAAATAAGTTTAATTGTATTTAATCTTGGATATCTTCCAAAAAGTAAAAGCCCTATCACTACAAATTATAAATCTACTATTAAAGCAATTGAAGAAGGGTTTAAATTATTAAACAGAAAAGGCCATATTGTAATGGTAATATATCCAGGGCATGAAGAAGGTCTTAAAGAAAGTAAAGAAGTAATAAAATATCTAAAAAGTAATAAAAATTATAGATTTGAAAAATTTTATAACACCAAAGACAAAACTTCTCCTTATGTTATAGACATAAAAAGAGCTTAATGCTCTTTTTAAATATCTTTTAAAATATTAATTATAAAACTTAAGATTACTAATAAAATAATAAAAACATAATGTCTTTCAAAAAACTTTAAATAATTAATTAAATATCTTTTGTTTTTAAAAATATCAATTAAAAATAAAATTACAAACAAAACTAAAAATACAAAAATAGGAACTGTTAAAATATTATAATAAAATGCCCCAATAATATTACCTGAAAAAAGTTCTCTAAAACCTCTTGTAAGTCCACATCCTGGGCAACTAATAGAAAAAATACTTTTAAAAATACAGTTTACATCAAAAACAAATACTACTAGTATTCCAAATACAAGTAGTATTAGCATTATAAATAAAATAAATTTATATTCTTTAGTCAATTAATTTTCTTCCTTCAGCATCAACATTAATTGAACCAGTCAAAATAAGTATTCCTTCAATTAATCCCCAAATTCCTGATACAGGAAATAGAAACCAACATGAAAGAACAGTAATTAAAAGTTGTGCTACGGCTTTACCAGTATAACCTAAATAAAAATTGTGTACCCCAAGAGATCCTAAAAAGACTCCTAAAAGACCGCCTGCAAGTCTTGATTTTTGAACATATTCAGTTTGAGTTTCTTCTTGACTTACTGAAGTCGCCTCTTTTAATTCTTTTCCGCAGTTTGAACAAAACGAAGCACCTTTCTTAATTTCAGTACCACAATTAGAACAAAATTTACTCATTTAACATCACTCCTAGCTAAATTATATCATAAGAAATCGTTTATTACAATGTTATTCTTCTATCAAATCAATTATGATTTTTTCTTTTAAAGGTTTGAAAAATGAAAATTTATAAGCATCATAAATATCATTATGATTTATATCTTTTCCATAAAGATAGCATAATACCTCACCTTTTCTAACATAGTCTCCTACCCTTTTTTGTAGTATTATACCAGCATCATAGTTTATCTTATCATTTTTTTTAACTCTTCCAGCTCCAAGCGCCATAGAGCTTTTTCCTATAAGTCTACTATCAATACTCTTTATAAAACCAGATTTAACTGATTTAATTTCTTTATATTTAAGTTCTTCATCTTTTATAAAGCCCCCTTGTAAATTTACAAATTTAATAAACGTTTCATAGGCTTTACCATTTTTAAGAACATCTTTTACTTTTTCTCTTGCTACATCTAAAGAAACTTTTTTCATCATTTTATACATAATAGAAGCCATTTCAGTACATAAAAAACTAAGATTATTTTCTTTACCATTTTTTAAAATATCAACTACTTCCATTACTTCTAGTTTATTTCCAATATTACTTCCTAAAGGATTATCCATTTTAGTAAGCAAACATTTAACTTCACGGCCATATTTTTTCCCAATATCAATCATTAAATGAGCAAGTTCTAAAGCATCTTTTTTATTTTCAACTAATGCTCCTCTTCCAACTTTTATATCAATTAAAATCTTACCAGCACCACTAGCAATTTTTTTACTCATAATACTAACAGCAATTAAAGGAACAGAATTAGTAGTACCTGTTACATCACGAAGAGCATAAACCTTTTTGTCAAGAGGACACAAATTATCAGTTTGAGAAGATATAACCATATTAACTTTACCAATTGTGTCATAAAATTCTTTCTTAGTTAGATCAGTTTTAACTCCAATACTATTTAACTTATCAATAGTGCCTCCTGTATACCCTAAAGCCTTACCACTCATCTTAGAAATTTTAATTCCTAAACTTGCTAAAATAGGAAGAACAATAAGTGTTGTTTTATCTCCTACTCCTCCTGTTGAATGTTTATCAATAAAAGATAAATTTTTTAAAAAAACATCCCCGCTTTTAATAAAAATATCTGTAAGATTAAATACTTCTTCCCTAGTAAGAGAGTTTTTACATATAAGTTTTAAAACTGAAGTCATATCTTTATCATTTACTTTTCCTTTTAAATATCCAGTAAATAATTTATCTAATTCTTCATAAGTTAAAATCTCTTTTTTCTCTAATTTATTTATTATATCTTTCAAAACAATCACCTACTATTAACTTTATTATATCTTTAAATTAGGTTTATAACAACAAATTTCTTTAACAATTTTTATTTTCATGTTAAACTTATAATAGGTGGTATAATGATAAACAATTTCATAAAATCTTGTAAAGAGACAACAATTACAATTATTCCAATTGCTTTATTAATAATTTTCGTATCACTTCTTTTTGGAGTAGATAGTAAAAATGTTTTTTCTTTTATTATAAGTTCAGTTCTTTTGATAATTGGTATATCATTTTTTACCTTTGGTGCAGATATTTCAATGATGATAATAGGAGAAAAAATTGGTAGTGCTTTGATAAACAGTAGAAAAACAAAAATTATTCTTTTAGTAACCTTTTTAATTGGAGTTATTATTACTATGGCTGAACCTGATTTAAAAGTCCTAGCAACTCAACTTACCAGTATACCAGAGGAAACTTTAATTCTCGTAGTGTCTCTAGGAATTGGTCTTTTTCTAATGCTTTCAGCAATAAAAATATTATTTAAATTAGAAATGAGAACTATTTTAATAATTAGTTATTTAATTATTTTTGCTCTCCTTTGTTTTTCACCACAGGAATTTATCCCTGTAGCATTTGATGCAAGTGGTGTTACAACAGGGCCTATAAGCGTTCCATTTATTTTAGCTTTAGGAGTTGGTCTCACATCATTTAGAACTGATAAAGAATCAAAAAATGATACTTTTGGCTTAATTGCTTTATGTTCTATTGGTCCAATTATAACTGTTCTTATTTTAGGACTTTTATTCCATGGTACCAGTACTTATGATGCTAGTATTTATACAAGTAACTTACCTTTAATTACTTCTTATCTAAATAATTTTGTTACTTGTTTAAAAGATGTTTTATTCTGTATTCTTCCTGTTTTTATAGTCTATTTAATATTTAAAACAATAAAAAAAGATACTATTAGTAAAAGAGAAAACAGGAAAATTATTTTAGGATTTATTATAACTTTTATTGGTCTTACTTTATTTTTAACAGGTGCTAATGTAGGTTATATGAAAATAGGTTATCAAATTGGAGAATTATTTATAAATCATGAAAAACTTGCTCTTCTCTTACCATTTGGTATGATAATTGGATTTTTAATTATTTTAGTAGAACCTGCTGTTAAAATTCTAAATAATGAAGTTGAAAATATTACTGAGGGATCTATTTCAAAATCAATGATGCAAATCTCTTTATCAATAGGAACGGCTTTAGCAATTTGTTTATCTTTAATAAGAATTGCAACAGGTATATCTATTTTATATTTTTTAATACCTGGTTATATTATTGCTTTAGTCCTTATGTTTATCTCTCCAAAAATATTTACATCAATTGCTTTTGATGCTGGAGGTTCTGTAAGTGGTCCGCTTACTGCAACATTTATCCTGCCTCTTGCAATTGGAGCATCTTCTGCTTTAGGGGGAAATATATTTACAGATGCTTTTGGACTTGTAGCTTTAATCGCTATGTCCCCTCTTATAACTATTCAGCTTCTTGGATTTATCTTTAAAATAAAAACAAAACAAGAAATCTATAGTAGTATTGATGAAGAGATAATTGAATATGATTGGAGGAGTGCATTATGATAGAACTATTATGTATTATAACTAATGCTAAATACGATAAAAAAATAAAAGCCATTTATAAAAAATTTAACTTACCACTTAATTTAGCAACTTATGGTAATGGTACTGCATCATCTTCCCTTTTAGAGTATTTTGGTCTTGAAGAAGTTAAAAAATATATTTATTTTTCTCTCATAAAAAAAGATATGAGCAGCAAAGTTTTAAATAAAATAAACAATGACATAAAACTTGATACTCCAGGCAATGGAATTTGTTTTACTATTCCCCTATCAAGTTCAACAAAATATATAAGTGATAAATTAACAAGTAATGTAAATAAGGAGGTTACTATGGAAAAAGATAACGAAGAAAAAATAATTAATAATAAAAACTATGAACTTATAGTATCAATTGTAAGTGAAGGATTTGCTGAAAATGTAATGGCAACTGCTAAAAAAGCGGGTGCAAATGGTGGTACTTTAATAAGAGGAAGAAGTCTAGTAAAGGGAGATACAAAAAGACAGTTCCTAGGATTTTCTATAGAACCTGAAAAAGACATAGTTATAAATGTTATTAAGAAAGACATAAAAAATACTGTTATGGAAGCAATAGTTAAAGAAAATGGTCTAAAAACTAAAGGTAGTGGCATTGTATTTTCTCTTCCAATAAGTGAGGCTATAGGACTTTACGAATAGTTACAAAAAACTAGACACATTTTTTTGACATTTAATATTAAAGCTGATATATTGATATCTGTATAAAGGTGATAAATATGCGTGAAAATGTCGAAGAATTATTATGGCTCACATTAAAAAATAGTGATTTAACAGTAGAAGAAAAGAGACTGTTTTATAATATAGTTGAACCTATTATTTTTCATAATGAATTTGTAAAAAGATGTACAGATGAATTTCCACATCACTCTAATACAACTTTAGGACAACATATTCTAACAGATGCAATTTTAACTTTAAGACTAGCAATAGATTATGAAATAGAAAATCCAGGTAAAATAAATGTTGAAGATGCTGTTGTAATTGCTCTTTTTCATGATCTATACACAGAGCCTTGGCAAAATAATGAAAAAAACAGGATTAAATCCTTAAAAAACAAACATGGATTTACTCATCCTATTGAAGCAGTTTTAAATGCTTATTCTTGGTATCCTGAATATTTTAAAGATGAGAAACGTGCTGAAAAAATAATTGATGGAATTATTCATCATATGTGGCCTCTTCCTGTTAGGAAAGTAAATTCAAAGGATTTAGATTTAAATAATAAGCATCTTCTTAAAAACTTTAAATATTATAACTTTTTAGTAGAAAATACAGATAATTCTATTAATTCAATATTTGATATAAAAAAAGCAAAAAGTATTGAAGGAAGATTACTTAAAAAAGCTGATAAAAAAGCTATAATAATGGAAATAGATAGTATTTCATCTTTGACAGCACTTGTAACAGGAAAAAATAAAAGTATATAAAAAGAAATTATTTCTAAAATAACATGAAATAATTTCTTTTTTTATTATAAATAATTTTTAAGTGTTTCTACACTTTCTTCCTGCATATTTACATATGTTGATGCAATTTTATTAACTTCTTTATCAATATTTTTATTATTTAATATCTTCCTACCTTCAATAATACCCATGTTTACCCCTTGAAGCAATAACTCTGCTATTTTTGAAGTACTTTTATCTGCTAAAGTTTTCATCTCAGTCATTGACCAAGTCATAGTTTTAGTCATTGCATTAGTAGTATGTGGTTTACCATCATTATATTTTGGATAAACCTCTTCTATTCTCTTAGCAATATCTTTATAATCATTATATTCCTTATCAAGTTCCTTTTTTAAAGATTCATCTTCAACTTTTTCTCTAACAAAATGAATGGCATCCATACCCATACAAGTACCCTTATGTAACTCATCTAAAGCATTAATATTTTCTTCCATTATTAAAAGCCTCCTTTTTTATTAGTATTAGACCTTTTAGTTTTTTTATACAAAAAGAAAATAAAAAATGGATTCAAAACCACTTTCTATTTTCTAAAACCTTTTTGATATAATTTTTCCTTTATTTTATATTCAAGAACTTGACCACTATATTTTTTAGATAACTTATTATATAATTTTTGATATTCTTTTTCATAAATATCTTTATCATCTATTTCAAACTCATCTAAAATTAAAATGATATCATTTCTATAAAAACCTTTATTTATTAATCCCATTAATATTTTATTTTTAAGCATTTCACTAGATTTATTTTTATTTAACCTTATTTCTTTATCTATAACTTTTCTTATTTTTTCATATTGCATTTCTTTTGTATAACAGTTTAAATGTTTATTTATTATATTTTTATCTATTCCAAGTTTTATTAAATCATTTTCTATTTTTAAAGGCCCAATAATTTTCAAATTTATTTGATCATTTATATATGCTTCAGTATAAATATTTTCATTTAAATACCCATCTTTTGTAAGTTTATCTATTATTTTTGTTATTACTTTACTATCAAAATCATTCTTACTTAAGTATTGTTCTATTTCTTTTTTAGTCCTTAATTTAATATTTATATAAGAAGTAGCTTTATAATATCCTTCATAAAAAGTATTTTCTTTTAAATATTTTGAAAGTTCTTCTTTAGTGATATTATCTTTCCCTAAAATTTTATATTTTAAGATTATATCTTCAAAAATAATGTAATCATTTTTATCAATAAATACTTTATATCTTCCGTTCCCTAAATATTTATACTTTTCAATTTTCATAAACAAACTCCTTAAATAAAAAGAACTAATTCTTTTTAATATCAATTAGATCTTTTTCAACTTCTTCTAAAGCCTTTCCTATATTTTTTGAAGAAATATACTCTTCATCATTCATTTGCAAATGTCCTGTTTTTTTTATTTCATTGCTACGTTTAGCAACTATATGTACTAAACGATACTTAGAATCAACATGCAAAAGTAGTTTATCAATAGATGGATATATCATTGTATCACACTCCCTATATTAAGAATATAATATATTTTTTCCCTTTACAAGCAATGAGTGTAAATTAGACATAATTTGACAATCACTTTTTAATTAGATTTAAAATTTCATCAAAGAAACTTTCACTTTTTAAATTAATTGGTTCAATATTTGAAATAGCTATTAAATAAATTGCCGCTAAAAAATCTTTTTGAAAAATAAGGGCAATATTAAATAATTTTTTATATACATCTTCTTTATTTTCAGAATTCATATATTGATTGTATATATAACCTATAAGCATCTTACCTTTTAGTTTTTTATCAATAGTTATATATTTTAAGCTTTCTGCCTCAGATATCAATTTTTTATTAAATATTTCTATATTATAAATTTTTTCATTTTCAAGTCCAAATAAATTACCTAAATATTCAAGAGAACTATTTATTTCCTTTTCTAAACTCTTGTTTTGTTTTATTTTAAGGAAAATACTTTGATATCTTTTATTTTTTAAAATATCAGTAATTTTTACCTTTTTACTATCAGAAATTAACACTGCTTTAATTAAATTTATGTACTTTTCACTATATTTTTTACAGTTTCTTTCAAGTGAGCCTTTTTTAAAGGTAAACATATCTCCATCTAGTTTTCCATAATATTTCATTGTATCGTTATATCCAAGTTTAATATTACGTGTTGCAACTTCTGGATTAAATTCTAAAACAAATAACTGTTTATTTTTTGTTTTTATATAATCTATTTTTATATCTTTGTCCTTTACTTTTTGTTTTATTCCAATTGCTGAAAGATCTACTGCTATTACCTCATCTGCTCCCATTTGAACTGCTAAATTAATAGGAAGGTTATCATAATATCCCCCATCTATATAGTAATTCCCATCTATCTCTTTCATTTCAACTGCTGGGAAACAAGTTGATGATGCTACAATATAAGAAATAAGTTTTCCATTAGGTATTTGTTCCTTAGTAAGCATTTTAGGTACCATATTTTTTAAATTAACTGTAACTAAACCATAATCTATTTTTGATTCTCTAACCTTTCTCTCATCTATTACTTTACCAATATATTCCTCAGCTTTATCAAATTTTAAACCTTTATTTTTAACAATTTCTTTAGCAGCCTTTGGATAATCTTTTACGTCTTCAAATCCATAATTAAGAAGCTCCTCGGTTGTGATTTTTTGCCATAATCTTTTAGCCTTATGATAATCCCCTGCTACAAAAAGAGCACCATTAATAGAACCTATTGATGTACCTGCTATAATATCAATTTTAATTCTTAGTCTCTTTAAAGCTTTATAAACCCCAAGTTGATAAGAACCTTTAGCACCTCCACCAGATAAAACAAGCGCTCTTTTCATGTATACCACCTCTATAGTATTATACCACGTAAACAAATTTTTTTATATTACTGCAAACCAACAAGCATCTTTTAATTTATTTTTTAATGCTAAACGCGTCAAATTATTTACAGTTACAGTAATAATATCAAAATCTTCTGCTACTATTTTATTTATATCCCAAAAAATAGGAATAAAAAATATTAGCATTGATATTTTTTTATCTTTGTAATAACACTGATCAGTATCAAATTTCATATTTTCAAAATTTTCAAAATAAAATTTTTTACCATCATCACTTAAGTATATTTCATTTTCAAGCATTTTATTTACATCAATTTCAAGAGAATATGCCTCACAATTATTTAAACTATCACCTCTATAATTAGTTATATTCATAAACTCTTTTCTAAAACTAACAAGGTTTTCTCTTAAAATATTTTTTTTTAATAAAAATACATTATTACCATTACAAAAAAGATTTAAATTAAAAAACTTATCTAAATAATTTAAATCATTTTTTATTCTATCTATCTCTATCCTAGTAACTATTCCTGCTTTTAGATAAGGCATTTTATTTTTCCTTTTCTATTGGCATTATTTTTACTGTATAACCAATAGGTTCTAAAATTTTGATTAAAGAATTAAGTTGTGGAGAGTTAAGTTTGTTTTCAATTTTAGCAATTTTTTCTCTTACCACTCCAGACATTTCTGCAAGGGCCTTTTGAGTAAGTCCCTTTTCTTTCCTAAGTTTAATAAAATCACAAATAAATTCATACTCCAAGTCCATTAAAATTTTTTCCTTTTCCATATTTTTACCTCCTAACAATATTGTATAATATATTATACTGTTTTCAATAGATATGCATTAATTGGTAAAAATTACCAATAGTATAAAAAGAAAAAACTTGAAAGTATTTATTTCAAATTTTTGTTTCTTTTACATTTATTCTAAATCATTTCTTTTTCGTAGTAAAACACAAAAAACGATTATATAATAAACATTTGTAGACTTAAGGTCCAAATTTAGTTCTTTTTTCATATTATATAATGGTGAAATATTATGTCAAATTTAATTGCTCATCGTGGTGTTAATAATAAAAATTATAAAGAAAATACTAAACTTGCTATTAGAGATAGTTTACTTAAAGATTATGTTAAAGGTATTGAATTTGATGTTAGAATGACAAAAGATGGAAAAATTGTTGTAATTCATGACAGCACTATCAATAGAACAAGTGATGGATTTGGTTTTGTTAAAAATATGACTTATAAAAATCTTAGAAAATATAATTTTGGTACCAAAGAAAATCCTTGTAAAATAAGTACGTTAAAAGAAATTATTAAAATATGTCCTAAAGATAAAATTATTTTAATAGAAATAAAACAAGATAAAGAAAGTACTTTATTTGTAGAAAGATTTTATAAAGAAATTAGTAAATATTTATTTAAAAATATTTATATAATGAGTTTTAACGAAGATATTATAAAGCAAATTAAAAATTCTTATCCAAACTTAAAATGTGGCATCTTAATTAGTAAAATTATAAATTCTTCTCACTTAAATGATAATTATGATTTTTTAGCTTTAAGTAGTTATAGTATTGATAAATTAAAAGACTATAAAAAACCTATATTTGTTTGGGCTCTTAACAATAAGAAAAAATATTTAGAACTTAAAAAAAACATGTCCGATAATACTTTCTATATCGTCGACATGCCAATAAAGTATATTTAAAGTGGCGTCCCCGAGAGGAGTCGAACCTCCGACCTATTGCTTAGGAGGCAATTGCTCTATCCTACTGAGCTACGGGGACAAAATAAATGTTTTATCTTAATAAAACATTTATCGTTAATACAAATAAAAAATTTACTGCTGCTTTTAAACTCTTCAAGTCCCCTCCAAGTTTTTCTTTTAATGAAACATAATCATCTACTACATCTACAACAATACTTTCTATATTCTTAGGCATTTTCCCACCAATTGGATACATATGTGATACAATTATGCTTTCTTCTTTGGAAGATAACGTTGTAATTTTTTTAGCATTTTTAATTGCCGTTTCTGGATGCGAAAGCATTCTTTTTCTTTTGTTTTTAAATTCATCATCAAAGAAAAAGTCATGTAAAAGTGCCGCTTTTGTAGCACTTTCATAATCTAATTTTAATTTTTTACAAACATTATATGTCATATATGAAACATCTACACAATGATTAAATCTATTGCTGTTATGATGGTGTTTTTCTTGTTTTAATTTATTGAATTTTCTGTTTTCTAACAAATCTCCAACAATCTGTAAATATTCTTTGTTTTCCATTTCCTCACCACAAAACATTATACCATATTATATGAAAAAAGCAAACTTAGTAGTATGCTTTCTTACTTATTTGACACTTAAAAATTTTTATGCATAAATGTTGGTATTTCTATTTCTTGTGGTTCAAAATCTCCATCTGAAGTTTCATTATCATCATCGTCATCATCTATATAACTAGATTCACTTCTATTATTTAATTGATTGTAAAGTGGTTTTTTCCCTTTTTTATCAAAACCTGTTGCTATTACAGTAACAATTACTTCATCAGTTAAGTTTTCATTGATAACTGATCCAAATATTGTATTAATATCTGTATTAGCAGCTGCGCGAACAACTTCAGCGGCTTGTTCTGCTTCAAAAAGGGTTAAATTAGCACCACCAGTTATATTGATTATAGCATCTGTTGCTCCATGAATTGAGGTTTCAAGAAGTGGAGATGAAACAGCTTGTTTAGCAGCCTCAATTGCTCTATCTTCACCCATTCCAATACCAATACCAATAATTGCGTTACCAGAGTTTTCCATTACTGCTCTTACATCGGCAAAGTCAAGGTTAACAAGTCCAACAACTGCAATTAAATCAGAAATTGATTGAACTCCACGAAGAAGAACATTATCAACTTCTTTGAAGGCATCAAGCATTGAAGTGGATTTATCAATAATTTCTCTTAATCTATCATTTGGAATAACAATTAAAGTATCAACATGTTCTCTTAATTCTTCAATTCCTTCCAAAGCGTTATCCATTCGGCGTTTTCCTTCAAATGAAAATGGTCTAGTTACGATAGCTACTGTAAGAGCCCCTAAATTTTGAGAAATTTCAGCGATTACTGGTGCTGCTCCTGTTCCAGTTCCACCACCCATACCACAAGTGATGAATACCATATCAGCACCTTTTAAACATTCCTCTAATTCTTTTTTAGCTTTCATAGCAGCTTCTTTTCCTATTTCAGGTCTTCCCCCGGCTCCAAGAGTGCCAAGTTGTATTTTTTTCTCAGCTTTTGAGGCATTTAAAACTTGAGCATCGGTATTAACTGCAATAAAGTCAACGCCACGTACTCCAGCATCTATCATTCTGTTAATGGCGTTACCTCCGCCTCCACCAACTCCAACTACTTTTATTTTAGCTAGTTGGTCTGTCATTGCTAAATCAAACATAACTTCATCTCCTTATTCAAATATTTTTCCAAATATTTTTCCTAGTGCACTGCCTGTCCCCATTTTTTTCCTTGCCTTTAGCATTTCATCGACCTTTTCATCTATAAACATCGTATATTCTTTTTCTCTTTGTTCTAATTTGTTTACAAAATATTTGATTGCTCCATAACAAACATCAAACCTATTATCACGAAGTCCAATAATATTTAAATTTAATATTTGTCCTTTGCTTCCATATACATCTTGCACTAGAGCATCAAACCCAAGCATTGAAGAAATTGCTCCTGTAACTATTATATAACTAATTTCTCGATTTGTTAAGTTATTTATATTATTTTTGATATTTTTGAGTTCTTCTGTTATTTTATGCTCTATCATTTCTGCTAAAATATACTGATTTATAACAATATTTTGGTTAATTCTATTTATTACTTTATATGTTTCATCTGAATCAGCATATTTTCTATTAGCAACTCCATATTCTTCTTTTATTCTTTTTGATTCTCTTTCATCAGTTTTAAAATTAAAACTAATTAACTCATCTAAATCATCTCCACCCATTGAAGTAATTGATTCCTTAACTAAAATTCCTTTATTAAATACTGAAAGAACACTTTTTTCTTTACCAATATCTACCAAAGCTACTACATTTTTATCAAGTTCATTATCAGATATTGCAAAATAACTAGAAATTGAAGAAATTGTAATATCAACTACTTCAACACCAATATTTTCAAGTATTCCAACTACTGAATAAACATTTTTTTTAGGAACTGTTACAACAACAGATTTAGAGGCTAATTTAGAGCCTTCAAGACCAAGAGGATTTTTAACTTTCTTTTCATCGTCAATTTTATATTCAATAGGCATTACACTTACTACTTCTACATCTTTAGAAACATTGTTTTTTAAAGATTTTTGAAGACAGTTAAAGATAGTTTCACCATCAATTATATGATCTTCTGTATTAACTGTAGTTTCGCCCATTGTAATATTTATATCTCTGTTATTAGAAGGAACTACTGCTATAACTTGTTCTATTTTTGTTCCAAGTTTGCTTTCAAGTTGTTTAATTGCTTTTTTAACAGCACTTGTAATAAGTGATGCATCAGTTATTAAACCCTTTTTAACGCCTTTGGATTTAACAATAGCAGTTGCTAAAACGTTAAATTTTTCATTATACTCTTCAATTGTTACTGCTTTTACTTCATCAGTACCAATATCAATACTTGTATATATTTTTCTCATAAGCATCCCTCTTAACCTCAATAAAATTATACAATATTACAAAAATACTTGCAAGATAAACTTATGAAATGAGCAAAATATTTTAATATAAAAAAAGCAATAGTTTAAATTACTATTGCTATTAAATTATTTGAGCCTTTATTAACTACTTTTGACATAGTTTGTTGGAATTTATATCTTACATTTTCTGGCATCATTGCTATTTTTGATTGAATTCCTTCTTGAACTATTGTATCTAAACTTCTACCAAAGATTTCACTAGACCAAACACTATTTGGATCGTCCTTACTATCTTTCATAAGATGATCTATTAATTCTTTACTTTGAGCTTCAGTTCCTATAATTGGTTCAAAACTAGATTCAACATCTACTCTAATCATATGAATTGAAGGAGCTGTTGCTTTTAATTTAATACCATATCTTGTTCCTTGTTTAGTAACTTCAGGTTTATCAAGTTTCATATCATTTATAGTTGGATTAGCAACTCCATATCCTGTTGTTTTAACCATTTTAAGGGCTGTCTTAAACTGTTCATATTCAAGTCTTGATTCTTTATATTCTTGAAACATTGAAAGTAAATTAGCCTTATTTGAAATATCTATATCAATCATTTCATTTAAAACTTGTTCAAATAATTCTTCAGGTGCCTCTAAAGTTATAGTAATAACTCCTGTTTTGGGATCAACTTCTGACATATAAGCTTGTTTAATATATTCACAATCACTAAAATGATTTATAATTCCATCTACATCACGAAGTTTATCTACTTCAACAACACTTTCTTTTATTTTTTCAATATATGCTTTTTTAACATAATGATTTGGTTTTAAAACTCCTATCCATTCAGGAATTTTAGCATCAACTTCAATAACAGGGAATTCATATAATGCCTCACGCAAAATATTAGTTATTTCAACTTCATTCATATTAAGAACATCCATTGGAAGTACTGGGACTTTGTATTTATCATTAAGTTCTCTAGTTAAACTTTCTACCTCTGTACTACCCGGTTTAGTAGTATTAAGCACCATTATAAATGGTTTATGAATAGATTCAAGTTCCTCTACTATTTTTTCCTCTGCATCTACATAGTCATTTCTTTCAAATTCTCCAATTGAACCATCTGTTGTTACGATAATACCAATTGTTGAATGATCTTTAATAACTTTTTCTGTTCCTATTTCTGCAGCTTCAATAAATGGTATTTCATCTGGATACCAAGGAGTCTTTACCATTCTTGGCCCATTTTCATCTTCATAACCTTTGGCATCATCTATAACATACCCAACACAGTCCACTAAACGCATATTGCAAGTCATATCGTCAATTTTTATTTTAGCAACATTGTTAGGTACAAATTTTGGTTCAATTGTCATAATAGTTTTCCCGCCACTTGATTGAGGTATTTCATCTAAAGTTCTTTTTCTCTCATATTCATCTTCAATATTAGGAACAACAAGCGATTCAACTACTTTTTTGATAAATGTAGATTTCCCTGTTCTAACCGCTCCTACTACTCCTAAATATATATCTCCCCCTGTACGATAGGCAATATTTTTGATTATCTCTTGTTTATCCATAGCATCACTCTCTTTCAATTTAATACTATGTCTATTTTTACTATTTATACAAAAAAAAGACTTTAATTAAGTATATTTTTAATGTCTTCTTTTAACTTTTCATCACTAATTAAACTCATAATTTTTTTCTCTTTTTCAAAAAGTTTTAATTTTTCTTCATAATTTTCTAAAATCTCTTCTATTTTTTTTAATCTTTTATGAACAGCATTTCTTGAAATATCTAAGTTTAAAGCTATTTCTCCTAAAGATAAATTATCAAAGTAATAAGCTTTAAAATAATCTTTATCTTTATCGCTTAATAAAGATTCATAATAGTCAAATAAAATTGTTAGATACACTTCTCTTTTCATTTTATCATATCCTTAAATAACCCATATATATATTTTTCAATATCAAACACACTTAAATCTTCTTCTTTTTCTCCAAGTCCTACATATTTTACAGGTATTTTAACTTCATCTTTAATTGCTAAAACTATTCCTCCTTTAGCAGTACCATCTAGTTTAGTAAGTACTATTCCTGTAATATTAGTAACTTCTTTAAAAGTTTTTGCTTGACTAATACCATTTTGTCCAGTTGTTGCATCAATTACTAAAAGAGTTTCATGAGGGGCATCAGGTATAAAATTACCAATGACTTTATTTATTTTTTCAAGTTCTTTCATTAGATTTATTTTATTTTGAAGTCTTCCTGCAGTATCTATTAAAACAATATCAAAATTTTCTTCTTTAGCCTTTTTAAGTCCATCATAAACAACAGATGCTGGGTCTTTTAGTTTTTCATCACCTACAAATGTAGATCCTGTTTTTTCGGCCCATTCATTTAGTTGTTTAACAGCCCCTGCCCTAAAAGTATCTGCTCCAACCATTAATACTTTTTTACCTTTTTTTATCTCTTTAGCGGCTATTTTAGCAATTGTTGTGGTTTTTCCAACACCATTTACTCCGACAAATAAGATTACTGTTGGTCCTTCTTTAGCATAGTTTATTTTATTTACTATTATTTCATTATTAACATAAATTATGAAAAGCTCATCAACTATTATTTCTTTAAGCATAGATGGGTCCTCAATATGTTCTTTTTTTACTCTATCACGAAGTCTATCCATAAATTTCATAACAGTATTTACTCCAAGATCAGCCATAATAAGTATTTCTTCAAGTTCCATAAAAAACTCTTCTGTTATTTTACTATATTTATTTGTAATATTAACAAGTTTTGATACAAAATTATCACGTGTTTTAGTAAGTCCTTTATCATAAAGTTTAGCATCCTCTACTACTTCTTCTTTTTTAAAACTTTTTTTAAGTCTATCAAATATTCCCATTTATATCACCAAATATATTATAACATAAAAAATATGGGAACAAATCCCATATTTTAGTATTTTTATTAGTTAAACTCTGGGTCATTTTCTAGTATTTCTTGAAATTTAGGCCCAAGTACTTTTAAAAGTTCTGGATCATTAACTCTTTCAAGAGTACCATCTTCATAATGAACAACCATTATTTTGTACAAGTCTGTTACATCTGATTCATCTGGAAGAACTTCATTAACGAATACATATTCATTACCCTCGTGTTCTAAAGCTGCGAGAACCATCACTTTATCATTTTCTTCAAATGTTATTAAATCATATTTTTTAAAAGTCATAATTTTTCCCCTTTCTTATTCCTTCTTATTATATTTATTATAAAGATCTTCCTTTATTGAAATTACTAACAGCACTACCACCTAATGCACCAGCTCCTGCCATAGCAACAGTTGCTGGAACAGTAAGGCCAAGAGAAGCACCTGCAGTTAAAAGAGCTGCTACTCCAACACCTATTGCCACTAAACTTGCAATTATTTTTGATTTATTTCCTATACTTCTTAATTTATTTACTGCTTTATCTTTTAAATTTTGAGTGGCAGTAGATATTTTTGTGACACGTTTAGGTCTTTCATTTCCTGCTGATGATAAGTTTTGTTGAGCAGATGCTAAAGTATCTTTAGTTATCTCTCCAGGATTATTTAACCCACATGTATTTACTACATAATCTTTTTCTTCAGGAGTAAGATTTGCAGGATCTGTTTTTGCTAAGAAGTCTGCCATCTTTTCTGTATTATGTCCCAAATCACTAGAAGATTTAGAATTGTCATTATCGTTTTTATTATCATTTTTTCTTGGTTCAATAAGTTTTTGTTGTGCAAATGCTAAATGTTCATTAGTAAGTTCATTAGGACTATTTAATCCACATACTTTTACTACATAATCTTTTTCTTCATCATTTAACTCAGCAACATCAGTTTTTGATAAAAATGCTGCAGTTTTTACAGGATCAATTCCAATTTGATTAGAGTCATTTCCCTTTTTACTATTATCTAAATTATTGCTATTTACCATTCCTTTAGCTCTTTCAAGTAATTCTTCCCCAGAAATTCCAAGTTTATTTGCCAAATCTTCTATATATTTTTTGCTTAAAGCTAGTTCTTCATTAGTAAGTTCATTATTCTTTGCTTTATTATTAATCTCAATTACTCTTTTAGCATCTTCCATAGTTAATTCATATTCTTCTTCATTAACAACAGCGGAATACTTATCAACCATATTCATTGCTTCTTTATACTTTGAACCATTAGGATTAGATAATACTTTACCTTCAAATCTTAAAGACTTAACTTCATTAACGAGTTTCGATAATGGTTTTTTAATATCTATAATATTCATTTCTAATGCTTCAATTTTTCTATTTAAAGCATCCATTTCATATTGTATAATTTCAGAACTATCTCTACTTGATAAAGGATTACCAGAATCAACATTTTGAACTTTTGGGCCTGTAATCATACTTTTTGCAATATCATCACGTCTATTAATTAATTCTTGAAGTTCATCACTACTACTTAAAAATAATTCTTTTAAACGGAAATAATCCTTTTCAATTTTATTTTCATACCATTTTACATTTTTTTCAAGAAATTTTTCTGCCTCAAATACTTTATTATATTCATCAGCACTTATACTTCTATCATATCTTAGACTATCTGTATCTAAATTATTTAATTTTTCTTTTAAATCTTCAAAGCTTTTTAACTCTAATAAATATGATTCTATTTCATTTCTTTTTTCTTCAAAATTATCGTTCATTATTATCACTCCTTAGGGTTTCCCCTTTTTTTCTTTGTGTATTATAACACAAAAATATGAAAATTACAATATTTTTCTATCTTGATAGTATCATATTTAAAGAAATTTGGCAAACAATTTGATAATATTTTTTAAAAGTTTACTTATTTTACTTAAATTTAGATAAAAAAACAATAAAATATCTTATTTTATCATTTCTTTTGTTTTAATATGTTATAAAGTTTTCAAACTTTATAACTTCCCTATCGTCATCTTTAATAAAAATAAATATTATAATTTGTACCTTTTTATAATCTTCTTCTTTTTTATAATAACATTCTAAAGTTTTTTCATAACCACTTGTAATGCATTCAATTTTATGACTACAATTTTTTGATCTTCTTCAAGACCATATTTATCATACTAAAACACCTACTTATATTAAAAAAACTTGATTTTATCAAGTTATATTTAAAAATGGTCGGGAAGACAGGATTTGAACCTGCAACCCCTTGGTCCCAAACCAAGTGCTCTGCCAAGTTGAGCCACTTCCCGGTGGCGTCCTGGAAGGGATTCGAACCCCTGACCGATGGCTTAGAAGGCCATTGCTCTATCCTGCTGAGCTACCAGGACACACTTTTGCTATAAACTAATAGCTACTTAATTATACAATAGATCTATTTAATTTTCAATATCTTTTTTAGTTTTTTCATATTTTTTTTCACCATTCACTAAAATTTCTATTAGATCTGTATCATAATTATTAAAAAGTGATGTAAATATTAAATTTTGTTCTTCTTCTTTTAATTCTGAGCTTATATCTACACTAATTTTTTTATTTGTTATTTTATAGTCGTTTATCTCTATCCCCTCCAAAAGAGTTATTAGGTTTTTATCTAAAACAACCTTACTAAGTTCGTCAAATATTATCTCTAATTTTTCTCTATTATCGTTTACATATTTAGTTACTGGTACTTCATATAAATCATTTTCATCACTACCATAATATGTCATAACTACTTTTGAAATGTCATCACTTGAAAAGATTTCATATGTTTTGTTAATCCCTATATCTTTTGTTAGAATTGTTGGAAGAGCTTTTTTAGTATGAGGAACATATTTAAGCATAGCACCTTCTACATATATCTCAATCCCCAGTATATTTTCATCTGTTATTGTATAAACTATAGCCTCAATCATTTTCTCTGATTGAAGTTCTGTAACATCCATAAATTCTTTAGAAAAATTTATTTTTACTAAAGAGTCTTCTACTGTTACATCTAAAACCCTAGTATTTTCTGGAAGAATTGGTCTAAAATAACTAGGAAGAAGTGCATTTTTATTATTTTCAGATACCATTATTTCTAATTTTTCTCTTATTTTATCTTCTAAAGTAAGTGCTTTACTTACATAAACACTTGTTTTAGATATGTAATCGTCATCATTTAATGTATAAATTACTTCTTCATTTTTTTCGTTATTAGTTTTTACCTCTACTTTTTTATCTACTTCTTTTAAACTATATAAAGTAAAAACTATAAAAAAGATAATAGTTGTAATAAATATTCTATTAAAGGCTTTCTTTTTTAACATAACATCCCTCATAAAAAGCATATGAAAAGACATGTTTTTTTATAACATGTCTAAAGTGTTATTTCATTTAATTTTAGAAGTTCTACAACTGCTGCAGCCCTTCCTTTAACTCCTAGCTTTTGCATAACATTTGATATGTGATTCCTAACAGTTTTTTCACTAATTCCAAGTTCTTCTGCTATATCTTTTGTTGATTTATTTTTAACTAGAAGTAAAAACACTTCTCTTTCCCTTTTGGTAAGTATTGATTTTACTTTCATTTTTCCCCTCACTTTCAAGTCTTGGGTGGTTTTATATTATTCATATTATTTTATGAAGATTTTTTCATTTTGTGAGAGGAACTAACCTAGTTTTAGGAAAATTTTATCGATATACTCATTGCTTCATCAAATTCTGATTGAATTGTTCTCATTATTTTGTTAGCAAGTTTTACATCATGATCTTTACTATCTATTACTACTTCTACAGTATTATCTTCTTGTTTTACATAAGCATCAAGTGAATATTCATCTTTGATTTTACTAGAAAGTCTTTCTTCACTTGCTTTTAAATTGTTTATTTCTTTCATTTGTTCATATGCCTGATTTTTTTCATCACTAGTTTTTTGTTTGTCATTTAATATTTCCTGAAGTGTATTAAGAATTTCAGAACGTTCTGAGTCAAGTTCTATTTTAAGTGTTTCAACATAACTTGTGTTTTGACTGCTGACTTCTTCTGTATCTTTTTCTTCTTTGTTATCTTCATTTTTGACATCTGCTTTTTCAGTTACTTCTTCACTTTGAAAAATTTCATTTGGCATCGTAATATAGTAAATACTTAAGACAAGAATTAAACTAAATAATGTTAAAAACCATAGACCTTGTTTATTTATCATAATATTTTCCTCCTGATTAAGTCTATGCTTTTATTTTTTAAATATTAAAAAAATAGATATTTATTTTAATATCTATTATCTTCTTTGTACTTTAGCTGGTTTTAAAGTATCAATAACTTGACGCTCTCCTTCTTCAAAACCTATGTCAAAAATTTCTTTATTTTCATCAGAAAGCATTGTATTTGTAATATTATAACGAAGTTTTCCTAAAGCCATATCTCTAGCCATCATTTTTATGTATTGAATTTTATTTATTCTTCTTTTTACTTCACCTTTTTTATCTAATGATTCTCTTTTTTCCTTTCCATCTAAAAGTCCTTCATTATAACTTTCGATTTCACTTGGTTCAGCATCTTCAAGTGTAGATAGTCTAATATCAAAAAATCCTTCTGATCTTCCTGCTATATAGTACATATTTTCATGCGTTGTTCTTTCTTTTTCCATTTCAAAACCTCCCTAATTTTTAAGAATAAGAAAAGAGCCTAAGCCCTTGAAACATATTTACCATCTTTGGTTGATATAATTACCTTTTCACCTTGATCAATAAACAAAGGAACCTTAATTTGGTAACCTGTTTCTAAAGTGGCATCTTTATATGCACTTGAAGTAGTATTTCCTTTTACTCCAGGTTCTGTTTGAACTACTTCAAGTTCTATTTTATCTGGAAGAGAAAGTCCAAGAACTTCTCCTTCATAAAATGTTATATCTAAATCTTGATTTTCTTTCAAATACTTTACATCGTCTCCAATTACACTTTTAGATATTTCAACTTGTGAATAATCATTCATGTTCATAAAAGTATAATCATCACCGCTGTTATAAAGATATTGCATAGGTTTTCTCTCAATTCTCGCCGTTTCACATTTTACCCCAGAATTAAAAGTATATTCAATAGTTGCTCCTGTTCTTAAATTTTTAAGTTTTGTTCTAACAAATGCTGCACCTTTTCCTGGTTTAACATGTTGGAATTCAATTATAGTATAAATATTTCCTTCTACTTTAATTGTCATTCCATTTTTAAAATCGTTAACATTTATCATATTTTCACCTACTTACTATTTTTCTTCTTTAAAACTTGTATGTTTTTTACATTTAGGACAGTATTTATTAAGTTCTAAACGTTCTGGAGAATTCTTTACATTTTTATCTGTACGATAACTGTAAGATTTACAAACAGTACAAGTAAGTGTTTTATATTGTCTATTTCCAAGTTTTGCCACTTTAATCCCTCCTCATTTCCATAAGTATTATAACAGATTTTTTATAAAATGCAAAAGTTTTTTTAATTTTTATTTATCTTTTTACCATTTTTATCATATAAATGGAAAAATATGTCAGTAGCCTTTGAAATTATTGTTTGATTTGCATAACTTTTATACTCTCCAGTATTAGGATTTTGAATATCAGGAAAAGCCCCTGTTATAGTCATTACAGGTTTATTTGTAGGAGCATATCCTATGAAATTATTACTTACACTTTCAGCATCTATTACTCCATCACCATCTAAATCTATAAATGATTCACTTGTGCCTGTCTTACCTGATGGATAAGGAGCGCTATCCATATAACCACTACCAGTTCCGTACTCTAAAACTTTTCTAAAACCTAATCTTACTCTTTTAATATATTTTTTCTTAACTCCTAAAGTGTTAAGAGCAGTAGGTTTTACTTCATATAAAACTTCACCTTTATCATTTAAAACTTTTTTTAAAAATCTTGTTTTATATCTTGTCCCACCATTAGCAATTGTTGAAGCATACTGAGAAAGTTGAAGTGGTGTATAAGTATCATATTGTCCAATTGCATAATTTATAAGAAGATCACCTGCTCTATTATCACTTTTATAACCATCTTCTTCTTTAGGATAATCTATTCCTGTTTTAACTCCAAGACCAAATCTATAAAACATATTTCGATATGTATCAAAAGCTTTTTCATTTATTTTAAGTTCTTTCCCATAAGCATAATCAAATCCTCCAACTTTCATAGCAATTTTATATTGATAAACGTTAGAAGAAAAAGCAAGCGCATCTAAATCATTAATATATCCAAGAGTTTTCCAAGAGCATTTTTCAGGAAGATTATAAAGTTTAATACAAGAATCCTGCATATAAGTTCCAATGTCAATTGCTCCAGTTGTATATCCCACCATAATAGATGCTCCTTTAACAACTGACCCTGGAGTAACTGTAGATAAAAAAGCGCCTTCACTATTATCGTATGCTTTATATTCTCCATTTTCACTAATTATTTTTTTACCAGACATAGAAAGTATTTCTCCAGTGTAAGGATTTTCTATAATAACATAACTTCTATTAAAATACTGAGTATTAGCTTCACTTTTAGCTCTAATAAGTTCCCTTTCAAGCATTTTATCTATTTTAAGTTGCAAATCTATATCAATAGAAAGCATAATATCTGTTCCCTTTTTACCTTCTTTCACTAAAGTTAATTTTCCATCATCCCCAAGTTTATAAATAGCTTTTTCCCCTCTAAGGATATTTTCATAATATTTTTCAAGTCCTGAAATACCTACACGATCATTAAGATTATATCCCTTTTCCAAATATTCCTTTGCCTCTTCTTTAGGTATTCCACTTTTTTTACTTGAAACACTTCCTAAAATAATCCCTAAAGTATCTTTATAAGGATATACTCTTTCCCATTCAAGTTTGCTATAAAAACCATTTAACTTTTTACTATTTTCTGAAAAATATGCGTATTCTTTATCTGTAACATTTTTAACTTTTATTTCTTTTTCTTCATAAAAATATCCTTTATTCATTAAATAATAAACATAAGCAGCTTTTTTATCTTCTTTAGACATAGTCTTTAAATCTTTTTTAGTAATTCTATCTATCTTAAGTTCATATATTTCATCCTCTGTAAGTTTTCTATTTTCTAACTTTTCATATTCTTCATCTGTTATTAATTTATCTGTATAATCTTTATTTATCAAAATATAAAATTCTTTTAAATTTCTAGTTAAGATACTATTATAATCAAGAGAAAGTATTTTACTTATATCATAAGCTGTTTTTACTTCATCTTCTGTAGATACTCCACTTGGTCTTTTATAATAAATACTTTTAACAGCTTTATTGTATGCCAAAAGTTTACCATTTCTATCTAAAATTCTTCCTCTTGGAACACTTTCTCCATAAACATAATTATCTGACATTTTATTAAGTTTCATGTCATAATAATTTGCCATAAAAATATTTAAATATAAAATTCTAAAAATTATCAAAGAAAAAAAGATAAGTACAAAAATAAATAGTATCATCATTCGCCTATTTTCTTCTTTTAAAGGTTCCATCTTATATTTAGTTTTATATTTCTTTTTTGCTCTTGTTTTCATATTATTATTTTGTTTCATTTTGCTAAAAACTTACATATAATTTTATAGGTGAGAAAAATGCAAAAACTATTTTTAAAAAATTATGCTAAAAATATAACCAAAGAAGATATTTATAAATTTATTAACAAAAATAATTTCTCTGTTACAGATGAAGAAGTTGATATAATTTATAATCATATAAAAAAATATTGTAATGTTATATTTGATGATCCTATTAAATATATAAAAATGTTAAAGGGTAAAATAAGTGATGACAATTATTATCAAATGTTAATGTTATTCGATGAATATAAAGATTTTTTAAATTAAAAATTTTTACATATTATCTAAAGAATGGAAGCTTTCATTCTTTTTTTATAAAAAAAGACATAGACTACTCTCTATGTCCTGCATTCTTAAATGGAAATATTACTAAAGAAGTTTTACCTTTTATTTCATCTTTTGGAATACAACCTATATATCTACTATCTTCTGAATTATCTCTATTATCACCGAGTACAAAATAACAGTCACTAGGTATTTTATCATATCCAAGTTCTCTTATATCAAAATCTGCTGTTTTTTCATTTAAAAATGGTTCTTTAACTTCTTTCCCATTTATATATAAAATATTATTTTCATACTTTAATGTTTCGCCAGGTAGGCCAATAACCCTTTTTATAATTTTATTATCACTTGTATCTACTACTACAATATCAAATCTTTTAATATTATTAAATGTATAATTAATTTTATCTAAAAGCATAATTTCGCCATGTTTAAGAGTTGAATACATACTGGTACCATTTACTCTTACTGGTGTTACTATAAATGTTCTAATTAAAATAATTACAAGTATTATAGCAGCATATATAAATATTTCTTTTTTAGTTTCTTCCTTCATATTCAAAAAAATAAGGCTATTTATTCTCCTTATTTCCTCTTTCTTTAATTCTGTATTGACCAACGTAATCTTTTAAGAAGTTAAGTTTAGCACGTCTTACTTTACCTTTTTTAACAACAATAATTTTTGCTATTTTTGGAGAATGCATAGGGAATATTCTATCAACTCCAACACCATAAGAAATTTTTCTTACAGTAAATGTTTCACTTACTCCTCCACCTTTACGGCTTGTGACTATTCCTTCAAATGTTTGGATACGTTCTTTTTTCCCTTCGATGATTTTTACATCTACACGAACAGTATCTCCTACTCTAAATTCAGGAATATCACTTTTTAGTTGTTTAGCCGATACTTTGTCAACTAAATTCATCTTATTTCCTCCTTTGCTTACCACAATCATAATTTTAAAACATCAGCGGATTGCTTCATTTAACGTTACTAATAATATCACAAAAATATTACTATGTCTAGTAATTTAATAAAATATTTTAAAAAAGTACATAGTATAAAACCATGTACTTTTAACTATTTTCTCTATCATGTAATGTTGAAGTTAAAACTCTACTAATTATTTCCTGAGTCCCATCATCATATTTTATAGTTACATTGCTGAAACCCTCTCTTAAACTTGATTTTGTGTATTCAATACTAGAAACACCTTGTTTATGCAAATCAAAAGGTTTCATACTTTGTTCCTCTAATAATTTATTATTAAGTTTTAAAGTATAAAGATTATTGTCTTTTCCTAAAGCATATATATTATAATCAAACTTCAAATCATCACTATTAACCCATTTACCTGTTACATCACTATCTCCTATTATTTTAAAAGAAGTAAAAACATCTTTTATAACAAGATTATCGCCACTATTTGTTTTAAAAGTTCCATAAATATTATAATATGGCGAGAGCATCATATCATCTGTTATATATATTTTAGTGTCTATACATATTGGATTATTATCTACACAAACATAATCAAAATATGGAATTGCATCGTTAATTGGTATAGGAATCCCCTCTAACAAATATACAAGTTGATTAGAATTATTATTTTGTTCAAATATAATTTGATTAGTTGTATTATTATATGAATATGGTTTTTCATAATCTAATTTATAAACTGCTTTTATATTTTCTATCTTATAATTATTAAATTGATTTTCATATTTGAATTTATAACTATTAGAATCTAAAGTAATTAAAGAATAATAGGCATTTACATCATCAAAAATAACTATCTCCCAAATACGAGTACCTTCTTTATCACTTTTTTCATTATAATAAACATCCTTTGCAAGAATATCATCATTTAATTTTTCACTAGTTAAACCATTTTTTGTACATATTTTAAAATAAACATCTTCATTATTGAAATATATATAAGCCTTACCTATATTTTCAGAATTACAAGCAAGATCATTTGTTAATGCTTTATCTAATTCTTTAATATAATTATTTGAAAGCAAATAGTCCTTTGTATATCTACTTTGAGTATTTTCAACTTTTTCTGTTGATACCTTATTATCATCTTTAGTAAATATAAAATAACTACTTATTAAACCACATAATATTATTATAATTATAATTACTATTAACACTATAGCTTTCTTTTTATTGTTATATATCATTTTTCTCCTCCTCATTTTTTAATTTATCTTAATTTTGCACTGCAATAAGGGCATATATCAGGAGTTCCTAAAAGCTCTCTCCCACAATTAGGACATGAATTAACAGATTGATTTATATTATCTGTCATAACTTGCTCTTGAGTCATATTACTATCATTAACATTAGAATTTTGTATGGAATCAAAAGAACTATAAACTAATTTATTCATATTACCTATATTGCTATCATCACCACTATTTTGACTAATCTGATTTGTATTAATTGATGAATCATTTAAAGTATTATCACTCGTATTACTAATTACTTTTCTGGAATAATCTTTTTCTTCATATTCTTTTCCTACTTTATAACCATTTACATCTAAAAGTTCTTTTTTCTTTTTAACTGATTTAAAATAGACTAACGTTGGTATTAAAATTGCTAAAGCTACTAAAATACCAGAAATTATATAATATATAGCATAACTTGATTTAGTTACAGTAATTGTATATGTTTTTGAACTACCATCGTTGGACTTTGTAATTATCTCAATTACACTTCCATCTTTTAAATTTTCATTTCCCTTTATCTCATAAGTTGCACTTTCATCATCCATTACTACATTTATATCTAAAGAATTCTCTCTATTAATAACTAATTTATAGTCATATTTATTATAATCAAAAGGAAATTTATATCCTTTTATAGTAATGTTTTTAATATTAGCATTGTCTCCAAAAGTAGCTCCTTCTTCTAATTTTGTTACTTTAATTTTATATTCACTTTTAGAGCCCTTTTCCGATTTTACTAAAATAGTAATTATATTTTCTCCAACCTTTAAATTTTCATTTCCTGTTATTTCTACTTTTGACTTTTCATCTTCAGGAAGTGCTGTTACAACAATATTTTTTACATCATACAAAACTTTTGTTTCGTATTCATAAACATTTTTATCAAATTCAATATCTCCTTCACTTAAAGTAAGGCTTTTAAGTTGTGTGCTAGAACTCCTATCATCTTTTTTATTTATGACAATATTATAGGTTTTGGTTCCTCCTGTTTGACTTGTTACAATTAAAGAAACTTTATTTTTTCCATACGTTAATTTCTTATTAGTAACTTCCCCTGTAATCTTTTGTGCAGCATCATCTTTGATACCTGTAACAGTTATTGTTTTAGTGTTTTTATCAACGTTAACTGTATAATCATAAACATCTTCTTTAAATGCTGGAGATAAAGTTCCTTCAGATATAGTAATTCCTTTTAAATAAGCATTATTACTACATTTTCTATTTACATTTACACTATATTTTTTAACTTTTCCATTTTCTGCACGTACTGATAACACATTAACATTATTCCCACACTTTAAATTTTTAGTGCCTGTACCTGTTAAAGTTGATTTAGAACTTGTTCTAGTAGCAGTTATACTTACTTTTGATTTAGTAGTAGTTAAAGCATAATTAGTAGTAGTTTTTGAAAAATTAGAAACTGTTTTACCATCTACTTTAATTGAGTTTAAAGTATTAACTGAACTTATTATATCTATATATTTTGCAACATCTGAATATTTTGTACTACCACCTTCAAATTCAGCTTTATATTTGATTATTATTCTCCCGCCACCACTTACATTTTTAGATTTTGCATTTACAGTACCTATCTTTTTATTAGAAGTTTTACCAATAGAACTATCTACTTGATGACTTATATATTTAACCCCATCTTCACCTTTTATACTAGTAATTTTAAAGCTATCAACATTATTCCCTGTTACTGTAGCATATAATCCGCATGTAAAACTTGAATTTGGTTCTACTTCACTTGGACAACTTAAAGAAAGATTTATACCATTAGTAGCATAAACATTAATGCCAAATAATAAAACAGAAAAAATTCCCGCGAGCATCATCACTTTTTTCATATAACCACTCCTATTATCATATTTAGTATATCAAAAATACATAATATATGTAAATAAAACTTAAAAAAAGTTAAGCAAAATTACTTAACTTATGTCAATTAAATCTTTTAAATTTTTAGTTTCTTTTTCCAAATTATTGTTATTATGTATATTAAACAAATATTCATATCTAAATATATAGAATCCTTTATAATTTTTCTTGTTTCTCGCTGTTATTATCTGCTTTTTTATAATGTCGTTTTCTTCAATCCATTCATTTTCTCCTTTACCTGCAAAAGTATCTATTTTACCTGACTTATAAAGAGAAAGTGCAACATATAAATCTTTATTATTAACATTTATCTCATTCCAATCATTTAAAGTACTTATATAAGGTTTAGTACTATTACTAAAACCATAATAGAGTTGTGGAATTATGAAATCTATGTAATCACTTTTCAAAACACTTTTAACATCTAAATACTCTTTATCTAAATTATTTTCAATATTACCCGCAGGTGAAAGACCAAATTTGATTTCTTTATTAACACTTTTTACAGCTTTATAACTTTCTTCGATAAGTTTATTTATATTATTAATACGATACTCTTTTAAATTTAAACTCTTATCTGTTTTTTCATAATTTTCTAGATCAATTGTATCTGTAGGATAGTAATAATCATCAAATAAAACTCCTTTTATATCATAATTTTTACATAGTTCCTTTATTCCATCTGTAATATAATCAACAACTTCACTTCGCGCAGGATTTAAATATATTCCATCTTTTGTTTTTTCTATTAAATTAGTATCAAGCCACTTATAATAATAAGAATTTTTACTTATATCCCCAGTATTATTTTCATTTCTTATTCTATAAGGATTAATCCAAGCATAAACATCAATATTTTTCTCTTTAGATATTTCAATAAAATATTTTAAAATATCTAAGGGAAGTTCATCACCTTCATTTTTTACAACTGTATGAGAACTTTCATATATTTCTGATGGATAAATAGCATCACTAAAAGGTCTTACTTGTAAAATAATAGAATTTAAGCCAAAATAACTTACATTATTAACCATATCTGTAATTAATGTTTCTATTTCATCTTTACTTTTTCCTCTGAAATGTCCATAATCTATATATGAGATAAATACTCCTCTTTCTTCAAAAGAAAACTTATCCCGTGCCTCTTCTTGTTTTTGTTCTTTATCCTTAACTTCTACATCTTCGCTTTTTAAAATATTAAATATAAAGAAAAATAGACAAACTATTATTAAAAAAACTATTACTTTTTTCATTATCTCACCTTAAATCTTTCCTTTAAGTATTCCTTTTCTGTAATATATTTATCTTTATATAAAATTATATGCCTTTTATCTTTATACATATTATCTTTATTTTTAATTATTTTCATCTTTTTAAATTTAAATGGATTTATAAATCTTTCAAGAAGCATTTTATTATATAAAAAATCTTGTCTTTTAAAATAAACTATAAGTTCTGTTATAAGAAGAATTCCCATCAAAGTAAAGTTTAAACTCTTATAAAAAAACAAAAGGCTAAATATCAAAAGAAATGATAAACATATTGTTATTTTGTTGCTTTTTTTAAAAGGCATAAAAAAATTTATTATAATATTTAGAATTCTTCCACCATCAAGTGGATAAATTGGAAGAAGATTAAATATAAGTAATGTATAGTGATAATTTTTAAAAATTAAAAAGTTTCTATAACTTATAAATCCTTCATTTAAAAAAAGATAACAAACATAAAAAAATAATATTTGCATTACTGGACCTGCTATTAAAATAAAAAGTTCTTCTTTCATTGATCTATTTATTTTATCATCTAATTTAACACAACCCCCAAATGGATAAACTTCAATTTTATCAAAATTCCAAGAACATATTTTAGCAGCAATTAAATGTCCTATCTCATGTACTATAATAATTATGAAGACATAAGAAAACTCTTTAAACATTCCAGTTATAATCGAAAGAAAAATTAAAAGATACGTAAATGGATGAATATATATTTTATTTAAGATAGTCTTGATATTTTATATATTTCCCATCTTTTTGAAATGCCATATAAAAACTTCCATTTGCTTCTGCTAAAAACTCTCCTTTCGATACATAGTCATATAAACTAACATTTATATTAGTAACATTACCATACCAAACATCAACTCCATCTGTTTGTTCAATTATTACTGTCTTTCCAAAATCATCTTTATTACCAATAAAGACTACTATTCCACTTTCAATAATTGGCACTAAATAATTATCTTCAACATTTAATTTAACTCCATTTTTATAAACACTTGCATCTTTATAAGATAAATTTTCATTAAATACAAGTTCAGTATTATCTTTTACCATATTTTGAAATGGTACAATATCTCCGAAATGCTCTGTATACCATTTATTAAGTGTTGCAAAATTAATATTATTTTCGTATAAATACCTATATATTATTTGCTTGTTATTCTTATCATATTTTAAAAACACAAGGCCTACAAGCACTATTAAAATGCAAATACATGCCCTTATCATAAATTTATAAAAAAAGCTTTTCCCTTTTTTCTTTTTCTTATTTTTATTTAAAAACTTTTCTACTTGTTTGTATTTCATAATATATCACCTATCACATATTATGAAGAACTTACTTATAGTAAAACTTTTTTCTTTTTCTTTTTTCTCTAAATATTCGACTTCTAAATATAATAATAGAAATTATTATATATATACTATTTAAAAGAAGCGTCCTAGAAATTTTATAGCCTAAAAATCCTATTTTGAAAGTTTCATATTTTAAAAGAATTAAAGTAAAGAATATAAATATATCATAAAAAATAACTCCCATAATAGAGATTAAAAAAATATTTAAATAACTTCCCTTTTTGTTTTTATAAAAAATATTTAAAAATAGTCCATATAAAACTACATAATAAACATTTATAAAGATAATATCACTAAATAAAGCATCATAAATAATAGAAATTAAAATAATTAAAGTGAAAAAAAGACTTTTTCTTTTGATTAATAAATAACTAATAGGAATAGAACTTATAAATAAAGCTGGGAAAAAATAGTTAATATCTCCAAAATTTAATGGAATATTAAATGATAAAAGTATATCTAAAAATGCTGATATAAGTAAATAAATCATTTTCTTTTAAGCACCGCTACATAACCTATATCATTCATGTCACTTGCAGGTGTAACATAAAGAATATAACTTACGCCAAAACTATCTTTAACTATTTTTTCTACAGTTCCAATGTAAATATTTTTAGGAAAATTACCAAGTCCAGAAGTATATACTTTATCTCCTTTTTTTACCCCTTTACTATCCGTTATAAGTTCTATTTTTATATATGGATATTCATAACCAATAATTGTACCATGAAGTTTTTTATCTTTAAGATTGATAACTGTTGAAATCTTATTTTCAGAAGATTCATCTGTTATTAATTTTACTGTACTATAATTCTTTGTTACATTTTTTACTTTACCAATTAAACCATCTTTATTAATAACAGCATCTCCCTCTTCTATATTATCGATGCTACCTTTATCAATAGTAACTGTGCTATACCAATACATTTTATTTCTAAGTATTACTTTAGAATAAACTTTTTTATAACTTGTATAAACATCTTTAATTTTAAGTGTACTTCTAAGTTCTTCTACTTCTTTTAAAAGATTATCCCTTTCACTTTCAGTAGTATTTACAACTATTATCTTTTTGCTTAACTCATCATTTTGTTTTAAAACATTTCTATAATTAAAAATATTATATTTATTGATAAAATTAAAAGGAACACTTATAAAATTAACATAATTTTTATAACCTGAAGAATTAACAATTTTAGACATATTTTCTGTAAGTAAAAAAAACATACTAAAAAATATTAAAAAAACTATTAAGAACTTATAATACCAATGAAGTTTTTTCATACAAAATCCTCTTCAGTTACTTTATTTTCATAAAAACTATAATAACCGTTTTCTGAAATAATTAAATGATCTACTACGGGGATACCATTTATTTTTCCAATTTTTATTAAAGATTCTGTAAGATGTATATCTTCACTACTTGGCATAACATTTCCACTTGGGTGATTATGAAGACAAACAATGCTGGAAGCAGAAAGTTTATATGCTTCTTTAAATATTTCTCTTGGATGTACTACGCTTTGATTTAATGTTCCCATAAATAATAACTTCCTTTCTATAAGTTCCTTTTTTGAGTTTAAATAAAGACAATAAAAGTGTTCTTGCTTTAAATTATCAAATAAATATCTATTATTTTCATAAATAGTTTTTGGATTTAAACACTTTTCCTTTAATTCATTTTTTTTATAATAAATTCTTTTAGCAAGTTCTGAAAGAGCCATAAGAGATGTTGCTTTAGCATCTCCAATTCCTTTTATTTTAACTAAATCAGAGTAAGTAATATTTTTTAAATTTTGAACTGATCCTATTTCATTAATAACTCTATATGCTAAAGTACAAACATTTTCATTTTTAACTCCTGTTTTTAAAATTATTGCTAAAAGTTCACTATCCGTAAGGTTTTCTCTCCCATATTTTAAAATTTTTTCTCTAGGTCTTTCTTCTATAGGCACTTCTTTAAGATTCACTTTCTAAAACCATCTCCTTGTAATTTGAAATTACAATCTTTTCTATTTCAGGAATATCACTATTTGAGGTTATATCAATAATTTTATCGTATTCTCCGAGTACGGAGAGAAAAGATTGATTATCAATTATATTTTCTTTTACATAAATACTATAACCAAGTTTTTCGTAGTATTCCTTAATTTTTGATGCTAAATCTTTACTTTTTGTTATTCCAACATACAAATGATATCCGTCATCATTAGAAATATATAAATACTTTTCATAGTTTTTAAAAGATGAAGCCATTTTTTCTTTTGATGAATAAACTCCTATCTGAAGCATATAAACTTTATCTTTTTCATCGAAAACAGTTAAAGAATTTGAATCATAATTATCAAAAAATATCTTTCCAAAAAATAAGCCAATCAAAATTGAAAGTACAATTGGCACTAAAAATTTGTATTTCATACTATCACCAAAGTAAGTATACAAATCTCTTTTTAAGAAATTTGTCGAAAAAAAATAATGTGCGTAAAATTACACATTATTTTACTTTTTTTATTTATCTCTTATTTCACAGTTAAATTTACTTGTTACTTTATCAATAATATTTCTAAAAACTTTATCTACTTCTTCTTCTTTCAATGTTTTAGTATAATCGTTAAATACTAAACTATAAGCAATTGATTTTTTACCATCAGCTACTTTTTCACCTTCATATAAATCAAATACTTTTACATCTGTTAATATTTTAGTACCATTTCTTCTTATTTCTTTTTCAATATCAGAAGATGGAATGTCTTTTGGAATAATAAAGGCAACATCTTTTTCCATTTCTGGATATTTATTAGCTTCTTTAAATTTAAGTGGTTTAACTTTTCTCATAAGTTTATTAAGAGATAGTTCGAATACATATATATCATCTTTATTTATTTTAGGATGTACTCTTCCTAATATACCTATTTCTTCTTTATCTAAAATAATTTTAGCACTTATTCCTGGATGAAGTGATGTAACGTCTCCTTTAACAAATGAATAACGATTTTTAAAACCTAAAAAGTCTAATATATTTTCTACTATTCCCTTTATTAGATAAAAATCAACTTTTAAAGACTTGCCCCAGCCATTTGTTATATAATTTCCATACATAAGACCAGTAATTAAACTTTCCTCTTTAAAATCTTTATCATAAGTTTTACTAATTTCGTAAATCATTATGTCATTTACTTTTCTTTTCTTATTATATTCATAAACATTTAATAGTGACGGTATTAAAGTAGTTCTAACAACACTTTTATCACTACTTAAAGGATTTGGAAGATAAGCATTTTCTTTATTTTGGTAATTAAACATTTGGGATAATTCTTTTGATACTAAAGTATAAGTTTTTACTTCATTAAGTCCTAAAGTTCTAAGTCTTTTAGAAATAATTTTTCTATATTTTACATCTCCAATATAATTACCTCTTCTGATAGGAACTACTGGTAAAGTAGATTTTAAATTATTATAACCATATAATCTACCTATTTCTTCGGCAATATCATTAACATTTGCATCTATATCTAATCTTCTCTTAGGAATTGTTACTTCAAAAACACCATTTTTTAAAGTATAAGCAAAATCTAATCTTTCTAGTTCTACTTTCATATCTTCTTCACTAATATTAATTCCTAATATTTTGTTAATATCTTCAGCATAGAAAGAAATCTTTTTATCTTCTTTTTCTACTTTATCATGTTTTACTGTGCCTTTTAGCACTTTAGCACCAGCATATTTTTCTAATAGATAACATGCTCTATTAATTGCTTTTTCAGTATATTCATAATTAAGTCCTTTTCCATATCTAATAGAAGCTTCACTTTTTAAATCTAAATTAGTAGCAGTATAACGAATACTTACAGCATCAAAAATAGCACTTTCAATTAATATATCTTTAGTATTTTCGTCTACTTCAGTATTCTCACCACCCATAACTCCTGCGATACATACAGGCCTATTTCCATCAGTTATAACAATATCACTAGATTTTAAAACTCTTTCTTTTCCATCTAAAGTTATTATTTCTTCTTTTTCTTTAGCATCTCTTACTTCAATATAATCTCCTAGCTTATTTTTATCAAAGAAGTGAAGAGGTTGCCCATATTCAAGCATAACATAATTAGAAATATCTACTACATTATTTATTGAACGCATTCCAGCATCTCTTAATCTCCTTTTAATAAAATCTGGCGATGGCCCAATTTTGACATCTTTTACCATCTTAGCTAAATAATAAGGACATTTATCAGTATTTACTTTTAATTTAAAATGTTTATCGATAGAGTCTTCTATTTCTTTATAATCACAAACAGGTAGTTTAACTTTTCTATTTAATATAGCCGCTATCTCATAAGCAAAACCAATATGATAATAGCAATCATTATTTCTATGTTTATGAATGTCTAATTCATATAAAGTGTTATTTACTCCTAAATAGTCTAAAGGATCATCTCCTACTTTAGCATCACTACCTAATTCGTGAATTCCTTTTTCATAATTTTCTTTTGTTTTCTCTTCTAATCCTAATTCAAATAGTGCACAAATCATTCCGTCAGATTCTACACCTCTAATCTTACTCTTTCCAATAGTAAAATCTCCAGGTAAAGTAGCTCCAGGTAAAGCTACTATTACTTTTATTCCTTTTCTTACATTTCCTGCCCCGCATACTATTTGTTTAATAGAAGAGCCAATATCAACTTTACATACATGTAAATGATCGCTATCTGGATGCATTTCACATTCTACTATTTCTCCAATAACTAGATTATCTATTTGATTACAAATAACTTTTTCAACATTTATTCCAGCCTTAGTTATCTTAACTGCTAATTCTTTTAAATCTTGATCACTTATATCAATATAATCTTTTACCCACTCTAAACTAATCATATTAAACCTCCTCTCTATCAAACAATTTACTTTCTCTTAAATCAGTGCTGTAAAATACTCTTAAATCGTTTATATCATATTTTAACATTGCCATTCTCTCAGCACCGAATCCAAAGGCAAATCCACTCCATTTTTTAGGATCATAACCACTCATTTTTAAAACATTTGGATGGACTATACCTGCACCTGCAATAGTTATCCAACCAGTTTTTTTACATATATTACAGCCCTTACCCTCACAGTTAAAACAGCTAATATCCACTTCTACAGATGGTTCAGTAAACTGATAATAACTAGGTCTAAATCTAGTTTCAATAGATTCTCCAAACATCTTTTTAACAACAATATCAATTGTTCCTTTTAAATCTGATAAACTAATATCTTTATCTACTAATAATCCTTCTATTTGCATAAATTGATGAGAATGAGTCGCATCATCATCATCTCTTCTATAAGTTTTACCAGGACAAATCATTCTAATAGGAGTTTTTCCTTCACCTTTAAGCATAGTTCTTACTTGAACAGGAGAAGTTTGACTACGCAATAAAATTTCTTCACCCTTTAAATAAAATGTATCTTGAGCATCTCTAGCGGGATGTCCTTTTGGAATATTAAGCATTTCAAAATTATATTTATCTTCTTCTATTTCTGGTCCATCTACAACATCATATCCCATAGACATAAATACTTCTTCTACTTCTTCAATTAATTTCTCTAAAATATTAGGAGCACCATTTAAAACTTTAATTGCTGGAAGACTTATATCTATAGCCTCTTTTTCCAGTTTTTCATTAATTAACTTATCTTCAAATTCTACTTGTTTTTCACTATATTTTTCATTAAAAAGATTTTTAAGTTCATTAATCTTCATTCCATAGTCTTTTTTCTCTTCATTTGAAATATCTTTCATCTTACTATAAAGCATAGTAATAATACCTTTTTTACCAATATATTTTACTTTTAACTGATTTAAATCTTCCATGTTTTTAACATTTTCTAAATCTTTTAAAATATCGGTTTTTATATTTTCCATACCCTTCCTCCTTAAAATAAAAAGATGGAACCAAAGGACGATTTAATCGTGGTACCACCTTATTTTATAGTAATAACTATCTCTTACTTTTAACGCAAGTAATACGATTTAGCTAAAGAGTGAATTCATAAGAATTTATTTTAAAAGTTTTCACCAACCACTTTTTCTCTAAAAAATAAATTTTCTTACTACTACTTTCTTATCAAAGCCATTAATAAAATTTTAACATAAAATTAAACTATTTAAAAGAATTTTTTTTATTTTTTTAATACATATTTAGAATTAGACATTGGCATTATATTGTACATATGTTTTTCATATTTTAATTTTGCAATTTCCCAAACGTCCTCTTCTTAAGCAGCAAATATTATAACGGAAAATACACGAACTGTCAATAAGAAATCATTCAAATCTCTTCCCAATGATGTAGAGTTACAATTGATGTGAAACATTTCTATATAAAAAAAGTAATTCAAGTTGTATAATTGAGTTAACGCAAAA
>CANRAF010000002.1 GCA_947628535.1 uncultured Bacilli bacterium | reverse complement strand
AAACAATGAAATTAATAATAAACAAAATGTTAGGTAAATTACAATTTATATAAGTAAATTTTTATAAAAATGTCAATCTGCTATTCAATAAATATTAAAAATATGTTATATTATTACTAGCAACGGAAGATTATATAAATTCTTTCGTTATTGGAAAAGAGTTGTAGATAACTACGACACCCGCTCCAGTGATGTTTTTGTTCGAGCTTTTCGAGCTTTAAGATAAAAGACTTGTCAAAAGTCTTTTTTTATGCTATTATGAATATGTCAAGTTAATTTGCATAAAATAAAAAGGAACATTCAATATTCGCTTTGTTGAGTGTTGCCGTTAAATTTGGTACCACCTAAACCATTGCTGAGTTAGGTGGTTTTCTTTTATATTTGTGCTATAATACTATAAATAGTAAAACTAGTAAAAGGAAGATAATTATTACTAAAGATAGAATTAAAAAATCCTTCTTGTTCATATTATCGCCTCCCTTCTTTTTAGAAGTTTGGCTCCACCCAACTATTAAATGTTCCTAATCGAATTATATCAAACATTTGTTTTATAATCAATAATTAAATTGTTAAAAGTTAAAACAGTGGTGCAAAAAGTCTTAAAATTGCTTGCCATAAAGATTTTATAAATCCAGTTTTTACATCTTTATCATTAAGTTCTTGACTATCTTTAAAAGTCTCTTCAAAGTCTTTATGTACATCTTCTATTGTTTTAACATTTTCCATATAAATACCATTTTCAAAATGTAAATATAAACTTCTATAATCCATATTTATTGTTCCAACTACTGCCTTAGAATCATCTGATAAAAATACTTTTGAGTGAACAAAACCATTTGTGTATTTATAAATTTTTACACCATTATCATGTAGTACTTTAAAAAACGATTTTGTCTGAGTATATACTACTTTTTTATCAGGAATACCAGGAACAATTATTCGAACATCAACACCTCTTTTAGAGGCTCTTATAAGAGAGTTAACCATATCAGTATCAATTATTAAATAAGGTGTCATTATATATAAATAACTTTTTGCACTATTAATCATATTAATATAAACATCTTCCCCGATTAAATCTTTATGAAGTGGGGCAACCCCATAAGGAATAACATAACCATTATCAGTTTTATTTTTCTTAAAATCATATTTAAATTTGGTAATATCTTTATCCTCATTTTTATTAGCATTCCATAATGTTAAAAACATTACTGTTAAATTCCAAATAGCATCGCCAACAATTTTTATACCATTATCTTTCCAAACACCCAATTTACTATTAATATTTATATATTCATCACTTAAATTAACACCGCCAGAGAATGCTACTTTTCCATCTATAATTGTCATTTTTCTATGATCTCTATTATTCATAAATATTCCTCTAAAAGGACTTAATTTATTAAAAGGAATACATTTAATTCCAAATTGAGCAAGTTTTTTAGAATAATTAGTTTTAAGCATCGCAATACTTCCCATATCATCATATAGTATTCTAACATCAACTCCTTGAGAAGCCTTTTCTTTTAATATATCTAAAATACCATTCCACATTATACCTTCATTAATAATAAAATATTCCATAAAGATAAATTTTTTAGCTTTCTTAAGTTCTTTTAATAATTCAGGGTAAAATAATTCTCCAAAATTATAATAAGTAATATCATTGTTAGTACTAACAAAATAATTTGTCCTATTAATTATATATTTTATATTATCTAATTTTTTTTCATCAATTTCTTTTTTGATTTTCTCATTTTGAACTAATAATTCACTATATTTTTTTTCATATATAAATATATTTTTTAATAATTTATTTTTAGAGTAATTTTTACCTAAAGTAATTAAAAGAATTGTACCGAATATTGGAAACATTAAAATTAGTATTATCCATGGTATATCATGAGAAAGTCTTGTGCTATCTTTTAAAATCCAAAGAACTATTAATATACTTATCAAACTATAAAATATAGTTATTATGCCAAGATATTTATAGAAAAATAATCTTATCATAATAGCAAATCCAAATTGTAAAACTACTCCTATAAAAACTATAAAAACTCTTTTTACGGCATTTAACATAATATATAACTCCTTTAATAATATATTTACTGTAATTATTATAACAACTTTTATTATATTTTTAAATTTTTTTGACAAATTTAATTATTATTAATTTAAAAATTATAAATAATAAAATTATCTATTTAAAAGAAATAAACTATTGCATTACTTTTAATAATATTATATAATTTTTATAGAATAAGAAGGTGTAAATATGTTAGGAAAAATAACAGAAATAGTTGATGATATAGTAAAAGTAAAGATGACAATTGATATTAAAATGCAACCAAGCCTTTCTAATCTTCATGTCATTTTTGAAGAAGATAATAAAAAGGTAGTAGGGGAAATAATCAAAATAGATGAAGAATATTTAACAATTAACATTATTGGTGAAATAATAGATGGCAAATACAATGCAGGTGTTTTTCAAAAGCCAAGTTTCAAAGCAAATGTTCGTATAATAAACATGGAAGAACTTGGAATTATATTTGGATCTGCTGCGGGAACAGGAGCAACTTTTTATCTTGGGGAATCATCAATTTATAATAACTATGCAATAAATGTAAATATAAATAACTTTTTCTCAAACCATTTTGCTATCATAGGTAATTCTGGTTCAGGAAAAAGTTGTGCAGCTGCAACAATAATTCAAAACTTATTTTATGCAAACCCTGCACCAATAAATTCTAACATTTTTATGTTTGATGCTTATGGTGAATATCATAATGCTTTCAGTAGTTTAAGCCAAGTTAATCCTAACATTTGTTATAAAAGTATTACTACTAATATTAATGATTCTGAGTCAGAACAACTTAAAATACCTTTATGGCTTTTAGGAACAGATGGTATAGCACTTCTCTTGGAAGTCGATAATTATAAACAAATACCAATTATTGAAAAAACACTTCAGCTTCTTCCAATTTTAACAAGAACAGATGAAGGAGTTTTAAAATATAAAAATGATATAATTGCTAAATGCTTAAGAGATATAATTTTAACAGGTAAATCAGCTTCAAGTGTAAGACAACAAATAATATCTGTACTTACATATTACAATACTCCAGAGCTTAACTTAGATTTAAAAATAATTGAACCTGGATATACGAGAACATTAAAACAATGTCTATATGTAAATGATAATGATAGTATGGATGCTATCGAAAGAGTAGTAGGAGCTGTTTCTCATTTTATAGCAGATGATTTAGATTATAAAAATAGTGAACCTGTTGCCTTTACTTTAGAAGAATTTGAAAAAGCTTTGTCATTTGCTCTTATATCTGAAGGAACTCTTCAAAGTGATAAGGTATACGATTATGCCAACGTTTTAGCAGTTAGAACTCGTTCTTTGGTTGAAGGAAAATATAGCTCATATTTTGATTGTAAAGAATATATGACTGAAGAAGAATACATAAATAGATTAATGACTACTTATGATGGTAGAAAAGCTCAAATATTAAATTTCAATATCAACTATGTAGATGATAGATTTGCCAAAGTATTAGTAAAACTTTTATCAAAAGCTTTATTCAATCAATGTGTAACTAATCCAAATCGTGGTAGTAAAGCAGTTCATATAATTATTGAAGAAGCTCATAGATATGTTCAAAATGATACTGATACTCAGTTATTTGGTTACAATATTTTTGACCGTATTGCTAAAGAAGGCCGTAAATATGGTATTCTCTTAGGATTTATAACCCAAAGGCCATCTGAAATAAGTGAAACGTCTATAAGTCAGTGTTCAAATTTCCTTATTTTCAGAACGCTTCATGCTAATGACATAAAATATCTTGAAACTATGATGCCAAATGCAACTAAAGATATTATGAATAAAATAAAAATTTTACAACCTGGACTTTGTATGACCTTTGGATCAGCATTTAAACTTCCTATAACTGTTAAAGTACCAATGCCAAATCCACAACCATTATCAAGTAATGCTCAAATAGAAGCTCTATGGTATTAATTTGACAAAATCTTTAAAGATTGTTATTATAAATTCCAAGTTGCAAGAATAAAAGAAAAAAAGTAAGACCAACTTATTAAAGTGAGTTTGGGAAAGTGTGAACCAAATAATAAGTCCTTACTAGACGCATCTTTTTAGCAGCATCGTCTATCTGCGTTAAAGATTAAAGTGCATAGTATTCTATGAAGTAAGGTGGTACCACGAAAATTTCTCGTCCTTATCTTTATAGAATTTTTGTTTTATATGGAGGGTAATATGATAGAAAAATTAGAAAAAGTAATAGAAAAAGTTTTTGAAAGTGAAGGATATGAAAAAGAACATGCCAAAGTAATGCCATCAAATAGACCAGAACTTTGTGATTTTCAAATCAATAGTTTATTTAAAATTGCAAAAGAAAATGCAAAAACTCCCGAAGAAGTTGGGACTAGAATTATAGATAAAATAAATGAGATTTCAAATTTCTCTGATTATTTTGAAAGTGTAACCTTTGCAAAGCCTGGATTTATCAATATAAAAACAAGTGATAAGTTTATTACAAATATATTAAATGACATGATAAATAAAGGAAATTTAGGTATTGAAAAAATTAAAAATATTAAGACATGCGTAATAGATTATGGTGGACCTAATATAGCTAAACCTCTTCATGTTGGGCATATGAGACCTGCAATTATAGGACAATCAATTTATGAAATATTAAGGGCTAAAGGTTACAAAGTAATTGGTGATGTTCATCTCGGAGATATTGGACTTCAAATGGGACAAGTAATCTATGGCTTAATGGAAAGAAATTTAAAACCTGATGACATAACAATAGAAATACTTCAGGAAATATATCCAAAAATGTCAGCACTTTGTAAAAGTGACGAAGAAGTGGCAGATAAATGCCGTGAAATTACTAAAAAGCTCCAAGAAGGGAACGAAGAATACAATGCTTATTTTAAAGAAATGTATAAAGTTTCTTTAGAAGACATAAAAAGATTATATAACTATCTCGGAGTTAAATTTGATTACTGGTATGGTGAAAAAGATAGTTATAAATATATAGATGACTTAATGAACTTTTTAGAAAGTAAAAATGTAATTGAAATAGATGATGGGGCAAAAATAGTTCGTATAGAAAAAGATGATGATAAGAAAAAAATGCCACCATTAATACTTCAAGGAAAAAGCGGGGCATATCTTTATGCTACAAGTGATGTTGCAACAATTTATCAAAGAATGAAAGACTTTGATCCAGATTATATTTTATATGTAGTTGATGATAGACAAAAACTTCACTTTGAACAAGTTTTTAGAGTTTGTAAGAAAAGTGGTTTAACAAAAGATGCCATTTTAGAGCATAATTATTTTGGAACAATAAATGGTCCAGATGGAAAACCATTCAAAACAAGAAGTGGAGAAACATTAAAATTAGATGATTTAATTGAAAAAACAAAAGAAATATTTATATCTAAAAAAGAAACTAATAAAGATATGAAAAAAGAAGATATTGATAAAATAGTAAATTCTATTTTAAAATTTGCTGATCTTCAAAATAATAGAGAAAAGAATTATATTTTTGATATTGATAAGTTTGCAGATGTAAATGGAAAAACAGGGCCATACATTTTATATACTGCTGTTAGAATAAAAAAATTAATAGGAGATAAAATAAGTGCTAACAATGAAATAAGTGATGTTATATATAATAAGTACGATAGAGATTTAAGAAACAATCTTTTAAAAATAAATGAAGTCGTAACTAAAGCAGCAGATGATAGAATGCCGCATTATATAGCAGATTATCTATATGATTTAGCAGTCTTAACTAATACTTTTTATCAAAATAATAATCTTTCATATCTTGAAGATGAAACCCAAAAAGAAACATGGATTAATTTATTAAGTTTCATTTATAAAGTTATGGAAAAACTTCTTAGTCTTTTAATTATAGAAATTCCAGATGAAATGTAAAAAGCAATAACAAAAACGTTATTGTTTTTTTATTGTCTACTTTTATCTTACAAATTCAATATTAATAGTTCTTTTTTTACAACAAAAAAGCCTTAATTTAAGGCCTCACTATATACATTTTTATCATAACTATGTTGTTCAACTTTTAATTCTTTTAATCTATCATTATCTATTAATAAAAATAATATTTCTAATTTATCAATACCTGTCGAAGTAACAGGATCATCCCAAGTTAAATCCAAATGTAACCATTTATTATTTATATTTACTAAATTCCAAATATGACTATCGCTAGCAATTTTATAATTATCAATTCCAAACTCATAAAGGAAAAGAGCCATTGCATCAGCATAAGCACTACATAAACCATAACCATTTATTAAAATATCATCTGCTTTATTAAAACTTCTATTTTTATTTTTTGCTCTTATTTCATCAGTAGCATATTTTCCATGATTTATAATGAAATCATGTACAGCCTCAATTTTTTCACTTTTATTCATTCCTGGTTTAATTTCTTGTTTTATTATTCTAGCAATCTTATTATCAATTCTTTTAATATCTTCTTCACTATAAACTTTAGTAATTTCTAAATCTATTTGTCCATAATCATCATAAGAAGTATTAACAGTTTCAAAAGAATTATAAGGATGGACAAAATTATTAATATTTGAAAGAGTAACTTCATCTCCTACTAAATCAACAACATCATCTTTACAAGTTTTATAACTGTCATCACAATAAAAAGTAAATTTAGATACACCACTATTAATAATAGTATAAAAAATGTTTAAAAGATGTTTCTTATCTTTAGCTATAAAGTCATCTGTATTTTGAACATAAGCATAATCTTTATCTTTATAATACTGATTTTTGTCTATTTTTATATTATCTTTAACTTTTAAAATCTCTTCTTGATAATATACATATATTTCATCTCTATAATAATAACCTATATAGAAGAAACATCCTGCAATTACTAATGTAATTAAAAAAATCATTAGAACTTTTTTCAAGTTTCATCACCAATTAATATTTTAGCAAAAAAAAATAAAGTAATCAATAAGGTATTACTTTAAATTATTGACAGTTTTTGCAAGTTTTGATTTATCTCTAGCAGCTTTATTTTTATGTACTAAACCGCTTTTTACAGCTTTATCAATTTTTTTATTAGCATCATTTAAAGATTCAGTAGCTAAAGATTTATCTCCTGCTTTAGCAGCTACTCTAACTTTTTTCATAGCAGTTCTCATACTAGCAATTTTATCTCTATTTCTTTCTTTTTTAACAGCATCAGTTTTAACTCTTTTTTTTGCACTTTTAATATTTGGCATTTTTTCACCTCACTTTTTTTGACACTTTAAATTCTAACAAAAAACTCTTAAAAAATCAAATAAAATTAGTAATTTTTAATATTTTTTTTAAATTTGTATTAAATTTATATAAAAAACCACACTATTAACGGTGATATATATGAGAGAAATCGATTTATCTAAATATCAAATAAGAACAGATTTAGTAGTAGATTTAATAGAAGAAAACTCATCTTTAGAACAAAAATATAATTATAAAAATGTAAGTGTTAGTAATATTAGTTTAGATAAAGATTCATCTTTAAAATTAGGGAAAAAACCTGGTGATTATACAACTATTTATTTTGATGATATAACAGATACAACAAATTATAAAAATGTATTAAAAATTTTAATAGATGAACTTAAGAAAATGCTTAAAAATAGTAAAATAACAGATGATGCATCATGTATGATAATTGGCCTTGGTAATGAAAAATCAACAGCAGATGAGTTAGGAGTTAGTGCAGCGAAAAATGTAACTGTTACTAATCATATTTATAACCTTACAGGCTCTTTAGAAAAAGGATACCGAATTACAACCTGCCTTATTCCTGGAGTTATGGGAACGACTGGTATTGAAACAAGTGACATCATCTCGGCAGTAGTAAAAAAAGTAGAGCCAGATTTTGTTTTAGTAATTGATGCTTTAGCAAGTGATTCAATAGATCGCCTTTTAAAAACTATTCAAATAACTAATACCGGAATAAATCCAGGAAGTGGAATAGGAAATAATCGTAAAGAGATTTCTAGTGATGTATTTAACATTCCAGTAATTGCAATTGGAGTACCAACAGTTGTAGATGCTACAACAATTGTAAGTGATACATTAAATTATATGAAAAAACACTTTAGTTATAATATTAAAAATAAAGATAGTGTAACTGATAAATTAATTCCTTCGAGTAGAATAAATTATTTAAAAAATAATAATTATACTTTATCCAAAGAAGAAACATCTTATTTTCTAGGGGCCTTAGGTAATTTATCTAATGAAGAAAAAAAATTACTTATAAATGATGTCCTAACACCAATTGGTTATAATTTAGTAGTAACCCCAAAAGAGATAGATTTTATCGTATTTAAATTAACTAATTTAATAGGAGAAGCAATAAATAAAAGTATTCATAATATATCGACAAAAAATATATAAACTTTATTTTATAATGATCATGGTGAGCATAATGAATAGAGTAAAAATAATTTTTTGTCTTTTTTTATTCTTTTTATCATTTCTTTATATGAGTGATAAATTAAAAGATATAAACTTACTTTCTGTTTTAATAAAAAATGACAAAGAAAAATTAATAAGTACTTTAGCAAGTACTAAATTTAACTATGCAAAAGAAAATGATTTAGAAAAAACAAGTTATTCAAATGGTCTATTAAATAATGAAAATAGTAGTGTAAATATAATAAATAAAGATCAAAAATATGATAAGCCTTTAATTTATATATTTAATACTCATCAAACAGAAGAGTATGCCTCAAACGTTTATAATATCACTCCAACTGTTATGACTGTAAGTGATATTTTAAATGATGAACTTAAAAACCTTGGAAAAGAATCAATTGTAGAGAAAAAATCTGTACCCAAAGAAGTAAAAAAAAGAGGCCTTGATTACAGTGGTACTTATACAGTAAGTTTTGAATATTTAAAAGAAAATAAGAAAAAGTACCCAACTCTTAAATACTTTTTTGATATGCATCGTGATTCAATAACAGGTAATTCTGCGAGAAAAGTTATTAAAAATAAAAAATATGCAACCTTAATGTTTTTAGTAGGAGCAAATTATAATGGTTATAAAGAAAATATTAAAAATATAGAAATTATGAAAGAATATTTAAATAAAAAATATCCAGGTATTGTAAGAGATAATTATATTCAAAAAGCTTGTTCTTTTAATCAAAATTATAGTAGTAAAATGTTTCTAGTAGAGCTTGGAGGACCAGATAATACTTTAGAAGAAATTTATAATACCACTAAAGCCTTAGCAGAATCAATAAATTATTTTGTGGAGAAAACAAATGAAAAATAAAGTATTTTTAGTTATATTTCTTTCCTTTTTAATTTTCTTTTTAATTCTTTTACTGGCACAATCTCAAGGATATTATAAAAATAGAAACGAAAAAGCTAAGGTATTAACAGATGAACAAATAGAAAATTTTGAAGAAGATATACGCGAGGGAAAAGATATTGATATAAAAAGATATGTTCTTTATGAAGATAAAGATTACTCTAATAAAGTTACCTCTAATATTTATAGTTTTTCTTTAAAACTTGAAAATGTTTTTGATAGTGTTATAAAAACGGTTTTTAATAGTGCATCTAAAGTAGTTAGTGATTAAATAATTGTTATCTTGAAAAGTAGTTCTTTTTATAGTATCATTATCATAGGTGGTAAATATGAAAGAAAACAAAAAGAAAATACTAGAACTTTTATGTTTTGTTTTCGTAATAATTTCTTTTATAGTAATTGGTTATTACACATATCAAAGTTATGAAAAGCAAAAAGATAAAAATGAAAATAGTGTTACAGTAGATAACTATTATAATTCTGAATATCTTTTTAATAACAATTATATTATACCTGCCAAAACAATTGCTGATTTTAGTGAAGAGAAAAACGATGTTTACATGTATTTAGATGCTAATAATGTTTTATATATTAAATATACAAATAATAAAACAGTTTTAAATAAAAGAGTAACATCTCTTCCTGAGGGAAAAATAACTGTTTATTATAATAATCTTTTTGAGAGCTTTTATGAATTTATTGCTTTAACAGATAAAAATGAGGTTTACTATACTTATTTAAATATTAATAGTAAGAAAGATTATAAATTTAAAAAAGTAGGAGAGAATATAAGTAAAGTTTATATTCCATCCTATGATAAGAAAAATGTTTTTGTAAATAAATTAAAAAACATTAATACTAATTTTATATTTTTAGATACTGATAACAATTTAAAATATTTAGATTACAAAGATAAAAAGTATGTTTTAAAAGATGATATTAATAATAAGAAACCATATTTTGATTATATATGTCTAGATATTAATAATGAAAAATGTTCATCTATTATGTTTTATTTAACATTTGAAAATAAACTTGTTTATAATTATAAAAATGAAACAATAGTCCAAAATGAAGTTAATGAGGATATACTAGTAAAAGATGTTTTTGCAACTATTGAAATTGAAAATAGTAAAAATATTGATTTTACAAAAACGTCATTTAAAGAAATAACAAAAAAATATGATTATATTTATACTATTTATATAATAGATGGAAATGGTAAAATATATAGTATTCAACTTGATAAAAGTAATATAAATAATAGTACTATAATTGGAGCCTTAACATATAATGAAGAACTTGTAAAAGAACTAAAATATGACATAGATAAAGAAGAAATTAAAAATGTTAATATAATATATTCAAACGGAAAAGAAGAGAAAATAACAAAGGATAAAAATAAAGTTATACTTACATCTACTATATATGATAAAACAAAAAATGATGAAAATAAGTTATTGCCAACAACTTAAAAGCTTTATAATTAAAAGTTAAGTTTTAATAACTTAGCTTTTTAAATGTAATAATTTATAGACTATCTTTACGTAAAAATAATTTTAAAAATTTGTAAGAAGTATAATTTTTAATGTATAATAATACTAGGTGATAATATGGCAAAAAAAGAAACAGTTTTAGAAAAAATATATAATTATTCTTTAGAAGAAATAATGGGACAAAGTTTTGGAAGATATTCTAAATATATTATTCAAGATAGAGCAATTCCTGATGTAAGAGATGGACTTAAACCCGTTCAAAGAAGAATTTTATATGGAATGTTTAGAGAACATAACACTTATGATAAACCATATCGTAAAAGTGCTAAAACTGTTGGACATATAATGGGTAATTATCATCCTCATGGTGATAGTTCAATATATGAAGCAATGGTGCGTATGAGTCAGTGGTGGAAACAAAATGCACCATATATAGATATGCAAGGAAATAACGGATCAATAGATGGAGATAGTCCTGCTGCTATGCGTTATACTGAAGCTCGTCTTTCAAAGATAAGTAATGAACTTTTAAAAGATATAGATAAAGATACTGTAACTTGGGCTCCAAACTTTGATGACACAGAACTTGAGCCGACTGTTCTCCCATCAAAAATACCTAATTTGTTAGTAAATGGAACTACTGGAATAAGTGCAGGGTATGCAACAAATATCCCGCCTCATAACCTTGGAGAGGTAATAGAGGGAGTAATAAAAAGAATAGACTCACCAAATTGTAGACTTGAAACAATTTTAGAAATAATAAAAGGTCCAGATTTTCCAACTGGAGGAGTAATTTATGAAGCTAAAGGAATAGTAAATGCTTTTGAAAGCGGAAAAGGCAGAATTGTAGTACGTGCTAAAACAACTATTGAAAAAATAAAATCAAAAATAAGCATAGTAGTAACAGAAATACCATTTGATGTTTTAAAATCTAATATTGCTCGTAAAATAGATGAAATTAGAATAGATAAAAAGATTGAAGGTATATCTGAAGTTCGTGACGAATCAGGAAAAGATGGTCTTAGAATAGTAATAGAATTAAAACAAGGAACAGATCCAAATCTTATTTTAAATTATTTATATAAAAATACTGAACTTCAAACAACATATAACTATAATATGATAGCAATTGTTAATAGACGTCCAAGACTTCTAGGAATTTTAGAAATATTAGATGCTCATATTGCGCATTATAAAGAAGTCGTTTTAAAAAGAACAGCTTTTGATTTGGCTCATGCTAAAAAAAGACTTCACATTGTTGAAGGATTAATCAAAGCAATATCTATTTTAGATGAAGTAATTAGAGTAATTAGACAGAGTAAAAATAAAGCAGATGCTAAAGAAAACTTAGTAAAAGAATTTGATTTTACTTTAGATCAAGCTGAAGCAATTGTAATTTTACAACTCTATAGACTTACTAATACTGATATTTTAACATTAGAAGAAGAACTTAAAAATTTAAATATTATAATTACAGCACTTTCTAAAATAATAAACGAAGAAGATGAATTAAAGAAAGTTATGAAAGATGAACTAAGAGCAATTAAAAAAGAATATGCAATCCCAAGAAAAACAGTAATAACAGATGAAGAAGCTGTAATTAAAATTGATGAAATAGCTATGATTCCTGATGAAGATGTAGTAGTTTTAATAACTAAAGATGGATATGTAAAAAGAACTTCAATGAGAAGTTATAATGCTAATAGCGAAGAACCACTTTTAAAAGAAGGAGATTATGTACTTGGACTTTACAAACAAAATACTAAAGATACATTATTAGTATTTACTAATCTAGGTAATTATTTATATCTTCCAGTACATGAAATTCCAGATATTAAATGGAAAATGTTAGGGAAACACATTAGTAATATAATAAAGCTTTCTGAGAATGAAGAAATAGTAAGTGCTATACCAGTTAAAGATTTTAACTCTAACATCAATATAGTTATAGCAAGTAAACATGGTATGATTAAAAGAACTAAATTAAGTGAATTCAAAGTAAGTCGCTATACTAAACCAATGTCATGTATGAAACTAAAAGATGGTGATGAAGTAATAAATGCTACTTTAAACACTTATAATGATATATTTACTGCTACTATGAACGGATATGGACTTTGGTATGATGTATCTGAAATTCCAATATCGGGAATAAAATCAAGTGGTGTTAAATCGATAAATTTAAAAAACGATGAGGTAGTAAGTACTGAAATATTTGACAAATCGTTAGAATATGTTATAATATTAACCACTAATAGAACTGCTAAGAGGGTTAAGTTAGAAGAATTTGAAAAATCTTCTCGTGCCAGAAGGGGACTTGTACTTCTTCGTGAAGTAAAAACAAATCCATATAAAGTATTAAAAACATTTATTACTGAAACAAGAGGATTTTTAGGAATTAAAACAAATTCTAATATTGATGTAATTAAAAATACAGAAATACCTATAGCAGATCGTTATAAAACAGGTTCAACTATTTCAAAAGAGAATATAGTAGATGCTTATATAGTTAAATCTTTAGAAGATACTAAAGAAATTACTGATATTCCTTTAGTAGAAGATACAAAAGATGAAGATGCTATCAAAAACCATCAAATATCTCTTACAGAAATAGATGAAACATTAAAGGAAATAGATGATTTTCTAAAATAAGGGGGAATATATATGGAAAATTTTAAGGTTAATAGAAAAGATTTTTATGAATTATTAAAATCAGTATACAATAATTCAAAAAATGATAATAATTTTGATATTAAAGTAAGTGAATATACAGATTACAAAGATATTGATAATAAATATTGTAAGTGTACTATGGAAGAATATGATTTATATGATACTGAAACTTCAGAAAAAACTTTTGTAAGTATTCTTATTAAAGATTATTATCAAGTTAAAGGAGGACAATTAAAACAAGAAAACCATTCATATCTTACTTTTGAAGAAATAACAAAACTTATGAATAATCATTTAAATGAATATCCTGAAGATAGTGAAATATTAGATAATTTAAGTAGAATACTAGAATTTTATAACAAATTGGAAAAACAAGACGTTTTAGAAATAGATGAAAAGTTAAACGAAATAGCAAATAGATTAATTATTCGTATGCAAAATATGAAAAATTTTAAGGTTAATAGAAAAGATTTTTATGAATTATTAAAATCAGTATACAATAATTTAGCAATGGATAATAATTTTGATATTAAAGTAAGTGAATATACAGATTACAAAAGAATTGATAATAATTATTGTAAGTGTACTATGGAAGAATATGATTTATATAATACTGAAACTTCAGAAAAAACTTTTGGAAGTATTCTTATTAAAGATTATTATCAAGTTATAGGTAAAGAGTTTGAAAATCAAGAAGTGAAACAAGAAAACCACTCATATCTTACTTTTGAAGAAATAACAAGACTTATAAATAATCATTTAAATGAATATCCTGAAGATAGTGAAATATTAGATAATTTAAGTAGAATACTAGAATTTTATAATAGTTTAGGAAAACAAGACGTTTTAATAATAGATGAAAAGTTAAAAGAAATAGCAAGTATATTAATTATTCAAATGCAAAATAAAAAAGCGGAAATAAAAACAAGAGTTATTAAATAATTCTTGTTTTTAATATGCGACTTGTATTAGAAAAGTTTTTCTTAGCAATTCTATTTAAAATATCTTTGCCATACTTTGAAACAGCTTCCTCACCAATTATATCAACATTTGAACCACTTCCCTTAGGTAGTGGAAGTTTATACTTATCACAAAGTTTTTCAAATTCGGTTAAAAATATATATCTACTTATAATTGAAGAAGATGCAACTGCTAAATTTTTACTTTCGGCTTTAGTTATAAAAGTTATATTTTTAACTATATTATTTACTCCCTCTAAATAAGCGTAATAACGATTTTCTTTAGCAAATTCATCAATTATAATATAATCTAATTTATCATCTATTTCATTTAACAAAAGGCCTAAAGCTTTATTGTGCATAATGGCTTTTATTTTATTCATATTATTTTCTTTAGAGTATTTTTCATTGTACTCTTCATTAGATAAGATAATACTTTTATATTTTATTTTTTTTATAATTTGTGGAGCAATATTTTTTATTTTTTCATCAGTTAATTTTTTAGAATCATTACATCCAAGTTCTTTTAAAAAAGGAATATCTTCTTTCTTTACAAAAGATGCAGTAACAACAATTGGGCCAAAATAATCTCCTGTACCAACTTCATCGGAACCAACAGAAGTAGTATTAATATAATCAGTACTATCATCATCTTCCTCATCATTTTCTTTAATAGCTTTCCACATATTAGCATCTACAAAAGCACTTGTACCTTGAAACATAGCTTTTCCAGATTCGTATAAAGTAATAATAGTATCCTCTTCCTGAGCTTGAAATATTGCATAAGGAGGAGTTTTTTCTCTTTTTTTATCTTTATAATATTCAATCATTTTTTCTTTAGTTTCATTATCAACTTTTATAACAATATTCATAAATATCACCATTTTCATTATAGCACATTTATAAATTTCTTTTAATAATTTTTGTTTTAAACGCAAATTGTTTAAAAATCATTGCATTTTCTTTATAAATTTTTATAATAATTCATAAACTTGTCAATTTTTGACACACAAAGTTTAAAAAAATCACATTAAGTGATATAATTAATTTATAAATAGAATAATAGGGTAAAAAAACAAAATAAAAGGAGAAATGTATGGAAAGTAAAAAAACAGGATATCCACATATAGATAAACCGTGGATGAAGTATTATCAAGATTTGGAATTCCAAAACAAAGATTATAATCATATGGTTCAATATTTAAGAGAAAAAAATAAATCTAGAAAATCATTAGTAGCAGAAACATATTATGGAAGAGAATTTACTTATGATGAAATACTTTTTGATGATACAAGTGCAAAATTATTATCTGCCATAGGAGTTAAACGCAATGATTTGATTTTAAATCTAGTCCCAAATTTACCAGAAAGTAGTAAAATTTGGTTTGGCGCAACTCAATTAGGAGCAATTAGTGATTACATTGATCCAAGACCAGATTCAACTAATATGATGGCTAATGCTAATAAATTATTAGAAATTGTTAAATTTGAAAAACCAGATTACATTGTTGCTTTAGACATGTGTTATATAGGTATGATAAAACCTATAGAAAAACAGTTAAAAGAACAAGGAGTTAAATCTATTATTACTTTAAGTGCGAGTGATTCTATGAATTTAACTGGCAAAATAGATTATTTAAAAGATGTAATCAATTATAACTCACTTGCAAATGCTAGATATGCAAATGCTACTTCTGCAAAACTATCATGGTATAAAGCTCTACGAGAAAAACTTAACAATATGAAAAAAATGGAATTAGCTTACGAAAACGCAACAAAAAAAACTATGATACCTGTATATAAATATAATGATTTAATAAATGAAATAAAATATGAAAGATTAAATAATGATTTGAATGTTTTAAAGGACATAAATTATATAGGACATACATCAGGAACAAGTGGTGCAAGACCAAAACCAATTACAGCAACTAACAAAAATATAATATCCAAGTTAAGTTCAATGGAAATGGCAGGAGTTAATTTTGATATAGGAGATAGAGTATTAAGAATATTACCATTGTTTGCCCCTTTTGGAGCATTTGATAACTATTTGCTAAGTTTAGCTAGTGGTGCTATAAGTATAGATGTGCCAGAATTTGATATTAGCGAATTTGGGTATTTAATAAAAAAATATAAACCAAATATAATCATTGCAACACCAGCATGGTTGGCAGCATTACCTAATTATAAATATTTAGATAAATTAGATTTATCATGTATTAAAAAAATGACATATGGCGGAGACTCAATGTCTGAAAAAGACGAAGAAAATCTAAATCTATGGTTAAAAAACCATGGTAGTAGTGCAATTGTCAGAAAAGGTTATGGAATGAGTGAATTTTTAGGATGTGGTACACATGCTAAAAATGAATATAACAAATATGGGTCAATTGGTATACCTATTCCTGGTTTAACTTTAGGTATAGTTGATCCAAATATTGATGATAAGTTAGTACCATTAAAATTTAAAGATGGGGAAGAGAAACTTGAAGGAGAAATTATAGTTTCTGGAGATTCAGTAACAGATGGTGTTTTACATGATAATATAATTGTTCCACATTATGATTTAGATGGTGAATCCTATATTAGAACAAGAGATTTAATGGCTATGGATAGAGATGGAATATTTTATCATTTAGGAAGAAAGGATAGATCATTTTCTCGTTTTGATGGATATAAGATAAAACCACATGAAATTGAATCTGTTATAGAAAATCATCCATTGGTAAAACAAGCAAGAGTAGTAGATTATTATGATGAAAATTACAGAGGAATAATGCCAATATGTCACGTTACGTTAAATAATGAATTTATTGAAAATGTAGATTGTATAGAATTGGTTAATGAAATTGTTTATGAATATATAATAAAAAATCCAAATATGTCATCAAGACAAATACCAGCGAAATTTAAAGTAAGAGAAAAAATGCCACTTACTAAAAATAGTAAAGTTGATTTCAATAAATTAAGAAATGAACCATTAGATGATACAGAAATTAATGTTAAAGTCGATGAAACTAATTTAAGTGTTGGCTCAATTGATATTTCTTATGCTGGAAAAAGAAAAAAAGTTTTAAAATTAAATAGAGAGTAAAGAGGTGGTAATTATGCAAAATGTTCAAGGACTTTTGCTAATAAATTTATATGCTTTTTTGTTAATTGTTTCTACATGTATAATATTTTTTAGGAAAAAGCATTTAAAACAAGTGGAAGATATCACATATTCAAAGTTTCTAATTACAAATTTGTTTTTATCTTCAACTGGGTTAATATTGGGGCTATTAGTCAGTAATATAATATATACTAATGAATTACTTATTTCAATATCTAATAAATGTTATTTAATGAGTTTATTCTTTTGGGTTTATTATTTTACGTTCTATACCGTTTATGTTGCATTAAAGAATAAAACTAAAATAAACAAACTTGCGCCCATTTTTAAAATTATTAAATATTTAAGTATTATTTTTATAATTGTTTTGCCAGTTAATGTAGCTATGAATGAAATTACTAGTGAAGTAAGTGGATATGCAATCATGTATACTTATTTAATTTGTGGAGTAGGAATAATAACACAAATAGCCTGTTTAATTTCAAACTTTAAAAATTTAAAAAATAAAAAATTTATCCCAATTTATTTATTACTATTTTTGGGAGGGGCAATATTTTCCATACAAGTAATGAATCCATCATTAAATTATTTAATAAACCCTACTTTAATATTTATAGCATTTATAATGTATCATACAATTGAAAACCCAGATGTTCAAATGATAGATATGCTTCTTAGAAACAAAGAACTTGTAGAAAACACTGTTAATGATAAATCAAATTTCTTATTTAAAGTTTCTCAAGAAATGAAAAAACCTATTGAAAATATAATTAATAGTGCTAAACTATATAAAAATACTAAAGAGGAACAATATAAAAATAATTTAATAGATTCAATTGAGCAAGATGCAAATAATGCTTATTTTATAATTAATGATATTACTAATGTTTCATCTATGGATTATAAAAAAATAAAAATGCAAAATAATACATTTATGACTAAAAAACTATTTGTAGATTTAGAGACAAGTATTAAAAATCAATTATCTATTAATAATAAAAATTCTGACATATCATTTAATTTTAAAACATTTAATAGTTATCCAGAAAAATTATATGGAGATTACATTAAACTAAAGCAAATAATTTTATCTATTGTTTCAAACAGTATAAAGTATACTGAAAAAGGATTTATCGATATTGAAGTAGATACTGTTACTAGATATGATGTTTGTAGATTAGTATTTACTATTAAAGATTCTGGAAAAGGAATGAGTATATCTAAAATAAATAATTTACTTTCCTCAAATGAAGATTTAGAAAACATAGATTTTGATAAAACAGATAATTTAGATTTAAAAATGCCTGTTGTAATTAAAATCATAAAAATGCTCGGAGGCTCTATTAGTATTAAAAGTGAAGAAGAAAAAGGTACTATTGTAGTAGTTGTAATAGATCAAAAAATAAATGATACAAATGATAAAATGCATAATGCAAAAAACTATACTTCCAGCATAAAAAGTAATAAAAGAATTTTAGTAGCTTCAGATGATGAATTATTGTATAAAATGACTAAAATTTTAGGAAGTTATAATGCTGATGTAGTTTCAACTTTAGTAGGAAAAGATGTTGTTGATAAAATAAATGCAGGAGATAAATATGATTTAATCATTTTAGAAGATGAAATGAAACCAGATTCAGCCTATACAATACTTGAAGAACTTAAAAAGATAAAGAAATTTAATATTCCTGTAGTAATAGCGACTAACAAAGATAAAAAATTTATTGAAAAACATTTTATAGAAGATGGTTTTAGTGATTGTATAATTATTGATAACATTGATAATGAACTTAAAAGAGTTTATGAAAAATACATTTAAAGGAAATATTGATTTCCTTTTTTTCATATAAATAAATAGGTGATTATCTTGAAAAAATATTTCTTTTTTATAATTTTATTTACTATTTTTATGGTGCCATTTAAGGTAAATGCAGCAACATATTTTGATAACTATATTGTTATGGATATGGGAAGTAAAAGAATTTTTTATGAAAAAGGAAAAGATATTCCAAAACTTCCTGCATCCACCACTAAAATAATGACTGCAATAGTGGCCATTGAAAATACAAATCTCGAGGATATAGCAACAGTAGGAAAAGAAATTTTAACTATAGATGGAACTAATATTTATTCTGAAATAGGAGAACATATTATGGTTCAAGATCTTCTTTATGGAATGATGCTAAGAAGTGGTAATGATGCTGCGATGACATTAGCAGCACACACTTCAGGAAATGTTTCAAATTTTGTTAAATTAATGAATGAAAAAGCTAGAATACTAAAACTTAAAAATACGACTTTTAATAATCCTACAGGACTTGATGATTATGAAAAAAATACCTCTACTGTTTATGATCTTGGGCTTTTATATAGTTATGCTTATAAAAATCCTACTTTTAGAAAGATTGTAGGAACTAAAAGCTATGAAATGAAAAGTGATAAAAAAAGTTATTATTTTAACAATCGTATGAAACTTCTTTCAATGTATGATAAAGCAACAGGAGGGAAAACAGGATATACTCCAAGTGCAGGATATATTTTAGTGTCATCTGCTAGCAACCAAAATCTTGATTTAGTAGCAGTAACAATAGGAAATAGTTATGGATTTGAAAGTCATATAAACTTTTATGAAGATGTTTTTAACAGTTATAAAAACTATGTAGTTTTAGACAAAGAAAAATACACTACATCAAAAAAATTTGATAGTAAACCTTATATTAAAAATTCTTTTTCTTATCCTTTAACAAATGAAGAAAAAGATAAAATAGAAAAAAAAGAAGTATTTAATAAAAAGAAAAGTGGTAATGTTGGAAAAGTATTAGTTTATCTTAATGATGATTTAATTCATGAAGAAAAGATTTATGTAAAAGAAAATAAAGTAAGTTTTACAGATAAAATAAAACTATTTTTTAAAAATCTAGTTGATTAAAAATAAAAAATATTTTATAATTTACCCAGGTGAAATATATGGAAAGATTGCAAAAGAAAATAGCAAATTCTGGATATTGTTCAAGAAGAGAAGCAGAGAAATTAATAACTTTAGGGCAGGTTAAAGTAAACGATAAATTAATAACAGAATTAGGTTTTAAAGTAGAAGATGAAGATGAAATTAAAATAAATGATATATTGCTAGAAAACGAAGAAAAAGTTTATTTTTTACTTAATAAACCACGTGGAATTGTATCTACAACAAAAGATGATAAAGGAAGAAAAACAATTACTTCTTTAATAGATACAGATCTTAGAATTTTTCCTGTGGGAAGACTTGATTACGATACAACCGGACTTATCATTTTAACAAATGATGGATCCCTTTCCAATATACTTACAAATTCTAAAAATAAAGTTGAAAAAACATATGTTGCAAAAATAACAGGATCACTTAAACCAAATGAGTTAATGGCTTTAAAAAATGGAGTAATGCTTGATGGAGTTAAAACTAAAAAAGCTAAAGTAAAGATAAAAAAATACGATAAAAAAACTGATACAAGTATTGTAGAAATAACAATTATTGAAGGAAAAAATCATCAAGTAAAAAGAATGTTTGAAAAAGTTGGGCATAAAGTACTTAAATTAAAAAGAGAGAAAATAGCATTTTTAACCTTGGAAAATTTAAAGTCAAAAGAATATCGCCCTCTTACAATAAAAGAAGTAAAAAAACTATATAGTTTGGATAAAAGTATAAAAAATAAAAACAAAGACTAGAAATAGTCTTTTTATTATAAAAAAAAATATGATAAAATTGTAACGGGAAGTGAAAATATGATCTATGAAGGAAAGAAGTTTTTATTAAAAATATATAGAGAGTTATATAACGGAAAAAAATATTTAATAGATAAAGACGAAAAAGACAATTCATTAATTTATTTAAAAAATAGATATTATGAAAAATATTTAATAAAGAGAAAAGAAGTAGGAACAAGAAAAGAAGATTTAAAAAAGGATTTAAAAATATATAGTGGTAACATAGACTTATCAGAATATGAAGAAATTCCAAAAGAAATAAAAATACCTGAAATAATATTGGGTTTTTTAGACTGTACAAATTTAACTACAGCAAAAGGTTTAGAAAACCTAAGATATGTACAAGAAATTGCATTCTTTGATAATCTAACTACAGCAGAAGGTTTGGAGAACCTAAAATATATAGGATGGGGTGCATTCTTTCATAATCTAACCACAGTAAAAGGTTTAGAAAACCTGGAATATATAGGAGGAAATGTAGACTTTCATAATCTAACTACAGCAAAAGGTTTAGAAAATATACAAATTGATGGTTTATTAGATTGTAGCGATAAAGTAAGAGAAGAACTAGAAGCCTTAAAAAGTATAAATGACCAAAAAAGGAAAAAATAAAAAATAATCATTATTTCTTGAAACTTTATTAAATAAGTATTACAATAATTACAGGAGGTAAAATTATGGAATTAAAAGGAAGTAAAACAGAAGAAAATTTAATGACTGCTTTTGCTGGCGAATCACAAGCAAGAAATAAATATACATATTATGCAAGCAAAGCAAGAAAGGATGGATATGAACAAATAGCAGCAATTTTTGAAGAAACTGCTAATAATGAAAAGGAACATGCTAAACTATGGTTTAAAGAATTACATGGTGGAGATGTTCCAGAAACAGCTACTAATCTTGAAGACGCTGCAAGTGGAGAAAACTATGAATGGACTGAAATGTATGCAGATTTTGCAAAAACTGCTAAAGAAGAAGGATTCGATAGAATTGCTTATTTATTTGAAGAAGTAGGTAAAATAGAAAAAGAACACGAAGAAAGATATTTAACACTTCTTAAAAATGTTAAAGAAGATAAAGTGTTCCACAAAGATGGTGATAAAATTTGGATTTGCCGTAACTGTGGACATGTTTATGTAGGAGCTAATGCTGTTGAAGTATGTCCTGTATGTAAACATAAACAAAGTTATATGGAAGTAAAAGCAGAAAATTATAAATAATTCAAGGAAACTTGAATTTTTTTTGGAGGCAAATATGAGAATAATGATGAAAATAAGTGGTGAGGCACTTAAAAAAGATAATAATATTTCAGAAGAAAGTTTAGAAAAAATATATAATGAAATTCTAGAAATAACTAAAGAAAATGAACTTATTATTGTAGTAGGAGGAGGAAACTTTTGGCGAGGTCGTAATAAACTTGAAATAAATACAGTAATATCAGATCAAATAGGAATGCTTGGAACAGTAATGAATGCCTTAGCAATTAGTTCATTTTTAAATTTAAAAGGTCTTCCATCATCATGTTATAGTGCTATTGATGTTCCTGGAATTATAAAAAAGGCTAATATAAACGATGTAGAAAATGATCTTAAAAAAGGTAACGTAATTATCCTTGGAGGAGGCCTTGGAGTACCTAATTTATCTACTGATATGACAACTGTTTCTAAAGGTATAGAATACAATGTAGATCTAATTTTAATGGCCAAAAATATTGATGGTGTTTACGATAAAGATCCTAAAATAAAAGATGCTAAAAAAATAGATGAAATAAGTCATGAAGAACTACTTAAAATGTCTTTAAAACAAGGATTATCATCACTTATGATACTTGATGCTGAAGCTTTAATAGAACTTGCTAAGCATAAAATTCCTCTTTATATTTATAGCTCAAAAAGCATAAATAGTATTAAAGAAGTACTAAATGGAGAAAAAGGAACAAAAGTAATAACAAGAAATTAATTTTTCTTGCTTATCTCTCTTATTTAAGGTACAATATAATCTATATAAAAAGCACAAACAGGAGGGAACAATGAGAAAATATATAGTAAAAAATGATAAAAATTTTATTAGAGAATACGATGTTAAAGATGATGTAATAGAGGTTTCTTATGGTGATAGTTTAGAAAATCAAAAAATAAAAACTTTACCATATTCTGAGGAAAACGTTGAATTTTTAGATGAGCTGATGATTAGTCAATATAATGAGTATAGTTATAATGGCTCAATTAATTTTTCTGCTAATAATTTACTATCATCTTCGATATTAGGAACAGCTATAGGCTTATTTGTTTTTATGGATGAACTTAATAATGAAGCGGGTATAAATAGTTCTATTGCTATATCTATTCCTACAGCTATTGTACTGTTTATTACAGCCCAAATGGCATTTGGTACATCGGATTCTAAAGAAGCAATTAAAGATTATGAAAAAGACAAACTTTTAATAGAAAATTTTGAATTATTAGATAAAATAATAAAAACAGAACAGTCCTTTAACCAAATACCACGTGGTATAAGAAAAAAGGTTGCTGATATTCATGACGGTAATGCTAATTTAGGTATAAATTCTGTTAAAAAATTGAATTTAAAAGAAATGGAAAAATTAGTATATCAAAGTAAAGAATATGTTCGTAAAAGATAAAGTTATTTAATAAAGTTTTAGATAACTTTATTTTATGTAGAAATCAGGTGATAATATGATAAATAATTATACTGAATTTGAGCAATTTTTAACTGATTTAAAAGAAAGACCAAAACTACTTTTACATAGTTGTTGTGCACCTTGTTCAACAGCTGTATTAGAAAGGCTTTTACCTTACTTTGATATCTCAGTTTATTTTTATAATCCTAATATTTATCCCGAAGAAGAATATATAAAAAGAAAAAATGAAGAGATTAAACTTTTAAAGGAACTTGATATTAAATATATTGATACTAATTATGAAAATGAACTTTTTAAAAAAGAAATAGCAGGGTTAGAACAAGAAAAAGAAGGCGGAAAAAGATGTAAAGAGTGTATAAAAATGCGTCTTCAAAAATCTGCAATATATGCAAAAGAAAATGATTTTGACTTTTTTACAACTACTTTATCTATTAGTCCTCATAAAAATAGTAAATTAATAAATGAAATAGGTTATGAATTAGAAAAAAAATATAATATCTCTTATTTATACTCTGATTTTAAGAAAAAAGATGGTTTTAAAAGAAGTATAGATCTTTCTAATAAATATAATTTATATCGTCAAAATTACTGTGGATGTCAATATTCAATTAAATAACATAAAAATATTTAATATATAAGTGTTTTAATGATATAATTAAATAGGATGTGATAGGATGAAATACATAATTTCTGCTGGAGGAACAGGTGGACATATTTATCCTGCTATCAGTATTATAAATAAAATAAAAGAAGAAGATAAAAAAGCGGAAATACTTTATATTGGAACAACTGATAGAATGGAAAAAGATATAATTCCAAATATGGGAATAGATTACATTGGTATAAAAATGAATGGTCTTGGCAAAAGCCTAAAGAAAATAACAGGTTTTTTAACAAATACTATATCAGGAGTTAGAAAATGTAAAAAAATAATGAAAAAGTTTAAACCTGATATTGTAATAGGAGTAGGAGGATACATTACTGTACCTGTTGTTTTAGCAGCTAAAGGAGAAAAAGCAAAAATTATTCTTCATGAACAAAATAGCATACCAGGTAAAGCTAATCTTATCTTAAGCAAATATGCTGATACTGTTTGCATTTCTATGGAAAGCTCTAAAAAATATTTTAAAAATGGGAATATAGTTTTAACAGGTAATCCTCGTAGTGAGAATGTTTTACTTTCTAAAAAAGGTATAAAATCAGATTACGAACTTAAAATGTCTAAAAAACTTGTTTTGATAACAATGGGTTCTTTAGGAGCAGAAACAGTTAATCAAAAAATAGTAGAACTTTTAAAAGACTTTGAAAACAAAAGTTATGAAGTATTACTTGTAACTGGTAAAGCGGGTTATGATGATGTTTCTAAAAATAAACTTCCTCAAAATGTAAAAGTTTTTCCATACATAGAAAATATGGGAGAAGTTTTAAAATTTACAGACTTAATAGTTACTCGCGCAGGTGCTACCATTTTAGCGGAAATAACCGCTCTTGGACTTCCATCAATTTTAATACCAAGTCCTTATGTTGCCAACAATCATCAAGTTATTAATGCTCAAGATTTAGAAAAAAATGGAGCAGCTTTCATAATAGAGGAAAACTCTTTTGATAAAAAAGATTTTATTAATAAAATAGATAAAATATTAAGTGACAAAACGCTTTATAAAAAAATGAGTACTGCTTCCCAAAAAATGGGTATAACTGATAGTGCTACAAGAGTATATAATGAAATAGAAAGGTTATTAAAATAGGTGATTGTTTTGGAAAAACTGATTGACTTTATAAATGAAAACTCACTTGGTAGTTTAAAAGAAAATGTCTCTTTTAAAACTCTTACAACATATAAAACTGGAGGAATTGCTAGACTTGTAGTGTTTCCAAAAGATGTAGATAGCTTAAAAGATATTGTAAAGTATATTAAAGAAAATAAAATTCCATTTAAAGTTTTTGGAAATGGGTCAAATATTTTAGCAAGTGATAATGATTATAATGGAGTAATAATAAAACTTACATCTTTATCTAATTTAGAATTTAAAGATGGTAAAGTAGAAGTAGAAGCAGGTTATAATTTTGCTCTTCTTTCTAATAATATGAGTAAAAAAGGCTATTCGGGGCTTGAATTTGGCTGCGGAATTCCAGCAACTGTTGGAGGAGCTGTTTATATGAATGCTGGAGCATATTTAGGGGATATAAGTAGCGTTTTAGATAAAGTTTTAATTTTAGATGAAAATTTAGAGTTTAAAACTTTAGAAAAAAAAGATTTAAATTATAGTTATAGACATTCAATTTTTATGGAAAAAAACTGGATTATTTTAAAAGCATATCTAACTCTTGAAAAAAGTGATAAAGATGAAATAATAGATTTAATAGAAGATAGAAAAAGAAGAAGAATAGCATCACAGCCTTTAGAATATCCATCAGCAGGTTCAGTTTTTAGAAATCCTAAAGATATGTATGCTGGTAAATTAATTGAAAACTGTAATTTAAAAGGATATACCCATGGTGGGGGAGAAATAAGTGAAAAACACGCTAACTTTATTGTTAATAAAGGAGGAGCAACTTCAAGTGATATCAAATTTTTAATGGATTTAGCACAAAAAGAAGTAAAGGAAAAATATAATATAGATCTTCACAGAGAACAAGAACTATTTAATTGGGAGTAATATATGGCAAAAAGAAGAAAAAAGGTAAATAAAAAATTTAGAATATTTTTATTGATAATTACATTTATCATGCTTTTTTCTTTTGGCTTAATAATGCTTTGTGCTTATGTATTGAAACTTGATACAAAAGCTATAGTGATTCATGGAAATAGTATTATATCAGATGAAGAAGTAATAATAGAATCCAACTTAAAAGATTATCCTAATTTTTTCTTGACAAGTTCTAACAAAATAGAAAAAACTTTAGAAAAAAATCCTTTTATTAAGGAAGTAGAGGTAGATAAAAACTTATTTTTACAAATTCATATTTATATAAAAGAAAATAAACCACTTTTTATAAGAAATGACACTAATATGATAGTATTTGATAGTGGAAAGGAAATAAAAAATAGCGAAGAATATGAGTTAAATGTTCCATCACTTATCAATTATGTACCTGATACAAAATATGGTAATTTTATTAAAAAAATGAAACAAATAGATTATGATTTACTTTTAAAAATATCTCAAATTATGTACTCACCAACAAAATATGATGAAGATAGATTTATTTTATATATGAATGATTCTAATAGAGTTTATATTAATCTTCCTAAATTTAAAAATTTTAACAAATATAATGAAATGGTAACTAAGTTTGAAGGGAAAACAGGGAAACTTTATTTAGATAGTGGTAATTATTTTGAAATCGATAAATAATAGAAAAACAAATTTAAATTTGTTTTTTTCTTTTAACTTGAAAAATTATATAATTTATAGTATAATCTATTTATCACTTTGATGGCTTATATGCGCCCATAGCTCAATTGGATAGAGCGTTTGGCTACGGACCAAGAGGTTGAGGGTTCAAATCCTTCTGGGCGCGCCATTTTTTTGTTAATAAGAAATTTAAGTATTCATAAAAAACATATACCAAATAGTATAAAAATCTATTATTAATAATTAGGTATTAAAAAATATAAAAAACAAAAAGGAGCTTTATTAAATAAGGGCTCCTTTTTCACATCTATTACCCCAGGCATCGATAATTTTTTTATCTTTTTTTATACATATTATCTCACAGTGATTAGGACACTTTTTACATTCATAACCACGAGTTTCAAAATTTAAATCAAGTACGTTAAAATCAAAAACTTCTTCTTTTTCTTTTTTGGCGAGAATTGAGGCCCCTAAAGCGCCCATCAAATGACCATTTTCATCAGTTATAATTTTTTCATTTGTAGCCTTTTCAAAAGCTTTAACAACTCCAATATTTTTACTAACTCCACCTTGAAATACAATAGGAGGTTTTATTTTTTTACCCTTTGCTACGTTATTTAAATAATTATTAACTACACTTTCACAAAGACCTGCAATAATATCTTCCTTTTTATGACCTATTTGGGCCTTATGAACTAAATCAGATTCTGCAAAAACAGTGCATCTAGCAGCAATTTTAGTAGGCTTTTTAGAAGTAAGGGCAATAGAGCCAAAATCTTCAACATCGACTTCAAGTCTTTTAGCCTGACTTGAAAGAAAAGCTCCAGTTCCTGCAGCACAAATAGTATTCATTGCGTAATCAGTTACTATTCCATTTTCTAAGAGAATAATTTTAGAATCCTGTCCTCCAATTTCAAAAATAGTTCTTACATCTTTATATAGGGAAGAGGTACCAATAGCATGAGCAGTTATCTCATTTTTTATGACATTTGCCCCAATCATAATACCAATTAATCTCCTGGCACTACCAGTAGTACCAACAGATAAAACAGTATAATCTTTAGGTAAATCTTTCTTTAAGTTTTTAAGAAGAGTTTTAGTAGCATTAATAGGATCAGCTTTAGTCCATATATAATTTTTAGCAATAATGTTGTTATTTTCATCTATAATAACACCTTTAGTAGAAATTGATCCAACATCTATTCCTAAGTAAGCCTTTTTACTTTCCATTTTTCTTCTCCTTTCTCATAAGTAACATATCGACAAATGCTTCAATTCTTGTTTTAATTCCAGTATTTGAAGTTTGAACATCAAATGATAAAAACATAACAGGAAGATTTTCATCGTTAGATATTTTATTTATAATTGGTATTACTCCAACTTCAGGAGTACATCCAAATGGTTTTGTGTGAATAACTCCGTCGTAACTTTTTTTCTTAAGGATTAACATTCTATATACATTATCAGTAGCATCTGCTCCAATTTTATATTTTAGATAATTTTTAGTTTTATATTTAACTAAAGGACTAAGTAGTTTTTTATAAATCAAAAGAAAAGATACGTCAGTAAACCTTTTTATACTTATATCGTATTTTTTAAGTTCATCTTCTAAATTATGAGTTGCAAAAGGTTCCATTGCAGTATATAACTCTCCAATAATACCGATTTTTAACTTTGGTTTTTTCTTTTTAACTTTTCTATACTTTGACATATAACTTTTATAAATTTTAATAATTTTAAATACATTTGCTTCATCTTTTAAATCATTAATTAGCCTAGATCTTATCTTTTTAAATTCTCCTTCTTTTTCTTCAAGTTTTCCTCTTCTATAATCTTCACTTTTATCAAATAACATAATTCTAAAGAATATAAGAAATAACTCTTTTATAAGTTTTCCTCTGGTAAGATTTTCATTTAAACCTTTAAACATTTTATAAACGTGATTAAAAGAAGTTTTACCTTTTTTTATGAACTGATAAAATTCAAATTCATAACCTAAATCTTCTAAAATTGTTTTTTGTACTTCAGCATAATTACCATATCTACATCCACCACCAAACTGAAATAAAATATTACTTCCATCTTCTAAAGTTTCTATATAATTACCTAGATTATATTTAAAAGGAAGACAAACAAAATCAGGGGAGTATTTACTTCCAATTTCTACAGTTTTTTTAGTAATTGGAGGAGCAACTTTAACTTTAATATTAGTTAATTTTTCAATAAATGGCTTGACAAAGTAGGAATAATCTCCAATATGGGGAAATGATATAATTTTCTCATTCATAAATATTCTCCTTATTTATAATATCAATAAAACTTTCAAGCCTAGTCAAAAGACCAGTTTCACTATTTGCCTCATCAACTACAATATTTATAATTGGAATATTTTTTACTTTTCTTAAAATAAGTTCATTTGTTAAAGAATCAGGGCCACATGGAAAAGATGAAAGCATAATAATTCCATTTACATTATCTTTATATTTATTTACTGCTCCCATAAGTTCCTTGTTAAAAGTAAAATATATATCTTCAGAAATGTCTTTAGTATCTTTATCTATTTCTTTGTCATCGTAAATATCAGCATAAACTATTTCAATATCATTTTTTTCAAGTATGTCTGTAATTGGTTTTCCAATTAAAGGATCGTAAACATTATAAGGATGTCCTACAATTAAAATTTTCTTTTTATCATTTGTTAAAATATTTGTCTGTTTTAGAATTAAATTATTTTTAACCTTTGCTTCTTTTTCTTTGGCATTTTTATAAGCATTTAAAGTTTTATTATAAGAAAATCCAAGATAAAGTCCCATTTCAATAAAAGCATTTTTCTCACTTTTTCCATGTGTAACGTCAATATTTATATTTAAAATATTTACATCAAATAGGTTATTAACTAAATCATATAATAAATAAAAATTAGTACATACTTTTTCTTTATCTGTAACACTTTCAATTCTTGGGATAAATAAAAAATCACATTTGTTTGCAAGACTTTTGACATGTCCTAAAAAAAGTTTAAGACTTGTGCATGCTTCAGAAGGTGCGAGGTTCTTTCCTTGTTCTAAAGTCTCTTTATCAGAAGGATTTGAGACAATATAATCAATATCAAGTTCTTTAAAAAAAGCTTCAATTAGAGTTTGATATCTATAATAAAAAAGGCTACGAGGAATTCCTACAGTCATTTTTATCATCTCCTAATACAAAAAGTATTCTAAAGATTAAAAAAAAGCACAAAAAAAGTTCTACAAAATAGAACCTTATTTTTATAAAAATAGAATTACTAACACACCTACAATTAAACAGTAAATAACAAAATAAATAAGTTTATTCTTTTTAACTAAATCAATAAATAATTTAAGTGAGAAATATGTTACAACAGCACTTGCAATAAATGCTAAAAAGTAGGGAAGAATGTACTCTTTAATATTTGGAGTACTTACTAAATCAGTTACCCCAAGGAGCATTGTTGCAAGAGAAATTGGAATATAAAGCATAAATGAAAAATCTAAAGCTTTACTTTTTTTAATGTTACATAACAAAGCTCCTGTTAAAGTAGCACCACTTCTTGAAATACCTGGAAGTAGGGCAACTGCTTGGAAAAGCCCAACTTTTAATGCATCTTTATAAGTTATATCTTTATCATCTTTTTTACCATTTATACTTTTTACTATGAAAAGTGCTAAAGCAGTAACTAAAAGTGCTATTCCAACATATTTTACATTTTCTGAAATAAGTTCAATTTTATCTTTAAAAAGTAAACCTAATATTCCCGCGGGAATAGTACCAATAATAATTAACATTCCATATTTAAAATTATTATAATACTTTTCTTCCTTACCTTTAAAATATAAAAAGAAATCTTTAATAATTTTTAATATTTTCTTTCTATATAAAAACAAAACTGCGAGAAGTGAACCAAAGTTAGTAATTATTTCAAAATTTAAATCTTTTAAAGCGGTCAAATTAAATAAGTTTTTAAAAATAAGTAAATGTCCACTTGAAGATATTGGAAGCGGTTCAGTAAAACCTTGTATAATTCCTAAAACTACATATTCTATTATATCTATAAAGTCCATTTTTATCACCTAGTACATTATATACTATTTTTGTCTATTTTTAAACAGATTAAAATAAAAAATATTGTATATACTATTTTTGAGGGATAATTATGGCTTATATTTATGATATTTTACTTAACTTTAATGAAGATTTAATTGAATTTTTTGAATGGGAAGATACTGATAGTATTAAATATATAAAAAAAGTAACTTTATTTAAAGTAGATACTAAAGTTATAGAAGATATACTTTATAAAAAAGTAATATTTTCAAGTGACTTTTCTTCTAAAGTTCCTAAATATGAAATGAATGGAATGAAAGATGCTGGAAGTATTTGTCTTTTTACTGATGGACTAATTGCAATAGGAGTTTTAATAAAAGAAAGTATGCCTATTTTATTTTCAAGACTTTTAATAGATGAAGAAAGAGAGGTTTTAGAAATTGCTGAAAGTCTTGAGTATACTAATGTAAAATATGTACAAAATGGAGAAATAAATAAAGAAAAAGATAGTTTAACGAGAAAAGAAAAAGATATGAGGAAAAGACTTAATGAGGAGATAGATGATTTATTTTTAAATAAAAATTATGATAAACTTCTTTATTTATATTATGAATTTACAAATAAAGAAAGTAGTAATTTTGAATATGCATATAAATATTTAAAAGAAAGTTTAAAAAATTTTGAAAAAAGACATAAACATCTATTTGAAATACTGCTCCTTTCAAATGCTAATTTAACTGAAAAGTAATAAAAAACTATTGATTTAGTTAATTTTTCAAGTTATAATAGTTTTAGAGAATAGGAGTGATAGATATGTCTAAACATATAAAGCATATAAATTTATATTTTATGATAGCATTGACTTTAATAATTGGTATTTTTATATCAGAAAATGTATACGCCGCAACTATTCATTATCAGCAATGTAGCACAAGTTCAATAGGATTGCATGAGAGTTATGGTAAGTATGCTGTAAAAAATAGTGTAAAAAATTCAGGTTACTACGATGGTGTCATAAATCATGTAACTATATATAATGCAAACGGACACGTTGTATATTGTACAGAAGAAGGTATGCCTAGTTTAAATCATTCAGACACTTTAACTGGCCCTGATTATGTTTCATCAGATGACAATGTTGATAGTAGTTTAATGGCTAGAGCCCTTGCCTACGGATATTATGCTGAAGAAACTGAAAGTGATTTAAATGAAAATAAATGTACCGTTTCAAGATTAGCTACTCAAGTTTTAGTACATTTTGTATCAAAAGAAGTTGCTGATGATACGAAAGAATGGAGAACACTTACTAAATCGCAAATACAAAGTTTATTATCAGGTAGTTTGGCATCAAGTGTTGCAGAGAAAGTAGTAGAAATAAGAGAAGATGTATTAAATCATAATTTAATTCCAAGTTTTGCTTTTGATACAAGTCAAGCAGCATTGCAAGATCCAAATAGAATGGAACTTAAATATGTAGAAGCAAATCATCATTTTACAAATAATAAAACAGATTCGCGCGGAGTATTTTCAACATATACTCTAGGAACAGCCCCAAGTGGTATTACTCTAAATAAAAGTGGGCAAACATTAACAATTACTTCAAAAAATGATAGTGTAACAACCCCAATTAGTATGTCAAAAGTATTTAAAACAGGTGGGAAAGTATATACTCGTAACGATAAAGATTTACAACAAACTACATATATTACTCCTCCAACCACTAAAACAGTAACTGGTTATGTTGGGTATAAATATCAAGAAATCGGAAAAGGAAAAATTAGACTTCATAAAATAGATAAATATACTGGAAAAAATATGCAAGGCGCAACATTTGGAATATTTACAGATGATGCATGTACAACTAAAGCAACAGATTATTTAGGAAATGCTCTTCCAGATAAAGAAACTAATAAAAATGGAGAAGTATCATGGGATAATTTATATTATCCACTTGATAAAGCAGCTCAAAAAACATATTATGTAAAAGAAACAAAAGTACCTGAAGGGTATGTAGTTGATACAGAACAATCTGAAAGTATTGGAGCTAAAAACTTGTGTATTCCAATAATTTTAAAACCACAAAACGAAGAAATTGAAGCAAATCGTGAAGAAGTACAAGCCTTATATAATATTCCATATGGTAATGTAACTATTTTAAAACAAGATGATGAAACAGGTGCAGTAATAGCAGGAGTAGAATTTAAATTACTACAAGATAATAGAGAACAAACTCCAGCAGTAGACATAAATGGAAAAGAAGTAGCAAATGTAATAACAAATGAAAGAGGAATAGCAGAATTTGAAAATATCCCATATGGAGATTATATTTTAGAAGAAGTAAAAGCAAATGATTGGTACAAAGTACTTGAAGAACCACTTTATTTTACATTAAGTAAAGATAATGATGCTTTAAAATTTGTAAAACAAGGAACAGAAGCAGTACCAGATGAAAATGAACCTATGTTACCTCTTGAAAAATATAAACTTGGAGATCCAACAAATGATGGAAAAATAAATAATGATGATTTAAAAATAATAGAACAAATAATAGCAGAAGAAATAGAAGAAACACCATTACAATTTTACGCATCAGATTTAAATAAAGATTTAAAAGTAGATGAAACAGATAAAGATTTAATGACAAAATATATTGAAGGAGATACAAGTTTATTTGAAGGATTAAAAGAAGAAGATATTCCAGGACAAGTTCAAAAGAGAGTAACCTTAAGTGTAACAAACAAGCCAATAGATATGAAAATAAGTAAACAATCAATAACAGATAAAAAAGAACTTCCTGGAGCAACAATAGAAATTAAAAATGAAAAAGGAGAAGTATTCCTAAAATATAAATCAGGTAAAGAACCTAAAGAATTCAACATTCCAATAGGGGATTACACTTTAACAGAAAAAGTAGCACCAAAAGGATATCAAGCTTTAAAAACAGAAGTAAAATTTAGAGTTCTTTCAAATGGTAATGTAAACTTAACAAGTGCAAAATCAAATTTATATAAATTAGATAGATCAAAAGATAATGGAGATACAGATTTAGATCATTTAAAAATATTTAATGAAGTTAAAAAAATAAAAGCACCAGATACAGGAAGTGTAATAGCTATAAGTACAGTATTAATAGGAGCACTTTTAATAGGTGGTGGAGGATACTTCATATTTAAAAAATATAAAATAGAAGATTAGAAATATTAAATATAAATTTCTTTTCTTTTTTTTTGTCGTATTATATGATATACTATTGTTATAACTAACTATAAGGCAGGTGATAAACTTGGATAATGAAGAAGCAAAAAGAAAAACAGCAAATAGTGAACTACCTACATCTCAAAATTCAGATGATTATCATAATGATAATAGTTTTAATGACAATGGAATAAATATTGATTCTGGTGATGAAAATTTTAATGGTTCAAATTCTATGAATCAAGTATCAACTTTTGGGAAAGGTTTAGCATCTGGCGTAAAAAATGGTTCAAATGGTAGAAACCCTGCTCTAGGTTTAAAAAATAATAAAAATAAAAATACTCCTAATAAAAATAAGGGAAATACAGATAATAAAAATAAAGGAAATAATCCTGATAGGGAAAATAGTAATAAAAAAAATCCTTTACCTGGTGGAGGAACAAATAAAAATAAAGGAAACAATCCTAATAATTCAAAACAAAATGAAAATAACAAAGGGCCACAAAGTCCTAAAAATACAAATAATGCCAATAATAATGATGGTAAACAATTAGGGAGAAAAAATAATGGAACAGGACTTGGACTTTCAAGACTAAATCCCCTTAACAGACTAAAGAATAATAAACAAGATAATAAAAATAATAAAGATAAAGAAAATCAAAATGATGTTGTAGCTCCTAATTTAAATGAAATGAAGCAAAAAGGAATAAGAGCATTATGGATGATAGCGCCAATACAAGTTAAAATAATAGCTATAAGTCTTATACCTTTAATGATTATAGCATTACTTATCTTTCTTGCAATTTTTGGTGGTACAGCAGCAGGTTTAACTGGATTAATGTGCTCTTCAGATGGAAGTTCAGGAAGTACTTATAATGGAGAAGATTATAGTGGTTCGGGAGATGAAAAAGAGTTTTTATGTAAAATGCAAAATCCATTAGGGAAAAAGTTTAGTTATACAATAACTAGTAAACCTGGGCCAAGATGGGGCAGTACTCATCATGGTATAGATTTAGCAATAGGAAGAGGAACTCCAGTGTATGCTGTTCAATCAGGAGTAGTAACAGAAACTCATGATGGTTGTTTTGATGCTAATACTCATACAGGTGACCAATGTGGCTGGACAATGGGTAATTATGTAAGGATTCTACATGGTGGAAAAATAGAAACACATTATTATCATATGATTAATGGTTCAATAAAAGTAAAAAAAGGTGATAAAGTAGGTAAAGGCCAACTTATTGGTAATGTTGCAAGTTCAGGTAACTCTTCAGGGAATCATCTACATTTTGGAATGAAAATAAATAATAAACTTGTATATGGTTATGTTGATTATTTTCTAGATTATGAAGGTTTCAAAAAAAATTGTGGTAGTATGTGGGATGGTGAACCAGCAGGAGATAGTGCTAATGCTGCAAATGATACTTCTGACTATGAATCAAGTGGTTCCATTACATCTGAAGAAAGATGTTGTGATTCAAGTGGTACAAGTGGGAATTCCGCTGATTATTGCTCCAATGGAATAACTGTTAGTGGTGTAGGGACATTAAAACTTGATGATTATGTAGCTGGAGTTGTTTCAAGAGAAAATTCTTACTATGACGGTGATAATCTTGAAAATATGAAAGCACAAGCTATTGCTTCAAGAACATATGCTGTTAATGCAACGAAAAATTGTTCATCTAAAATTGAAAATAGTACAAGTGCCCAAGTATTTACTGAAAATCCAAATGAAAAGGCTAAAAAGGCTGCAGATGAGACATCAGGAATGCTTTTAAGATACGATGGAAAAGTATTTTCTTCAATGTATGATGCATTTTGTATTAACGATACGGATTGCCCAGATGCAAAATGTAATGGCACTACGTGTACAGCTACTTATACTAGATTGCCCAATAAAGAAACACATAAAATCACAATTAATTCACCACATAGTAAAACAGTTGTTAATGGATCATTAAATGGAAAAGGACATGCTTATGGAATGAGCCAACTAGTTGCCAGACAAATGCAAGATGAAGGAAAAAAATTTGATGAAATTTTAAAATATTTTTATTCAGATGGAGTTGAGATAACAGGTTCTTCTAATACATGTGTTTTAGGAAAGAATAGTTTTAATGGCAAAATATGGGTTTATTACCAAACAGATTATCAAGAGCCTTATGGCTCATATGGAACTATAGCAACTCATGGTTGTGGACCAACTTCTATGGCTATTGTAGCTTCAAGTTTATTAAACGAAAAACATGATCCAGTTGAGCTTACAAATTTTGCTTGTTCAAATAATTATTGTAGAGAGATTGGTACTGTATGGGAATTCTTCACTGAAGCAGGTAAAAAATATGGACTTAAGGTGAAAACTGTTGATGTTAAAAACTCAGATGAAGTTTTAATAGCTCTTAACAAAGGAAACGCTTTAGTTATTGCATCAATGGGACCGGGAACATTTACTAAGAATGGACACTTTATTGTTCTTACAGGTTCTGATGGTAAAGAAGTAATGGTTCAAGATCCATCTGGTAAGAAAAATAGTAAAAAATGGAATTTTGATAAGGTCATTGTTCCTGAAGCTAGCGGATTTTGGATAATAACAAAGTAGAGGTGTTATAATGAAAAAAAAAATAGTTTTATTTGGGATACTTTTTTGTTTAACAGGTTGTTCAGCTAATGTTAATATAAATATTGATGATAATAAAGTAACTGAAAATATAACAGCTACAGCTAGTAATTCTTCAGAATATTCAGAATTTAAAAACTGGAATGGTTTTCCACTTCCTTTGTATTATGATCAAGAATTAGAAAATCCATTTGCGCAAAAAAGAGAAAAAGAATCTGGTGTTGAGTATTATAATGTTAGTTTTGATGATTCAAAAAAAAGTTTTACAGCAAATGCAGAATTTGATTTTGAAAGTCATACTAGATCTTCAATGATAAGAAATTGTTTTAACTATTACAATATTATTGAAGAAGGAAACAATATTACTTTTTCTACTAGTAGTGGTTTAATATGTAGTTTTTCTAATATCAGCATTAATGTAATTACGCCATACAAAGTAATAGATAGTAATGCTAATACTATAAATGAAAATGATAATATATATACATGGAAGATAAACAATTCTAATTCTAGAAATATAAGTATATATTTTGTAATTGATAAAAGCAAATCATATAAAACAAATGAAGAAGATAAAAAGAATTATAATGATACAAATTCTACATCAGAAAGAAATAACAATAATAAAAATAATCAATCTATTTTTATAGCTATAGGAGTTATTATAGGAGTAATTGTATTAATAACAATTTTCATTTTAAAGCTTAAATCCAAAAAAGCTTCAGAAATTTAAGGAGGACTATATGAAATTGAGATATTATATATTAATTCTTACTTTATTATTATTTGGAATAAGTAATGTTAATGCAAGCAGTATAAACTATAATTTGACTATTGATAAAAATATATATTTTCATGAAACTATAGTTTATAAAGTAAAAAAGAGTGAACTTGATACTTCTGGAAACTATGATTTTTTAACATCAGTAGTGAATGGCCCAATATATTTTGATAATAATGATAGTGTAAAATATACAAAAACAAAAAGAATAGCTAATGATGAGTATATTATTACTTTAAAAAATGATTTTTCATCGATCTTTGTAACAAGTGAAAGAATAATTAATGAATGCTTTAATACATTTGATTTTTCAAATAATGATGGAGAAATATCAATAGAATTAAGTAGTCCTTTCTTTTGTCTTAAAAGAGCAGATAATATAATGGTAAATATAACAACAGACTTAAATGTATTAGACTCTAACGCTGATTCAATTAACGGAAATAAATATACTTGGAATGTAGATAGCAAAGATTTTAATTTATCATTTTCAGCAAAAATCCCAGAGTTAGAAACTGAACCAATGGATGAAATAGATGAAGAAATTAATGATCCTCAAATAGATGAAGATGAGACAAATATAAATGATACTGAAAATAATAAAGAGCAAAAAGAAAAAAATAACTCAGTTTTAACAATTGGGTTAACAGTAGTAGGAATTATCGCTATTGCAGGCGTAATATTTGTAATAATTTTAAAAATCAAAAAGAATAAATTAAATGAAATATAGTATAAAATAAAAAAATTCTCTCACACTAGAAATGGGAGGATTTTTTATGAAGAAATTAATATTATGTTTTTCATGTATTATGGCTATTGTATTATTGAGTGGTTGTTCAATGGATAATACACCAACTAAAAAGGTTGAAAATTTCTTAGATAATTATAAAAACCAAGATGAAACAGTTATTGAACAATTAAAAGAAATGGTAGATTCTGATTCGTTAATGGATGATGATCAAAAAACTACATATTCAGATATTATGAAAAAGCAATATCAAGATTTAACTTATGAAATCAAAGATGAAGTTATCAATGGTGATACAGCAACAGTAACTGCTGAAATTGAAGTTTATGATTATTATAAAATAAATAAAGACGCTGAAGAATACTACAAAAACAATCCAGATGAATTTAAAGATAACACTAGTGATAATGATGATGCTGTAGAAACAATTGCCGAAGAAACCAAAGATAAAGTAGAAGATGCAGCAGGTTCAGTTAAGGACGCAGCAAAGGATGCAGTAGATTCTGCTAAAGATGCAGTAAGTGATGCAAAAGATAAAACAGAAGATGCTGCTGATGATATTGCATCAGATGCTAAGTATGTAGAATATAGACTTGAAAAATTAAAGGATGCAAAAGACAGAGTAAAATATACAATTGATTTTACACTAACAAAAGTAGATGGTAAGTGGACTTTAAACGAAATTGATGATATAACTAGACAAAAAATACATGGATTATACGAACATTAGGACTAAAAAGTCCTTTTTTTAGTCTAAAAATTTATAAAAATATTCCTCATAAGTTAAGTTACTATAATTATTATGCATATCAGTAGCAACTTTAACTCCAACATATCTAAAATGCCATGCTTCAAACATAAATCCGTGAATAAATTCTTTTCCTTTAGGATATCTCAAAATAAATCCATATTTATAACTATTATCTAACATCCATTTATATGATTTAGTATTTTCAAAAACAAGCATATTTCCGCTTTTTGTAGAACTAACATCAATAGTAAGTCCAGTTTGATGTTCAGAATGTCCTGATCTCGCGGTTTCTAAATCTGCCTTTTCTTCTCCTAATTTTTTTAAAGCTTCAGCATAAAGATATTCTTGCTTATCATAACTTCTAAAAGCACTTTGGCCATAAACTGGTGTTTTATTTTCTATTGAATCTTTACTCATTTTTTCAAAAGCTATTTTAGCATCTCTTCTAAGAAGTCTAGCATTTTTATTACCATTTATAAAATAATAATCATCTATTTTTTCTAAGTCATTTGGAATATAATTCTCATCAAGTTTTAAATATTTATTTACTAAAACATTAATTCCCTTTTTTGTATCTGCAGGTTTTATATATTTATAAAAGCCATAATCAAGTCCAATGTTTACATATGTAACGACATCTTCATAACTTAAATAATCATGATTTTCATAGTATTTTATATATCTATCTCTATTAGATAATTTAAAATTATTTGTTTTTTTAAATGGTTCATAAATATCAATTTCTTCAATATTTTTATTATTAGTTATTCTATTTTCAAAAATTGTTGTCATAGAAATTATAAATATACCTACTAAAATTAAAAATAATATTATCATAATTCTTTTTCTTTTATTCATAAAGTCTCCTCATAATTAAATTTATTCAAAATAATTTAAAAAAATTAAGATATTTTATTAAAATTATGATACAATTATTTTAAGGTGGTTTTGATGAATAAAATAGATGAACTTTTAGAAAAATTAGAGTATGAAAAAAGTAGTGCTAAAAGATGGATGATAAGTAATCTTATATGCATATATTATGCTCGATTAGATGAAAAAGAAAAGATAAAGTATTATAAAAAGCTGTTTGGCAAAAAGGCAAATAGTAGGTTAATTTTAGATAGCGGGTATTATGATCTGCTTATAAGTAATTTTGATATTCATTTAAATATAACAAGTAAAATTTATGATGTGTATAAAGAGTTAGGGTATTATAATGATACGTTTGCATCATTATATCCAAAAAATAAAGTATCAAGTAAAAAAGAAGAAGAAATACTATTAGAGTTCTTAAATAGTGTAGATTCAGCTTCTGGAGCAATTTATAATAATCTAAAAAATTCAAATAATATAATATTAACTGAAAATTTTAAACCTGAAGATTCAGAATATGAATCAGAATATTTAGGTACATGTATAAACGGATTAGGAATTGAACCAGATAAGATTTCTTTAGAAAATGGGAATAGTCCTTCAGTTACATATCTTCAAACTTTAGTCCATGAGATCGGTCATTCCTATGAAAATGAATTTATGAGATCAATGTCCTCAAATCAACAAATGTTTAGGTACTATTATAGTTTTAGTGAAGTAATGTCTGAATTTTTTGAGAGAATATTTATTGATTTTTTAATTGAAAATAGAATTTTTTATGATGATGCGGAAAGAAGTTTGTATTTAAAAAATGAAGATATTTTTTGTAATTTAATGCATTTAAACTTTGTTGTTTTTGCATGTATTAATGGTTCTTGTATTTTTGATGATCAATATTATCAAATCATAGATTATGACTGCTATAAAGAATATAATAAAGGAAGAGAATTCGCATTTGAGTTTGAAGATGTTGAAAACTATCTAAATTTAATACATTATGGCTATGGTTCATTAATAGCAGAATACTTTTTTAAAATTTATAAACAGGATAAAAAAGAAGGATTAAAAGAAATTAAAAACTTTTTATCAAACCAAGCACTTATAAGTGATAGACAAATGTTTGAAGATATTGGCTTTTTAGATAATGATTTTTCATTTTTTAAAGAAAATATAAAACCAAATAAAGATTATTTAACAAAAAAATATATAAGATAGTTAAAGTTCTAACTATCTTTTTATGACATATTTTTTATTAGGTGATGTTATGAAAAAAATAATAAGTATAATTCTTTCTTTATCGTTTTTAATTATACCTAGTTATAGTTTTGCTTTAGAAAAAAGTCCTGATATAACTCCTGGAGCAAGTAGTGCTATTATGATTGATTATGATACAAGAGAAGTTTTATATAATAAAAATGCCAATCAAAGAACAAGTGTTGCTTCTCTTACTAAAATGATGGGTCTTTTATTAATATTTGAAAAAATAGATTCAGGTTCTATAAAAACAAATGAAATTTTAACAGTAAGTAAAAATGCCAAAGAAATGGGTGGTACTCAAATATGGCTTGAAGAAGGAGAAAAAATAAGTGTAAATGATCTTTTAAAAGGAATTACTATGGCAAGCGCTAATGATGCGATGGTTCAAATGGCAGAAAGAGTAAGTGGAACAGAAGAAGCTTTTGTAAATCAAATGAATGAAAAAGCAAAGGCTTTAGGACTTAAAAATACTAATTTTGTAAATAGTACTGGTTTTGATGAAGAAGGAGGATATTCTTCAGCTTATGATATGGCAATAATAGCAAGTGAATTATTAAAACATGAAAAAGTTTTAGAATACACTAGTAAATATGAAGATTATATTAGAGAAAATACTGAAAATAAAACATGGGTTGTAAATACTAATAAATTAGTTAGATTTTATAAAGGAGTAGATGGGCTTAAAACAGGATTTACAGATGAAGCAGGTTCATCTATTGCAGTAACTGCGAAAAGAGATGGCTTAAGACTAATTGCTATTAGTTTTGGTTATAACAATACAAATTCAAGAAATACTGAAGCTATGGCAATGCTTGATTATGGATATAATCAGTATGAAAGCAGGAGCATTTTAAATAAAGGAGATATAGTTAAAAGTATAAATTTAAACAAAGCAGATAAGAAAAAAATAGATTTAATTTTAAGTGAAGATGTAAGAGTAACAACTAAAAAGGGTAGTACTCCTAAAAAGTATACATACGATATCAAATTAGATAATTTAAAGTATCCAATTAAAAAAGGTGATGAAATAGGTTATCTATATTTAAAAGACAGTGGTAAAACCATAAAGAAAGTTAAACTTATAACAAATGAAAATATTGAAAAGGCTAATATATTTAAACAATATCTCGGAGTTCTTGAAGATGCATTCTCTGGAAATATATAGAATAACTTATTAAGTAAGTTGTTCTTTTTTGGTAAAGTAGACAAATTTTAGATAATATTTCTTGACAAATATATAAGTTAAAGGTATTGTGAATAATATGCAATGTGGAGATGAAAATATGAATGTTAAGTTTAGAAATGCTAACATAAACGATGTAGAAGAAATAATAAATTTATGTAATGAATGTTTTGAAGAAAATACTAATCTTGATTATGCTACTGAAAATTTTAAAAAAACAATCTATGATGAAAATCAAATTTATTTAATAGGAACTATAGATGATAAAATAGTTGCCCACACTAAAATCACAATTATACCAACTATTTTTGAAAATATGAAAACTTATTCTATTTTAAATCATGTTTGTGTAAAAAAAGAATACAGAAGACATGATATTGCTACTAAAATGTTAAAAGAATGCGAAAAAATTTCAAAAGAAAAAAACTGTTATTACATGGAACTTTGGGCTAAAAACTGTAGAGTACCAGCACACAAATGTTATACAAAATATGGTTTCACTTCAAATGATGCCAAGTTTTTCTCAAAAAATATTAATTAATACAAAAAGAATAGAAAAAATCTATTCCTTTTTTTTATATATTGGTCTTTCTAACTCTCTTTTTATCAAACTATTATCTTTAACAATCATAGAATAAATATAATTCGCTTTTCTTTCAATCTTTAAAATATCACTATCGCTATCTTTATATTTAGTAATTATCTTAAGATGTGATTTATCTTTTATATCTTTTAAATATTTTCTTCCTAAATCATTAAATCCCAAAACTCTAATATAATCTAAATTCTTTTGAGCTTCTTCCTTTAGTGTATTAGTTAAAATATGAATAAACATTCTATTAATTCTATTGTAAGTAAACCTTTTATTTTTTAGTTTTTCTAAAAGTTCATCTAAAGAATGTACCTCGTCAATTACTTTATTTATTCTTCCTTCAATACCTTCATCAACAGTTAATATATTTTTAAGATTATTATTAGTAACAATTTGATATTTTAAAAGATTAAAAAAATCATTATTTTTATAAAGTAATTTTGTATCATAATTTATATAGTTAGCAATATCTTCTCCTTTAAAAAACTTATCTCTTATTTCAGAAGCACTAAGTATGTTACCACTATTTCCACCATGATAATTATTTGTTCTTTTAATAGCAATAGGTTTTATATTGTAATTATTTTTAATTATACTTTTTATATAAGAAATTCCAAGTAAATCATTAGGACTATCTATTTTTTCGAGTCCTAGCTTCTTAAGTGCTAAAGATACACTTGTAGGATAATTATTTCCTTTATTTATATATTCTTTAACTAAAGAGTCAAATTCTTTATTATTTATCTCTTCCCTGGCAATACTCTCAAGTTTTGAAATATTTCCGCATTCACTCCCAAATACTATTTTTTGAACGTTTAAACTATTTAGAATTTTAAGAGCATTACTTGAAAAAACATCAGCACTTTGAGTTGCATATAAAAAGGGAAGTTCTACAACTAAATCAATACCATTTTCAAGAGCTATTGCTGTTTTATTCCATTTATTCATTATAGAAACTGTTCCTCTTTCAGTAAAAGGTCCTGAAAGTATTACTATTAAAATTGAATTAGGAAAAAGTTTTTTAATCTTTTCAATTTGGTATTTATGACCACTGTGAAAAGGATTATATTCTGCAATTATTCCAATTACATCCATAAAAATCACCAAGTATATTATACTATAAAAGAAAGAAAAGGAAAATATTCTATTTCATATCTCCCTTTTTTATAAATTCTCTAAGTATTTTTGTAATAGCTCTTTTTTCAATTCTTGAAACATAACTTCTCGATATATTTAAGTCTTTAGCAATTTCTTTTTGAGTTTGTTCATCTCTATTATTAAGACCATATCTTCTTATAATTATTTCTTTTTCTCTTGAAGTTAAATTTTTTAAATATTTATTAAGTAGTTTTATATTATCTTTAACATACATATCTTCAATATAATCAGGTTTTGGAGTTTTTAAAATATCTAAAATAGTAATATCATTTCCTTCCTTATCATATCCAATTGGATCATCTAAAGAGATGTTATTATTATTTTTTTTATTACTCCTAAAAAACATCAATACTTCATTTTCAATACATTTAGCACAGTAAGTAGTTATTTTTGTTCCATGTTTTTTAGAGTATGAGTCAATACCTTTTATAAGTCCAATTGTTCCAATACTTATTAAATCATCATTATCAATATTGGTATTTTCATATTTTTTAGTAATATGTGCTACTAATCTTAAATTATGTTCAATTAATTTATCACGTGCGTCCTTGTCATTTTGTAAAAGAAGTTCGATATATTTTTCTTCTTCTTCCTTTGATAGTGGTTCTTTAAAAACATTATTTGAATAAGAAGTTTTAAAAAGCATTAATGTTTTCAAAAAAGAAACAATACTAGCAAACAATATAATCACCTAATAAATAATATGTAGAAATTTGTAATTTATTTGAAAAGATATGATTTAAATAACTTGACAATAGCTGGGGGGGGGGTTGTATAATTAATATATAAATTATAAGAAAGGAGAAAATAATGAAAAGAAAACTAATTTTTGTATTTTTTATAGGTTTTGTATTTAGTATTTTTGGATTATCAAATGTTTATGCTGATGCCCCAATTTCATGTTTTGAAGTAGATTCTAGTAATAATGCAAAAATAACTAATTATAAATGTGGGAATAAATATGATATTATTAAAATACCTGCGACAATAAATGGCACAAAAATTACAACAATTGGAAGTAATGCTTTTGATGGAGTAATTTCTAGTGAACTTTATATTCCTGAGGGAGTCACAACTATAGAAACAGGAGCATTTAAAAAAGCACTTTTTGTATTTGTAGACGTTCCATCATCTTTAACTACAGCTGATTTTACTTTAGATCAAAAATACTGGGAAAGCTATGACCTATATGAAGTTACTTGGTATTTATTAGATAGTAATTACAATAGAGTAGGAGTATACACTTTCGAACCTGGAAAGAAAGCAACTATAGGAGCAGACGGAGTTATTCTTCCAGAGATTTATGATGTAAAAGCTTCATCTGTTTCTTACAATAAAATAAAAATAAGATGGGAAAGTGATGCAGATTATGATGCTATTCAAATCTATAAATATAATCCAAAAAGTAAAAAGTATGAATACTATACTTATACAACAGCACATATAAGCGTAAACTTATCAAAAGGGTTAAAAACAGGAACTACATATTACTACAAAATAAGAGCTTATGTAAAAAGTCCTACAACAGGTAAAAAATATTATACTAAACTTTCTAAAGTAATAGCTGTAAAACCTATTCCAAGTACTCCAACTAAAGTAAAAGCAACAAAATATAGAAGTGGAGTTGCCAAAATCACTTGGAAAAAAGTAACAGGTGCAAGTGGATATGCAGTATTTAAATATAATACTAAAAATAAACAATATTACTATATAAAATCAACTACTAAACTTTCTACAACAACATCATATAACCTAAAAAAGGGAAGCGGAACATATTATCGTGTTAAAGCTTATAAAATGGTAAATGGAAAGAGGGTATATAGTAAATATTCAGCAGCAACTTATACTAGAGTCTAAAACCTATTAAAAAATTAATGGCAAGAAAAATATAGACTATAATGGTCTATATTTTTTATTTCATTTTTTAGTAAAAAAATATAAATTTCATCATATAAATATATAGGTGAATAAAATGGAAAAAAATTTTGTAGCAGAATTTAAATTAGTATGTGAAAAAGATATAAATAGTATTTTAAATCAAATTTACGCTTTAGCGCCAGAAATTAAAGATTGGAAGTTTTATCAAAGTATTATTCTAGATGAAAATAAAAAAATTTTATACAAAACACTTAACAATAAATTTGGAAATAAAATTGGCACTCAAATAGATATAGATATCATGCTTGATACTATGTATAGTTATAATTTTAAATGTTTAAAGGATTTAATTAGTTTTACCAAATGTTATGAACATGAGGGTAAACAAATTAAAGAAGAAAAAATTATTTCATTAAAAGGAGATACTGTAAATAGATTTTTTTCATATAGTGAGAATGATAAAAGTATAAATTATAGTGAAAACTACAATTTAAGAAGTAAAAAGGGCATTATAAATGATAGTGCGTCCTACTGTTATGATTTAAATTATCAAAGCATTGATAATATTATGGAAAACTTAAAGAAAGAATTTCATGAAAAGCCAAAAACTAGATTAAAACGAAGGTAATTTCTAGTTTCTTTTTTTTTTATTTTGTGTTAAATTAGTAATAGAGGTGAGTCTATGAATAATAGAGCTTTTACAATTATGGAACTTATTGCAATTGTAATCATTCTCGCAGTTTTAGCATCCATTGCAACTATAAGTGTTACAAAATATCGTGAGGAAGTAAAACAAAAGGAATTAATTAATTTACATTCAAATATTCAGGCTGCTTATGATAAATATCGCCAAGATTTAATTTTAAAAGGAAAAGCACCCCTTAAAACAATAGATTATTCTGAAATTACAGATGATGTATTTGAATATTTTTCAGATCTTACCTATAGTGGTGATAAAATTACTAGAGATGGCTTTAGACAAACTAAATTTGAATTAAGATCTAAAGGGGATTTATTAAAATCATCTAAATATCAAGCTGATGATAATAGAAATCATGCTAAAGATAGTACTTGTCTAGTTACTTCAACAATTGAACAAGTAACTAAAAATGGTGAAGAAACAAAAGATATCATCAAATCATGCCAAACTAAAGATGGAAAAGAAGTGCCATCTAAAGAAGAAATACTTTGTATAGTACTAAAAAGAGGTAATGAAACATTAATAGATGATTATAATAAAAATTTAAGTAAAAATGAACTTTGTACTTACTTTGAATAGAGGTAGTTTATATGAATAAAATAAAAGTAATGGACACTAATTTATCAAATAAAATAGCAGCAGGAGAAGTAGTTGAAACTTTAATGAATGTTGTTAAAGAACTTGTAGAAAATAGTATTGATGCAAATTCTAGTAAGATAAAAGTAGATTTAATAGAATCTGGTACAAAAGAGATAACAGTAACAGATGATGGAATTGGAATGACAAGAGATGATGCTATATGCTCTTTAAAAAGACATGCTACAAGTAAACTATATACAGATGAGGATCTATTTCACATTACCACTTTAGGTTTTAGAGGAGAAGCTATTCCATCAATTGCTTCTGTTTCTAAAATGACCCTTGAAACATCTGATGAACATGAAGGAACAACTATAAAAGTAATTGGTGGTGAAAATGAGCAAATATCTTCATCTTCTCTTCGCCGAGGAACAAAAATAAAAGTAGAAGATATTTTTTATAATACTCCTGCGAGATTAAAATATTTAAAAAATTTACATACTGAACTTGCAAATATTACTTTCTACCTAACTAAAATGGCTCTTGCCCATCCAGAAATAAAATTTATTTTAACAAACAATGATAAAGTATTAATAAATACCGATGGTTCAGGTAATTTACTAAAAGTTATAAATCATATCTATGGAATTGATGTTGCTAAAAAAATGATAAAAATAAATGGAGAAAATAGTGACTATGAAATAAGCGGTTATATATCTTACCCTGAAGTAAGTCGTTCATCACGTGGTTTTATAACTCTTTTAGTAAATGGAAGATATGTAAGAAATGCCTCTATTACCAAATCCATTTTAGAGGCTTATCATACTTTTCTTCCCATATCACGTTATCCAATTGTTATCTTAAATATTGATGTCGATTCATCTATTATTGATGTCAATGTGCATCCTACTAAAATGGATATTAAATTTTCTAAATTTGATGAGTTATCAAATTTAGTAATAAATACTATAAAAGATGCTTTAGATAAACTAGTTTTAGTACCTGAAATAAAAGAGCAAGATAAAGTAATTACTAATATATCTGAAATAAGTACAATTGATAAAAACATTGATTTTAAAGAAAAAGAAATAATAAAGCCAAAATATGAAGAAGTAACTTTTGACTTTTCTGTAAATGAAAACGAAGAAAGTTATAGTAAATTAAATAGCAAAAAAGAAGAAAACGAAGACAAAAAGGAAAAAAAAGAAAGTCTTCCAAAGATTACACCTGTTGGAATAGTTCACCGAACATATATTGTTGGAGAAAATGAAAACGGAATGTATATAATTGATCAACATGCTGCTCAGGAAAGAATAAATTATGAAAAATATAAAAAAGAACTTGGGAAAGATTCATTTACAAAAATCGATTCTCTAATTCCTATAAAACTTGAATTTACTAAAGCAGAATTTATTGAACTTAAAGAAAAGGCTGAAGTAATTGAAAGATTAGGTATTGATTTTGAAGAGTTTGGAGCAAATACTATTATAATTAGAAGTCATCCTAAATGGATAAATGAAAAATATATTACTGAATCCCTTAGAAAAATAATGGAAGTAATAATAAGTGAAAAAGATTTTTCTAAAGAGAAATTTAATGAAAAAATAGCTATAACTTTAGCATGTAAAATGTCTATAAAAGCAAATGATTTTATCTCTTTAGAAGAAGCTGAAAAACTCCTTGAAACACTTCTTAAATGTGATAACCCTTATACTTGTCCTCATGGGAGACCAACTATTATTAATTATAGTTTCTATGAACTAGAAAAATTATTTAAAAGAGCTATGTAAAAGACTTGTTTAAAGTCTTTTAAAATAATCTTTTATTTGATATAATTTTTATGTATTTTGGAAGTGATATCATGGATAAAGTAATATTAGTAAATAAAGAAAAAGGATATACCTCAAGAGATGTAGTAAATATAATTTCTAAAAAATTTAATGAAAAAAAAGTAGGACATTTTGGAACATTAGACCCTTTAGCAGAAGGACTTTTAATAATAGGAATAGGTAAACTTACAAAAATAGGTAATTTTTTAGAAAATGATAATAAAGAATATGAAGTAGAAGTTTTAATAGGTACAGAAACAGATACTTATGATATCACTGGAAATATTTTAAATAAAATAAATATAGAACGCATTCCATTAGAAAAAATAACAAGCGCGGTAAAATATTATGAAAAAAAATATATGCAGGAAGTACCAATTTATAGTGCTGTTAAAGTAAATGGAAGAAAACTTTATGAATATGCAAGAAAGGGAGAAAAAGTAACTCTTCCTAAAAAAGAAGTTAAAATCTTGAAAATAAGTAATATCCATTTTTTTGAAAAAGAGGGATTACATTACTTTAAATTTAATGCTTTAGTAAGTAAGGGAACTTATATAAGAAGTTTAATAAATGATATTTCAAAAGATATAAATATCCCTCTTTGTATGAGTAATCTAATTAGAATTTCCCAAGATAAATTTACTTTAAATGATGCAAATACATTAAAAGAAATAGAAGAGGGCAGTTATAAACTTTTAGATATAAAAGATGTTTTAAATTTAAAAGAACTTGAAATTCCAAAGAGTATGGAAACAGAAATTTTAAATGGTAATCAAATAAAATTAAATGAACATGGGCTAATACTTTTTACTAAAAATGGTAAAAATATTGCTCTTTATAAAGAGAATAATGGTCTTTTAAAACAAGTTTTAAAATTAAATTAAGGAAGTGATAGAATGCATTTTAACACTTTAGAAGAGTTAAAAACAAGAGTAATGCCGGCTTTAAAAATTAAAGAAGAATACTACATGAGAAAAAATAAAGATTATACTGTAGATGATATCTGGTTTTATTTAACATTAAAAAAATGGAAGAAAAGCAAAAATTTAACTCTTAATGAAATTGTAAATGACATTTTAAAACTTGAAGATGATGATTTAACTATTGATAAGTAAACGAGGTGATAACTTGAATAATAGAACAATTTGTTATGATGACTTAAAAAAAGAGCTTGAACTTTATTTAGATGAAAATGACATAAAAGAAATAGAAAAAGCTTATTTATATGCTAAAGAAAAACATAAAGGGCAATACCGAAAAACGGGAGAAGAATATATAGTTCACCCTTTATTTGTTGCTCAGATTTTAACATCTATAAGAGCAGATAAGGAAACTATAATAGCAGCTCTTCTTCACGATGTAATTGAAGATACTGAAACTAGTAAAAATGAAATAAAAAATACTTTTGGAGATGTTGTTGCTAATTTAGTAGATGGTGTTACTAAAATAAATAATATTAATGTTTCAACTGATAATGAATATTTAACAAGTTATTATAAAAAAATAATTGTTGGTATGAGTGAAGATGTAAGAGTAATTATTATAAAATTAGCAGATAGACTTCATAATATGAGAACACTTTATGCACTGGATCATGATAAACAAAAAAGAAAGGCTAAAGAAACTTTAGAAATACTCGCACCAATTGCTCACAGACTTGGAATGAGTAAAATAAAAAGTGAACTTGAAGACCTTTCTTTAAAATATTTAAAACCAGAAGCTTACCGTGATGTTGTAGAAAAACTTAACAATACCAAAAAAGAACGTGAAGAATATGTTAAAAAAATGATGGATGAGGTAAGTGCCTTATTAAAAGAAAATGGTATTAAACACGAAATAAAAGGAAGAGCAAAAAGTATTTATAGTATTTATAAAAAATTAGATAAGGGTAGAAGTTTTAACGATATTTATGACTTACTTGCTATTAGAATTTTAGTAGAAAAGGAGCAAGAATGTTACTTAACTCTTGGACTTATTCATTCTAAATATAAACCGATTTCCAAGAGATTTAAAGACTTTATTGCTATGCCAAAAACTAATTTATACCAAACACTTCATACAACTGTTTTTGGACCATTTGGAAATTTATTTGAAATTCAAATTAGAACTTACGATATGGATGAAATAGCAGAAAATGGTATTGCCTCTCACTGGGCCTATAAAGAAAAGAAAGATGCCGCTGTTGAAATGCAAAATATAACAGAACAAAAATTGCAATTTTATAAATCAATAATCGAACTTAGAGATGACAAATTAACAAGTGAAGATTTCGTAGAAAAAGTAAAAAACGAAGTGTTAAATAACAATATTTATGTCTATACCCCTAAAGGAGATGTTTTTGAACTTCCCATAGGAGCAACTCCAATTGATTTTGCTTATAAAATCCACTCTCAAGTAGGAGATAAAATGACCGGAGCAATTGTCAATAATAACATGGTTCCTCTTACTTATGAATTAAAAGACTCTGATATCGTAAAAATAATAACTAACAACAATTCCAAAGGACCTTCTAGAGAATGGATTAATATTGCTAAAACAACAAGTGCTAAAAATAAAATCAAAAGTTTCTTTAATAGAACTACCAAAGAAGATTATATTGAAGAAGGAAAAAATCTTTTAGAAAAAGAACTTAGAAGAAAAAAAATACCATTAAGTGATTTTATGTCTGAAGAAAATCTAAAAAAGGTTTTTGATCATTTTAAACTTGATTCCCTTGAAGATATTTATCTAAATATTGGTAATAATAAATTTTCTGCCAAAAGTATTGTAAAAAATGATAGTGATAAAAAAGAAGAGAAGAAAGAATTAAAAGTAATAGTTAAAAGTAGTGATAATGATATAGTTGTTGGAGATACAAAAAATATTGAAACAACAATTGCTAGTTGCTGTGAACCTGTTCCTGGAGATGAAATAGTAGGATACATTACAAAAACAAATGGAATAAGAATTCATAGAAAAGGTTGCACAAATATAGAATTTTTAGATGATAGAATAATTGAGGCAACTTGGAATCCAAATATTGATAGTAAATATAAAAGTGAAATAATAATTCATACAACTTCAAAAGAAAATATTATAGTTGATATAGTTCAAACAGCTGCATCAATTGGAATAGCTTTAGAAAATGTAAACTTAATTAATAAAACAAATAATAATGTTTATTCTGTTTCTGTTTTAGTTACAAGTTTAACTGATTTAGAAAAGTATATGACTAATCTTTCGAAGATAAAATATGTAAATGATGTAGAAAGGATAATGAGATAATGAGAGTAGTAGTTCAAAGAGTTCAAAATGCCAAAGTAGAAGTAGATAAAAAAGAAGTAGGGAAAATTGATAAAGGGCTTCTTCTTTTAGTAGGATTTACTTTAGATGATAGTGAAAAAGAGATAGATTGGATGGTAAATAAAATAACAAATCTTAGAATTTTTGATGATGAAGATGGAGTTATGAATTTATCGATAAAAGATGTAAACGGAAGCATTCTCTCAGTTTCACAGTTTACTTTATATGCTGATTCTAAAAAAGGAAATAGACCAAGTTATATAAACGCTTTAAATGGCGATAAAGCAATAGTTTTATATGAAAAATTTAATAAAAAATTAAAAGATACTGGATTAAAAGTAGAAGAAGGACTTTTTGGAGCAGATATGAAAGTTTCACTCTTAAATGATGGACCAGTTACAATAATATTAGAAAAGTAAAAACTATAATATAAATAAATATATATTTTTTTCATATCATTAAATAGGTGATGATATGAAACTTAAAAAAATAAAAATAATTGCCATAATAGCAACTTTTGCTTTTACTGTATTATTCCACTTTTTATATGATTGGTTCCCAAATCCATTATTTTCTGTTTTATTTCCAGTAAATGAAAGTATTTGGGAACATATGAAACTTCTTTATAGTGGACTCCTTGCGTGGAGTATAATTGAATATTTTATTTTAAAAAAATTAAATATTAAATTTACAAATTATTGGTCAAGTATTTTTCTTACTATGATTTCAAGTATTATAGTTTATCTAATTATCTTCTTACCACTTTATGCTATTTTTGGAGAAAATCCATTTATTTCAATAGGACTACTAATATTAGTAATAATAGCATCTCAAATATTTAATTACTATTTAATAACTAGAAAAAAGGAAAATACCCTATTAAATAAAATAGCAATTGCTTTAATAATTATAGGATATGTTGTATTCTTATCATTAACGTATAATCCTCCAAAAAATTACATTTTTTATGACACTGTAGATAATAAATATGGAATAGATATATATGAAATAGAATAGTAAGATATTAAAAGTATGCATTAAAGCATATTTTTTTATTTTTTTTAAATAAAACTAAGGTCCTTTTAATTTTTTTGCTAATTATATTTATAGACAAAGAAAAAAGGAGGGTCCATGAAAATATTAACAGACGCAGAAAAACAATTCTTAAGAGAAGAAGCTAAATATGATTATATTGATCCAATGAGTGATGTAGTATTTAAAAGTATCTTTAAAAGTGATAAAGATCATTTCTTAATAAAAGTAATAGTAAAAGAACTCTTAGGAATAGAATTAAAAGAATTTGAAGAAAAAGATCCAGGATTTATAGCCAAAGGAAAAAATAAAAAAGGAGAAGTATGTGACTATTATGTAAAAGTAAATGATAAATATATATCAATAGAGTGTAATAGAGTATATAGTAAAAAATTAATAGAAAGAAATATAAGTCATCTAAGAAGGATGATAATAGAAAACAGTTTAGAGGTAATACAAATAAACTTTGATAGTTATGATATAGAGAAAAAGGGGAAAGGGATATACAAATATAGTATAAGAGAAGAGAGCATAGAAAGCAGAATATATAGTGGTCTAATAAAAATATTTCATATAAATCTTTCATATTATAAGAAAAAGATATATAATAAAGAAGAAATGACGGAGTTTGAAAAGATATGTAAGATATTAACAACAAGAAAGGAAGAAGAAATAGAAAAGATAGTAAAGGGAGATGAAAGATTGATGGATATGAAAAAGTATATGGATGCGATAAACGGGAAAGTAGAGTCATATGATGATTACACAAAACAGGAATTAACAATGATAGCAATGGCAGAGGAAAGGGCTGAAAAAATGGTCAAAAAAAGAACTAAAGAAATGGTTAAAGAGATGTTAAAGGAAGAAACAAAAAAAATGGAAAAAGAAAATAAAAACAAAGAAAAACAAATTGCCAAAAATATGTTAAACAAAGGAATTGATATTAAAATAGTAGAAGAATGTACAGGTTTTTCAATTAAAGAACTTAATGATTTAAATTAAGATTCTTTCTTTTTTTTAAAATAATTGATATAATTACAAAAGGTGATTAATATGTTTGAGTCGTTAAGTGATAGATTTGAAAAAATAGTAAAAGATATAAAAGGACATGGAAAAATAACTGAAGAAAATATTGACCCAATGCTTAGAGAAGTAAGGCTTGCTCTTTTAGAGGCTGATGTAAACTATCAAGTTGTTCGTGAGTTTACTTCTAAAGTAAAAGAAAAAGCTCTTGGAGAAGAAGTAAAGAAAAGTTTATCTCCTGGAGAAATGTTTGTAGGTATAATAAGAGATGAATTAGAAGCCCTTTTAGGGGGACAATCCGAACCACTTAATTTAAAGGGTAATCCTGCAACCTTAATGCTCGTAGGGCTTCAAGGATCAGGTAAAACTACAACAATTGGGAAACTTTCTAATTTTTTAAGAAAAAAACATAGTAAAAAACCTCTTTTAGTCGCTTGTGATATTTATCGTCCCGCAGCTATTGATCAGTTAAAACAAATAGGTAAAGAGTTAAATATTGAAGTTTATGAAGAAGGAAAAAAATCTCCTACTGAAATAAGTAAAAATGCTATTAACTATGCTAAAGAAAATGGTTTTGATTATGTCTTAATAGATACTGCAGGACGTCTTCATATTGATGAAGAACTTATGGATGAGTTAAAAAGTATTAAAAAAGAAATAAATCCAGATGAAGTACTTTTAGTAATCGATGCTATGATGGGACAAGATGCTATAAATGTAATTAAAGGATTTAATGAAAACTTAGATTTAACAGGAGTAATTTTAACTAAATTAGATGGTGATACCAGAGGAGGGGTTGCTCTATCTGTAAGACACTTAACATCAGTTCCAATTAAATTTGTTGGAACAAGTGAAAAATTAGATGGATTAGATGCTTTTTATCCAGACCGTATGGCCTCAAGAATTATTGGTATGGGAGATATACTCTCTATAGTTGATAAAGCAAATGAAGTAATAGATGAAAAGGAAGCAGAAAAATCATTTAAAAAGATGCGAAGCGGTAAATATGATTTAGAAGATTTTCTAAAACAAATGAAACAAATAAAAAAGCTTGGATCTCTTGAATCAATTTTGAAAATGCTTCCCGGAGCTAAAAAAATGGGATTAAATAACGTTAATATAGATCCTAAAGATATTGCCCATATTGAAGCAATAATCTTATCTATGACTAAAGAAGAAAGAAGAAAACCTGAAATAATTAAAGCAAGTAGAAAACAAAGAATTGCTAAAGGAAGTGGAAGAAAAGTAGAGGAAGTTAATAGATTACTTAGTAATTTTGAACAAAGTAAAAAAATGATGAAACAATTAACAAACGGTAATTTTAAAATGCCCTTTTAAATAAAGTAAAAAAAACTTGAAATTTGTAATTAAGTTTGTTATAATACACTTTAGTAATGGCAAGAAAGGAGGCTTAAATTATGACTGAAGTAACAGTAAAAGGTAATTTAGATAAAGCACTAAAGAATTTTAAACAAAAATGTGCTCGTGATGGTGTCCTTTCTGAAGCCAAAAAAAGAAAGTATTACGATAAACCAGGAGTTAAAAGAAGAGAAGAAAAAAAACAAAACATCATTAACTCTAAAAAAAGAAATAAACGAAATAACAGAAACAGAAATGATTAAAATTTCTGTTTTTTAGATAAAGAAAGGAAAATATTATGAATTTATTAGAAAAATTAAAAAGCGATTTAATAACTGCTATGAAAGAAAAAGACAAAGATAAACTTAATACTTTAAGAGCAGTTAAAGGAGCAATGCAGTTAGAAATAATAAATAACAAAAAAGAAGAAAATGATGAATTATTACTTGATGTTATAAATAAACAAATAAAAATGAGAAATGATTCAATAGTAGAATTTAAAAAAGCAAACAGAAATGATTTAATAGAGTCCTACCAAAAAGAAATAGATATATTAAGTGAATATATGCCTAAGCAGTTGACAGATGAAGAAATTAACAAAATAATAGATGATGCAATTGAAGAAACAGGAGCAGAAACTGTTAAAGACTTAGGAAACATAATGAGACTAATAACTCCAAAATTAAAAAATAGATGTGATATGAAAAGTGTAACAAATAAAATAAGAGAAAAATTAATTTAATTAGAAAGTAATTATAAAATACTGCAAAAGATTGCAGTATTTTTTTTGTTTGACAAATAAATGTTTGCTTTTAGAAAAATTATAATTTTTTCTCAAAAAACTATTTACAAAAGATATATATAATAGTAAAATTGTGGTAGACAGTGGAACGATGTGGTAGAAAGTGGTGATTGTTATGTTGATGGGGGAATATCATCATAACCTTGATGAAAAAGGAAGAATTATAATACCTTCAAAGCTTCGCGAGGAACTTGGGGAAAATGTAATTGTTACTCGTGGGCTTGAAGATTGTTTATTTGTTTATTCTCTTCCTGAGTGGTCATTAATAGTTTCTAAATTAAAAACACTACCTTTTACTAAAAAAGACGCGAGAAGTTTCACACGAATGTTTCTATCTGGAGCCACTGCCGCTGAATTTGATAAACAAGGTCGCATCAAAATATCTAATCCTTTAATCGATTATGCATCTTTAGATAAAGAATGTATTATAATCGGAGTAAACGATAGACTAGAAATCTGGTCTAAAGAAAAATGGAATAGTTTTGTAGATGTAAGCCGAGATGAAATATCAGATTTAGCAGACCATCTTTTCGAAACTAATTTTGAAGTTTGATGATGGAAGAAAAACATAAAAGTGTACTCCTTAAGGAGGCTATAGAATATTTAAATATAAAGGAAGATGGTATTTATATTGATGCGACTTTAGGATTTGCCGGTCATGCAAGTGAAATTTTAAAAAGAATAAAAAAGGGATATTTATTGGCTTTTGATAAAGATATAGAAGCAATAAACTATAGTCGCATAAAACTTGCTAAAATAGATGATAACTTTGAAATATATAACACTAGCTACAAAAATATAAAAGAAAAACTTGGTAATAAAAAAGTAGATGGTATTTTATTTGATTTAGGAGTTTCATCTGTTGAAATAGATGATGAAAAAAGAGGATTTAGTTATATGAAAAATGGACCACTTGATATGAGAATGGATAAGTCCTCTAAAATAACAGCAAAGACTATTATAAACACATATACACCTGATGAATTAACTCGTATATTTAGAGAGTATGGAGAAGAAAAACATGCTTTAAAAATAGCTCTTGAAATTGAAAAAGTAAGAAAAGAAAAAGAAATTGAAACTACTATAGAGCTAGTAGAAATAATTGATAGATGTTATCCATACAAAGAAAAAAGAAACACTCATCCTGCTAAAAAAGTTTTTCAAGCCCTTAGAATTGAAGTAAATAATGAACTTGAAGAATTAGAAACTGCCTTAAAAGATAGTTTAGAACTTTTAAATGTAGGTGGAAGAGTAGTAGTAATAACATTTCATTCTTTAGAAGATAGAATATGTAAAAAAATGTTTAAAGAAAAATGTGAAATAGATAAAGTAGTAAAAGGTCTTCCAAATATTCCAAAAGACCTTCTCCCAGATTTTAAACTGGTAACTACTAAACCAATACTTCCAACAGATGAAGAGATAAAACAAAACAAAAGAAGTAAATCAGCAAAACTTAGAGTAATAGAAAAAATAAAATAATGGAGATGAAAAAATGAAAAAGCGTAAAAAGAAAACAGTTAAATTTACTAAATTTGAGAAAGTGTTATTTTTTGTGACAGCTCTTATTTGTGTGTCATATCCATTTATGAGTGTTTTTGCTAAAAGTACTCTAAGTGAAATTAATTATGAAGTTGAAAATAGTAAAGCAGAAATAGAAAAGCAAAACAAAAATAACGAAAGTCTTCAAATGAAAATTAACGAACTAGCATCTTTAGAAAATCTAGAATCAGTTGCCAAAAAGATGGGATTGAGTTATACTAGTAATAGCATAAAAATAGTAGAGTAAGTAAGGTGATTAAAATGAAAAGAGCAAAACAAAGCAATAAATTAATAAATTTGTTTATTGTTATTGCTCTTTTTTGTTTTTTATTTTTAAGTTATAGAGTATCTTTTCTCGCACTTTCTAAAGAAGTAGATGGTGTAAATTTAAAAGAATTTGCAGATAGCAGAAGCGTTGTATCTAAAAAAATATATGCTAAAAGAGGGAACATTTACGATTCAAATGGAGAAGCCTTAGCAATTAATGTTTCATCATATACATTAATAGCATACTTAGATCCTTCGAGAAGTGAAGGTGAAAGCAAGTTATATCATGTCAAAGATAAAAAAATGACTGCTAAAAAATTATCTAAAGTAATTGACATGAAAGAAAGTGAAATATATAAAATATTAAATCAAAAAGGAAGATATCAAGTAGAATTTGGTAGCTCAGGTAAAGAACTTACAGAACTTGAAAAGGAAAAAATAGAAGTTTTAAATCTACCAGGTATTGATTTTATTCAAAATGAAAAACGTTACTATCCAAATGGAGACTTTACATCTTATACTCTTGGATATGCTAAATCAGATGAAGAAGGTAAAATTAATGGAGAATTTGGCATGGAAGCCTTACTAAATGATGTTCTCTCAGGAACAGATGGTTATACAACTTATCAAAAAGATTTAAATGGCTATAAAATACCTGGAACAAAAGAGGTTACTATAAAAGCAATAGATGGAAACGATATTTACTTAACAATTGATTCAAATGTACAATTTTTCTTAGAACAAGCTGCAAGTGATGTCGATAGTAAATATGATTTTGACTGGTTAACATTAATAGTTGCGGATGCTAAAACAGGAAAAATTTTAGGAAGTAGTCAAAAGCCATCTTTTGATCCAAATAAAAAAAATATAAAAAACTGGACTGATATTACAGTAGGTGAAGCTTATGAACCAGGATCAATAATGAAAACTTACACTTATATGGCAGCAATGGAAGCAGGAACCTACAGAGGAGATAGTAAATTTACCTCTGGAAGATATGAAGCAGAAGATGGGACAGTAATTAATGACTGGTTAGCAGGAGGTTTCGGAAGAATAACATACGATCAAGGATTTCAAGCGTCAAGTAATGTCGGAGTAATTAATATCGTAAATAACTTTATTAATAAAACAATATTAAATGATTATTTTACAAAAATAGGATTTGGAAAAAAAACTGGTATAACTCTCGCAGGTGAAGTACCAGGACAGATAAGATTTAATTATGAAACAGAAGTATATAATGCATCATTTGGTCAAGGTATAACAACAACTCCAATGCAGCATGTTCAAGCCCTAACATCAATTGCTAATGATGGAATTATGCTTAAACCATATATAATAGATAAAGTAATAGATGAAACTGGTAAAGTTGTCTATAAAGGAAAAAGAGAAGAAGTAGATAGAGTTGCCTCTAAAAAAACAGCTTTAAAAATACGTGAACTTATGTATAAAACAGTAAATTCTAATTGGTATGGAGCAACAGGTTCAGCTTATAGAGTAAAAAATTCAAATTTAATTGGTAAAACAGGAACAGCACAACTTGTTAATTCAAATACAGGTAGTTACTATGAAGATGATTATAACGTTACTAAATCATTTATGGGAATGTGGCCTAAAAATAATCCAAAAGTAATTATATATGCTTCAAGTAAACGTCCAAGTAGTGCAAATGTATTAAGTGATTCAGTAACAGATATTGTAAAAAATATGAATAAATATTTAAATATTTTCGAAGAAGAAGAAAAAGATACTACTATTCATAATAAAATAGTAGGGAATTATTTAAATAAAAGTGTCGAAAGAGTAAAATCATTAACCAAAGGTATAGACAAATTAATTATTGGAACAGGATCAAAAGTAGTAAATCAATATCCAAATAAAAATACTACTATTGATTCTAATGATAATCTTATTCTTTTAACAAATAGTAAAAGTTATAATATGCCATCTTTAACTGGATATAGTAAAGGAGAAGCAGAAGCAGTCTGTGATATGTTAAATCTAAAATGTAGCTTCAAAGGATATGGATATGTAAAAGATCAGTCTATTGTAAATAAAAAAGTAAGTAAAAATATGAAAGTTACTTTTACTTTAAAATAAGGAATTTAATTCCTTTTTTTTATAAAAAAAATAGAACATATAGTTCTATTTTATAAATTTAGTTGCTTCAAGTTTTGATTTAATATTTGCTTTAGTTTGTTCACCACTAATTCTAATTAAACTTTCATTACCATCATCAAAGAATAGTACTGTTGGAGTTCCATCAATATCAAACATTTCTTCATAAGATTCATTATCTTCTTCAGAAATATCACTAAGATTAAGAGCATAAGCTTCTAAATTATTATCACTTAACACACTTACAAAGTTAGGAGTAAATGCTCTACAATGTTCACATCCATTTTGTTTAATATAAAGAATAAAATCATCTTTATTTTCTATTTTATTAACAACTTCACTAAAAGATATTTCATGAATATATTTGCTTTCATCATTAGAAAATATAAAGATAACAGCAACTAAAGCAATAATAATAATAGCAAGTATTATTAACCATCTAAATTTTTTCAATATTAACACCTCAAGATACATAATAACACATTTAAAAAATAAAATAAATATTTAAATAAAATAATGTTTAAAATTACAGCAAATAAAAAGATAGTTATTATATTATAAATTTTACTTAGTTAATCTTATGAAATTTAAATTTAATTGTATTTTAATTGACATTTAACATATATTATGATATACTTTCCAAGTAGTTTGGTGGTGGTTTAATGGATACCTTTTGTGCCGATAGTGCTGCCGCATGGAATTTTGTCGGTGAAATTATATATATAATTAGAATTATTATACCAGTTATAATTATTCTTTTAGGTACGCTTGATTTAGGTAAGGCAGTAATGGCTGGAGAAGATAAAAAAATAAAAGAAGCCCAAAAAGCATTCATTAGAAGATTAATTTATGGGGTAGCAATATTCTTTATATTTACAATTGTAGAAGTAATATTTGGCCTTCTCGGAGTTGAAACAGATGAAGGTGATTATAAAATATGCTGGGAATGTGCAACTAAACCACACAGCAAAAATTGTTTAAAATATGTTGAAGAATCTAAAAGTAATCAAGAAAATGAGATAAATAATTATGATGAAAATAGTCAACAAGAAAATGAAGATATAAACCAAGATAATTTATATGGAAGAGAAGAAGTGTAAAATTAAAAAAAAATGTTTGACACAGCAGTATTATATATAGTATTATAGTTATAGATAGAAGGAGAGATTAATATGTTAGAATTTTTAAGTGCAATGCCAATGGATATTATTCAGTTTTTAGCAAAAGCTGGTAGTGGTGCAACACTACAAACATCAGATAATTTTTGTGAAAAAACTTTAATAATTTGGCAATTTGTTGGACAAATAGTAAATGTAATGAAAATCATTATCCCCGTAATTATCGTTTTACTTGGTACAATTGATTTAGGTAAAGCAGTAATGGCTGGAGAAGATAAAAAAATAAAAGAAGCCCAAAAAATGTTACTTATGAGAATTATTTATGGGGTAGCAATATTCTTTGTAGTAGTTATTGTACAAATAATATTTGGTATGGTATCTGGAGCAGAGAACCAAGCTGATGATAATTACAATAAATGTTTAGCTTGTGTGTCAAAGCCTAATGCCAATTCATGTAAGGGTAAAAGTTAATAAAAATATGTAAATAAAAGTACAAAACTTATTGTCTTGTGCTTTTTTTTTTGTTATAATAAAATAGATGAATACTGTGAAGGTGATTTAAATGTTAGATTTTATAATTAACAATATAAATTTTTTAGTTAATTTTCCTACTCAAAGTGATTGTAATTTACTTGGAGCTGACTTTAGAGATATTTTAACAAAAGTATTTTCCTGGATACAAATAGCAACACCATGTTTAGTAATTGCTTTATGTAGTGTTGATATGGTTCAGGCAGTAATTTCTCAAGAAGAAAAAGATATGAAAACTGCTCTTACAAGAACAGTAAAAAGAATTGTAATTGGAGTAGCAATCTTTTTTGTTCCAGTAGTTTTGAATTTTATATTGTATATGGCAGGACTAACATCTGGTGTTTGTAAAATAGGGCTATAGTATAGGAGGTTAATTATGCAAATATTGTTATTTAATGAAATTGTTGCAAGTGTTTTATTTAATATAATTGCAGGCCTATACACATTAGTTGCTAGAATATATGATATTTTATTAGAGTTAGTTCGTAACGATGGTAATGCATTTGCTAGTTTAAACTTTAATTTTACCCAAACAATATACGTGTTAGCAGGGGTATTTATGCTATTTAGAGTTACAATAGGTATGCTTCAAATGATTATTAATCCTGATACAGTAAGTGACAAAGAAGCTGGCGCAGGTAAAATGATAAAGCGTATTGTAACATGTATAATTCTATTAATAGCGTTATCGCCAGATTTTATAATTTTTAATAAAAAGGACGGTTTATTAATTGAAGTTGAACAGGCAATTCTCGCTGATGATGGTCTGATAAATCGATTAATGCCTGTTAGTAGTATAAAAGAAAAACATTCAGATAATATGAGTTCTAAATCTAAATTACTTGTGGATGATGTTTATGCTGCAAATGAAAAGTTAACTTGTTATTACATAAATGTTAAATCACATAAGAAAAATTTAGTGGGTACTAATTGGACCCATTCTTATGTAATAAATGATGTATATAAGATTGAATTTTATAATAACCCAGATACTGGGCCAACTGGGAAATTAAATTGTGGAGATGGTACATGCAAATTTTCTTATTATGATAGAAGTGATCAGCGAATTCACGGAGATTCAGATAATGGTTATTATTCACCTTTCCCTGGTAAAATAACAATGGGTACTGTATTTAATGTAACTTCTTCTAATTTTCCTACTACTTGTCCAAAATATTTAAAAAAAACAAGCGATAGTACATATTCGGCACAAAAATCAATGCCTAAAGGTGAAATAGATGGTTGTGATTCTGAAGTAGTAACTGCAAGTGGACCGCAAACGTGTAAAAATATAGGTATTATGGGAGGGTACAATAACTATAATGATTTTGAAAAAGCGATTAAAGGCCTTAAGATGAATGCAAGTGGGCAACAAGCAAGTCATTCGGTTGAAACTAATAATTTATTTATAGGTAAAAATACAAGTACTAGTGCTTTTGATGGTGGTAAAAAATATTTTAAGGGATTAAGCGAAAAACATTCTTACGAAGCTATTAAGTTTGCTCAAACAACTGCAAAAACGTTTCAAGAATGTGCAGAAGATGAAGAGTCAGAAGAAAAATGTAAAAATGCGCAAGAACATATGTTTGAGAACTCAGAAGCAAATGATAATATTATAGAATTAATGTCAGATGATACTTTGAATTTAGGATTTATTGCTTCATTAGTTGCTGGTATTGGATTAATAGTATATTTACTTATTCTATGTATTGATATAATTATCCGTAGATTTAAATTATTATTACTCGAAATGCTTGCACCAATTCCAATTATAAGTTATGTCAATCCCAAAGATAAAATATTTAATCAATGGGTTAAAATGTATCTTTCTATTTATGTAGATTTATTTATAAAGTTGTTTGCAATTGCTATTGCAGTAGATCTTTTAAAATTAATATCAGAAAGTTTTTGGGAACAAAACTTATTAATTAAATTTTTCTATATTGTAGCAATTTTAGTATTTGCAAAAGCTTTACCTAGTATGATTTCTAAATTATTTGGACTTGATTCTATGGGAAGTTCATTTAAAGATATTATGAATATGGGTAAAAGTGCAGCAGGATTTGCCGCAGGCGGAGCACTTGGAACTGCTGTTGGATTTGCAACAGGGAAAGGTCTTGGAAGAATAAGTGGTGCTTTTAAAGGTGCAGCCTTAGGAGCAGGTTCTGGCTCCAAAGGAAATATAACAGGTGGATCCAACCAGATTGCTGCTAAGAATGCAAGAATAAATGATGCCAAGCAAAATGGATTAGGTTTTTGGCAAAGAACAGTGGCAGGAGTAGCAGGAACTGTAGGTTATTCTCCAAAAACTAAAATGGATAATCAAATTAAAGATAAAGTAGATAAAAAGGAATTACTAGACAATTTTAGAAAACATAAAGATAATATAGAAAATTTAGCAGAGAGTTCCAATTTTTTATCTGATAAAAAGAGAAAATTAGAACTTGATCCAGATAATTATACTTATACGTATATAGATGCAAATGGTAATCAAGTAACAAAAACAGGAAAAGCTGGTTACAAAAAAGAACGAAGTGATTTCATTGCTTTAAATGAAACAAATAGAAAAAATAGTCAAGGCAATATTGAATATTATGATGGGCAACAATGGATAGATTCTGGTCAATCGGATAAATATGTTGGTGCTAATGGACAAGTTTTATCAATAGATTTTGAACAATCAGCAAAAGGAAAAATTGAACAAGCCGAAACAGAAATGAGGACAGAACTTAGAGTTAATACAGCACTTCAAAGAGAACTTGGAAAAACTGAAAGAGATGTTCAAACTTTTGCAGCATATGAAGATGTAGAAGGAATTGCAAGAGATAAATCTAATCAATACAGTGATGAAATTATTGCAGTTCAAAAATCTACTGAATATGGTAAAGCAAAAGCGTTTGATGACTATTCTAAAAAAAGTTAATAATAAAAAGGATGTGATACTACATGGATTACAATTATTTAGTACCTGCTAATAGTAAAAAACAAGGTTTAATATTTGGTTTTTTAAGTAAACTTGATTTGATAATATTGGCAAGTGGAATATTAATATCATTTATACTCTTTACAATACTCCCAATAATTGAGATTTGGGCAGCAATAATAACTTTAACTCCTGCCTTTATCTCAGCATTTCTAGTATTCCCAATTGCAAATTATCATAATTCAAGAGTATTTATTCATGAAATGTATAAATTTTACTTTGTAAACCGAAGAAAATATGTATGGAGAGGTTGGTGTTATAAATATGAACAATCAGATGAATAATTCGGGAAATGGGCAAGTAAATCAAAGTGTTAATTCGGGTATAAATAGTATAAATACACCTGTAAATAATAATGAGGAAAATAAACAAAGTGGCAAAGTTATGCCAAAAGCCGCTCAAAAAAATCCCAAATATACAGAAAATTGGTTACCACTTAAAGCTATTAGTAATGGAATTATGTATAATAATAGAAATGAAATGATTACAGGTGTTAAAATACAACCTAGAAACATTTTCATATTAGACCAAGTTTCCATGGATAATGCATTAATAGGACTTATGAATTTCTATAACACTATTGATTTTGAATTTTGGTTAGTAGTAGCAGATCGTCCTGTAGATATCGCAGTTTATCAAGCAGAACTTCAAGTTCTTTATAATAAAAATCAAGATCAAAGAATAAGAAAACTCATCTCACAAGATATGCAAAAAGGAGAATATTTTATCAATAATGATGTTGTAGATACTGAATACTTTATTCTGTTTAAAGAAAAAAATGGAGAACTTTTACAAAAAAGACTTCGTAATTTGATAAATAGTTTAGCCAGTGCCGGTCTTGTGGCAAGTCAAACATCAAATGACGATCTTAGAATGATAATAGATAACTTCTTAAATGGAGGAAAAAAATATGAATCTGGAGGGGTGATGCCAATATGAGTTACTTTAAAAGCGAAGTGGCTCCAAAAGGGCTTGATTTTACAAACAGCAACATGATAGTTGCTAGTGATAAATTCATGACTATTTTAACAGTTGTTGGTTATCCTAGATATGTCGGTGTAGGATTTTTATCAAACATAACTAATATGCCAGGTGTTAAAATAGTAATTAAGCATATCCCTGTACCATTTTCAACTTTAACAAAAATGCTTAATAAAGAACTTGCTTCAATGAAAATAAGATATCAAGAAGAAAAAGATGCAACATATCAAGAAAGTATAAGACAAGACTATGAAACACTTGAATCATTCATTCAACAACTTGCAGCTGCTCAATCAAAAACGTTTGATTTTCAAATGCATATTATAGTAACTGGCGAGTCAAAAGAAGATTTAGATCTTAAAAAACTTCAAGTTAAAAACTATTTAGATGCTATGCAGCTTAGAGCAATTCCTTTAAGATTTGAACAAGAACAAGTTTTAAAATCAATAATTCCAGTTTTCCCAAAACAAGAAGTAGAAGAGCGAATTGGAACAATTATGCCAAGTCCTACAATGGCTGGAATGTATCCATATATATTTGATAGCATTAAAGATCCAGGGCCTTCAGTTCTTCTTGGAACAGATTTCTCTGGTGGGGTTGTTATGTTTAACCAATTCCTATATCAAATGAGAAAAGAACATAACAGAGTAAATGCTAATATGATTATTTTAGGTACTTCTGGTTCAGGTAAAAGTACTGCTGCTAAATTACTTTTAAGAACCGCTATAAGAAACGGTTATCAAATAGTAGCAATCGACCCTGAAAACGAACTTAAAGAAATGGTTGAAGCCGTTGGTGGAGATACAATAGATTTAGGAAAGGGTGGCGAATTTGGACTTATTAATCCATTTGAAGTATTAATAGATGCTGATGATGATGAAATAAGGCAAGGCCTTGGATACACAGTTCTTACCAAAACACTTCAGTTTTTAAAAGCATTTATGAAATACTATGATCCATCTATTGAAGAGGATGTTCTTAATTTATTTATAGAACTTACTCAAGAGACATATCAAAGATTTGGAATAGGATTTAATACTGATTTTTCAACATTTACTAGTGAACACTATCCAACATTTGATGACGTATATACAACAATCAAAGGAAAACTTACTTCAATGACAGATATGACTCATGAACGTGATATAATGGAAAGGCTTGAACTTAAAATAAGACCACTTACTAATGAACTTAGATTTTACTTTAATGGAAAAACAACTATATCACCACGTAGTAATTTCATAGTATTCAATATTAGAGAACTTATGAATACAGATGTTAATATTAGAAATGCTCTATTATTTAACGTTTTAAAATATGCTTGGAGTCTATGTTTAGACCCAACACAAAACACAGTATTAATGGTAGATGAAGCACATGTTCTTCTTTCTGGAGGAAATGTTTTAGGAGCTGACTTTTTAGCTCAAATTCAAAGACGTTCTCGTAAATACAATACGGGAAATATAATAATTACACAACAACCAAGTGATTTTACATCACAGGCAGTAATAACTCAAGGAAAAGCAATCTTTGATAATGCATCTTATTATTTAGTAATGGGCCTTAAAAAACAAGCAGTTGAAGATCTTTCATTGCTTATAGATTTAAATGATAATGAAAAAGAAAGTATAAAACGTTATTCACAGGGAGAAGCCTTATTTGTTTGTGGATCCCGTAGAATGCGTATTACAGTAATAGTTACACCAGAAGAATTAGATTCGTTTGGAACTGGTGGAGGACTATAATAAATAAACCAAGGGAGGGTAAACTATGAAACTAAAATTTAAAGCTTCAGCACAAGACTGGATGATATTTGCACTTTTTGCACTACTTCTTTTAATAGTAGTATCAATTTTAGTTAATAATATTTCTTCATTTGCTAATGAAGGAACATTTGCCGGGCTTAATCCATTTACAGCACTAGTTGAAAATTTACCAGCAGTTATCGTTTTTTATGCCTTCGCCATGGTTTTCTTGTTTGCAACAGTAAAGAATTACTTCTTTGAACAGGAAAAGGGTTTTGGTATTTCATCTGAACCAAAAGATGAAAAAGGTTTTTCAAGATGGTGTACTGATAAAGAAATGAAAAAAACTTTATCAGAACTTGATGTTAGTGATGAAAATTATGAACATGCTGGATTTCCAATTGTAAGTAATGGTCAAAAATTATGGGTAGATGATGGAGAAAGTCACAACTTAGTAATTGGTTCTACTGGTACAGGTAAAACTCAGTGTATAATTCATCCATTAGTAAAAATACTTGCTAAAAAGGGTGAATCAATGATTGTAACAGATCCTAAGGGTGAAATTTACCGTGAAAGTGCCGGCCTTTTAAAACAAAGAGGATACCAAATACTTGTTTTAAATTTCCGTGATCCACAACGTGGTAATACTTGGAATCCGCTTCATCTTCCATATAAGTTATACAAAGAAGGTAATACTGATAAAGCTATGGAACTTTTAGATGATTTAGCAGCTAATATTCTATATGAAGAATCAAGTGCTAATAAAGATCCATTCTGGGAAAAAACCTCAGCAGATTATTTTGCGGGACTTGCTTTAGGGCTTTTTGAAGATGCTAAAGAAGAAGAAATAAATATTAATAGTATTTCACTTATGACAACAGTTGGAGAAGAAAAGTTTGGGGCCAGAAGCACCTATATTAAAGAGTACTTTAACGATAAAGATCCTGCAGGTGCTGCTTATACCTGTGCATCTGGTACAATTTTTGCACCAGAAGAAACAAAAGGTTCTATTTTATCTACATTTAGACAAAAAATTCGTCTTTTCTCATCACGTGAAAACTTATCAGAAATGCTTTCTCAAAATGATTTTGATATTGATACAATTGGTAAGAAAAAAACAGCAGTTTTTATGATAATCCAAGATGAAAAGAAAACTTATCACGCCTTAGCAACTATCTTTATCAAACAATGTTATGAATCTTTAATTGATACTGCTCAAAATTCTCCAAAAGGAGAGCTTCCTATTAGAACAAACTTTATTCTAGATGAGTTTGCTAATATGCCACCTTTAAAGGACATAACAACAATGATTACTGCGGCTAGATCTAGACTAATTAGATTTACGATGATTATTCAAAACTTTGCTCAATTAGATGCAGTTTATGGAAAAGAAGATGCTCAAACTATCAGAAGTAACTGTAATAATTTACTTTACCTGCTTACTACAGAACTTGCAGCTCTTAAAGAAATAAGCGAGTTATGTGGAGATAAGATTGTAAAAGTAGGAAAAGGAGAAAAAGAAAGAGAAGAAACTCGTCCTCTTGCAACAGTAGCAGATCTTCAAAGAATGAAAAAGTTTGAAGCAATAGTTAAAAGAATTAGATTAAATCCTTATAAAACAAGGCTTAAACCTAATTTTGAAATAGATTGGGGATCACCTAAAATTGAAGCTGATCCATTTGTTGAAAGAGAAAAAAAGGATGTTAAAGTTTTTAATTTAAAAGAGTTTATGAAAAATAAAAGAAAAGATAAATTCATGAATATGGCAGGAGCACCTTCTATGCCAGGTATACCTGGAGGAATGATGCCTCCATTTGATAATCCTTTTGAAGCCTTAAAGACAAATAATAGTGTAAATAATAGTCATGATACCCAAGAACCATTAAATGTTGATGATTTAGTCAAAAAAATAGATGCTAAAATAGCAGAACTTGAAAAAGAAGAACAAGAAGAAGCAGAAAAATTAAAGGCAAAAGAGGCCGAAAAAAAGAAGAAACAAACTGAAGTTAAAGAAGAAATTAAAACTGAAACTGAAGAAAGCAAAATAGAGGAAACAAAAGAAGAAAAACCGGATTTAAAAAATTCTCCTGCTTCTGATATAGCACCTACTATGCTCGCCGGATTTATAAATAATGTAAATCCTAAAGAAGAACAATCTGATTTAAATAGCAAGCCAAATATAACAGTTCACAGTGAAGAAGCTCCTGAGATAAATTCTATACCACATAAGCAAAATATACCAGAAATGAAAAAAGCAGAACCAGTAAAGGATTCAGAAGTTTCTAAATTTAAAGTAACTGATGATCAATTCTTTGATGATTTCTTTGATGAATAAAAATTATAAACCTTTGAAATTATTATATTTCAAGGGTTTTTTAATAGTTTAACAAAAAATATAAAATATTTATTTTTCTAAATATAAATTGCTCATACAATCATTTTTTTCACTTTTTCATAAAATAACAAAGGAGGAGTATTTATGTATAAAAGCATAAAAGCAAGTGAATTAAAAGGAATGGTTGGTAGAGTAAATATAATAGATATTAGAAAAAATTATTTATATAATTTAGGATCCATTCCAAGTAGTAAAAACATACCAAATAATTTTCTACTTATGGATCCAAGCAAATATTTAGATAAATCAAAAGAATATTATATATACTGTACTCAAGGAATGGAAAGTGTAAAAACTTGTTCAAAATTAGATAATATGGGATATAAAGTCGTAAATGTTCTCGGAGGTTATCACGATTACATAACAAGTTAAATAAAAAATACTAAAAAACTTTGCATTTTATTTAATATATGTTATAATCTAAGTACAACGAAGTGGGCAAAACCCACTTTTGTCTTGTTTTAAGGGAGGAAGTATGATTGATAAAATAAAAACAAAAATAGAAAAACCTTTAGAAAAAATTAATATTACAGTAGATACTATAAATTATGAAAAGGGTAGTTTAAACATAATATTAGATAGTGAAGAAATTTTAAATATTGATAAAATAGTTGAAGCTACTAATATAATTAATAAAATTTTAGATAAAGAAGATTTTATTAAAGAAAAATACATTCTTGATGTATCAAGTAAAGAAAAAGGAGGAAGTAAATAATGAATGGTAAAGAATTTTTAAATGCCGTGGATTTGCTTGAAAAAGAAAAGCATATCGACCGTGATTATATTTTTGAAACTATGGAACAAGCTTTACTTTCAGCATACAAGAAAAATTTTAATTCTCGTACTAATGCTAAAATAAATATTAACAAAGAAACAGGAGAAATAAAAATTTATTCTTATAAAACAGTTGTTGAAGAAGTAGAAGATGATGAAGTAGAAATTTCTTTAGAAGATGCTAAAAAAATAGATAAAACATTAGAAATAGGAAGTACAATTGAAGAAGAAGTAACACCAGATAATTTTGGACGTGTTGCAGCTTCAACTGCTAAACAAGTTGTAATTCAAAAAATAAGAGAAGCAGAAAGAAATAGTTTAATTTTAGAATTTCAAGATAAAGAAGGAGAATTAGTTTCTGGAGCAGTAGCTTTAGAAGATGAAAACAACTATTATATTGATTTAGGAAGAACTAATGGAATACTTCCAAAATCAGAATTAATTGGTGATGAAAAAATAGAAATGGGATCAACTATTAAAGCATACGTTACTAAAGTAAATTCAAATACCAAAGGAACAATAATTCTTTTATCAAGAAGTCATTATAATTTTGTAAAAAGACTATTTGAACTTGAAATACCAGAACTCGCAGATGGTTCTGTTATGATTTATGGTGTTGCAAGAGATGCTGGTTCAAGATCAAAAGTTGCTGTTTACTCAGAATATGCAAACATTGATCCAATTGGTTGCTGCATCGGAGAAAAAGGCTCTAGAATATCTAATATAATTAAAGAATTATCAGGAGAAAAATTAGACATTATCAAGTATTCTGAAAATAAAGAAGAATTTATAAAAAATGCTCTTAATCCTGCTAAAAACGTTCAAGTTTATATATTAGATCCTAAAAAAGGAGAAGCACTTGCCATTGCAGATGGAGATGATTTTTCACTTGCACTTGGTAAAAAAGGACAAAACGTTCGCTTAGCATCTCGTCTTACAAAGTATAAAATTGATGTAAAAAATAGCGAACAAGTTAAAGAAATGGGCATAAGTATTAAAGTAGGGGAATAATATGAAAAATGTAAAAATTCCAATGAGAACCTGTGTTGTAACTAATGAAAAATGTCCTAAAAAAGAACTTATAAGAGTAGTTAGAACACCAGAAAAAGAAATAATAATAGATGAAAAAGGAAAAGCAAATGGACGCGGTGCTTATTTAAAACTTGATAAAGATGTTATAAAAAAAGCTAGAGATTCTAAAATTTTAGAAAAACATCTTGAAGTCAAAGTACCGGAAGCCATTTATGATGAACTTGAAAAAATGTGTTAAAAAATAAAAGAAAGTGGTGATTTATTATGATGAATGTGAAAGAATATGCTATAGATGTTTCAAAAGACGAAAAAGAAATATTAGCACTATGTGAAAAACTTGGTATTGAAGCTAAAAATTCTGACGATTTACTAAGTGAAGAAGATATCATATTATTAGATAATGAACTCGCAAAAGAAGAGGATTCTATAGATGAAGATAAAGAAATAGAAGAAGACGATGAGGTAGTAGATGACGATGAACTTGAAAAAGATTTAAGAATAGAATCAGTTCAAGATAAAAGTCATGTCAAAATGAAAAAGAAACCAGTTTCTAAAAAAATGGATAATAAAGAATATTTAAAGGCTAAAAAAGATTTATATAAACATAAAGAAAAGTTAAAAACTAATAGTAGTGAAGAAGAAAAGATAGTTCTATATAAAGAAGGAATGACAGTTAAAGATTTAGCAGATTCTCTAAACGAAAATTCTGCGAGTTTAATAAAAAAATTATTTGATCTCGGAGCACTGGCTAATTTAAATCAAAGTTTAGATTTTCAAACTGCTGAACTTTTAGTAATTGACTATGGAAAAGAGTTAAAAAAAGAAGAAACAAGAGATATATCAAATTTTGAAGAATACGAAATAATCGATAAAGAAGAAGATTTAGTAGAAAGACCACCTGTAGTAACAATTATGGGACATGTTGATCACGGTAAAACATCACTTCTTGATGCTATTAGAAAAACAAGTGTAGTAAGTGGTGAAGCAGGTGGAATAACTCAGCACATTGGAGCATATCAAGTAAAAGTAGGAGAAAAACTTATAACCTTTATTGACACTCCTGGTCATGCTGCTTTTACTGAAATGAGAGCTCGTGGGGCCTCTGTTACTGATATTGTAATTATTATAGTTTCAGCAGAAGATGGAGTAAAACCTCAAACAGTTGAAGCAATAGATCATGCTAAAGCTGCTAATGTTCCAATAATTGTAGCGATAAATAAAATTGATCTTCCAAATGCTAATCCAGAAAAAGTTTTAACAGAGTTATCAGAAGCTGGACTTACTCCTGAAGAGTGGGGCGGAGATACTTTAGTAAATAAAATATCTGCTAAAACTAAAGTAGGTATTGATGAACTTTTAGAAAATATTTTATTAGTAGCAGAAATGAATGATTTAAAGGCCAATCCTAATCGTTATGCTACAGGATCTGTAATTGAAGCGAGACTTGATAAAAATATTGGATCTATCGTAACCCTTTTAATTCAAAATGGTACTTTAAGACTTGGTGATCCTATTGTAGTAGGAACTGAATATGGTAAAGTAAGAACCTTAAAAAATGATAAAGGCGAAAATATAGCAATGGCAGGTCCAAGTATGCCTGTAGAAATTACTGGATTAAATGAACTTCCTGTAGCTGGTGATCGTTTCATGGCATTTGAAACAGAAAAAGAAGCAAGAAAAGTTTCAGAAGATAGAAAATTAAGAGCAAAAGATGAGAATACTAATCGTTCTGGTATGACTTTAGAAGATTTATTCAGCAAAGTAAAAGAAGGTACAAAAAAAATAAGTGTTGTTTTAAAAACTGATGTAAAAGGTAGTGAAGAAGCAATCAAACAATCCCTTTCTAAAATTGATTCTCATGATGTAAAAGTAGAAGTAATTAGAAGTGGAGTAGGAACTATAACAGAAAGTGATATAGTTTTAGCCAATGCTTCTCATGCTATTGTAATTGGATTTAATGTAAGACCAAATAGTAAAACAGTAGAACTTGCTAAAGAATATGGAGTTGATATTAGACTTCACAGCGTAATCTATAAAATAATTGAAGAACTTGAAGATGCAATAATTGGTATGTTAGATCCTGAATATAAAGAAAAAGTTTTAGGAACAGTAGAAGTAAGACAATTGTTTAAATTCTCTAAAGTTGGTACTATTGCAGGTTGCTTTGTAACTGATGGAGTAGTAAAAAATGCTGATAAAGTTAGAGTAGTAAGAGATGGAATAGTAATCTATGATGGTATTATTGCATCACTTCAAAGAGGTAAAGAAAAAGCAAATGAAGTTAAAAAAGGTATAGAATGTGGTATAACAATAGAAAACTTTAACGATATTAAAGAAGGAGACATTTTAGAAGTCTATACTTTAGAAGAGGTAAAAAGATGAGTATTAAATCACAAAAAATAGGTAGCTTATTTGTAAGAGAAATAAGTAGAATTATTTTAGAGGATGTAAAAAATCCTAAAGCCAAAGATGCAACTATTACAGATTGTGATGTTACTAATGATTTATCATTTGCTAAAGTATACTTTACTTGTTTAAATAGAGAAAATAAAGATGAAATAGAATCTGCCCTAAATAGTGCAGCAAACTTTATTGAAATTGAACTTTCTAAAAATATTCAAATAAGAAAAATGCCCCAAATAAGTTTTCATTATGATACATCTATTGAATATGGGGAAAATATCGAAAGAAAAATAAAAGAAATAAATGACAAAGAAAACGCTTAAGTAGCGTTTTTTTAATAAAATAAGTAAATAAAAGTATATAAATTTTATATACTTTTTTTAATTATAAAAGTACTTGTGTTTAAACAACTTATACCTTTAGTAAATTTAAGCTGTCTTGAAAGCCTAAAAAGAGCCTCTTCCTTTGCTTTACATTCAAGCATAATATCAAAATCACAGTTAAAAGGTAGTAATATATTTAGAAATTTTACAAATGATTTATAGTCAATAAAATCACTATGACTTCTAAATTCTTTCTTATTTTTAGGGGTTGAAAAGTGTATTTTAGGATTTAAACCAGTATTTTTCCAAGTATTAATAATTCTATCAAGATAATCATGTAATTTTTCACCATTTTTATTACATAAATAGTGATGATAGTCTAAAGTCATAGGAATATCTAACTCCTCACAAAGATTTAAAGTATCAACAATATTAAATATTTTATCATCATTTTCTAAAGTAACCATATCTCTAATATTTTTATCTAATTTATAAAAATTTTCTTTAAATCTTTTAATAGCATCATCTTTGTTACCATTTAAGCTTCCAATATGAAGAACTACTTTTGATTTTATACCCATTGCCTTAAATAAATTATAATTAAATTTTAAAATATCGAAACTATTATTTACCACATCCTTATTAGTACTATTTAAAATACAATATTGATTTGGATGAGAGTCTACTCTCATATTATTCATCTTTATATAATCACCAATTTTTATCCATTTTTCTTTAAATAAATTTATATAATCAAAATCTACATCTTTATGAGTTGCTAAAGGTACAATAGTATGACTCATTCTATAAAAAGTAATTTTATTTTGTTTATTAAATTTTAACACTTTTAAAAAATTATCAAGATTAGTATTAACTATATTTTTAAGTTTGAAGTAAGCTACTTTATCATCAAGTTTTTTAAAGTTTGTATAAGTAATAGTATGGCAATAACTAATAGGAAGAGAGAAAGGTCCATCAACATACCCAAGTCTTATTTTCATAATATTCACCTTTATTATTATGGTTTATATTAGAAAATAAATGATTAAAAAATTCAAAATAAAAAGGTAACATTAGTTACCATTTTTTATTTCCTTTAAAACTTTTTCAAAATCATCTTTACCAGAAGGCTCATTATCAAAAATAGGAATTAGATGTAAATGATAATGTTTAACTTCCTGAGGTGTTCCATTATTTTGTACAAGTTTCATTCCATCACATTTTAAATTTTCCCAAAGCATTTTATATATTTTTTTACCAATTTTATTTATATAGTTTAAAGTTTCTAAATCAATATCAGTATAATCAGTAAAATGCTTCTTTGGTATAATTAATGTATGACCATAAGTTACAGGATCAATACTTAAAAAAGAAATAACTTCATCATCTTCATAAATTTTATTTGTAGGAATCTCTCCATTTATTATTTTGCAAAACACACAATCATCTTTCATACTATCTATCACCTCCATACAATTATATACTAAAAATAGTATTTTGAAAAGATAAAAAATTAAATGTCTATCCTTGTAATTAATTGCTTATAATAAACAATTTATAATTATTGTGAAAAATAGATTTTAGTGGTAGAATATAGTTGGTGATTTTTATGGATATCGAAATAAAAGATTTAGAAGTAAAAATAAAAGATAAAACAGTCCTTAAGGGATTTAATTTAAATATAAAAAAAGATGAAATACATGTAATTATGGGCCCAAATGGTGTTGGGAAAAGTACTCTTTCCAAAGTCATCATGGGAAGCAGTGATTATAAAGTAGTAAAAGGAGACATCTTAGTAAATAAAAAATCGATACTTAATTTAACAACAGATGAAAGAGCTCGTCTTGGAATATTTCTTCAGTTTCAAAATCCAATTGATGTTGAAGGAGTAACTAATCAAGAATTTTTAAAAATGGCAATTAACTGTAGAAGAGAGACTCCAATAGGTTTATATGATTTTATAAAAGAATTAGAAACTAATTATAAAGATCTTAATTTCCCTAAAGAAATGATGCATCGCTCTATTAATCAAAACTTTTCTGGAGGAGAAAAAAAGAAAAATGAAATAATTCAGATGAAAACTTTAAAACCAGAGTTTTTAATTCTTGATGAACTTGATTCTGGGCTTGATATAGATAGTTTAAAATTAGTCTGTGAAAATGTACTTGAATACAAAAAAGAGTCCAAATGTTCTATCTTATTAATTACTCATTATAGTCGTATTTTAAAATATTTAAAACCAGATTTTATTCATATCGTTACGGGATGTAAAGTAGTTAAGACAGGAGACTACACCTTAGCACAAGAAATAGAAGAAAAAGGATATAAAGTTTTCGAAAGTAGTGCAAAGAAACAAGAAGAGGAAAAAATATATGAATAAAATAAATGTAGAAGATATAAAAGATGAAGAAAAAGAAATTATAATCTCTGAAGATACTATAATTTTTATAAAAAATAGTAATTTAAAAATAAAATATGATATAAAAAATGAAGTAAATATTTTTGAATGTATAATAGAGTCATCTTTAGATAGAGAGCTTCAAACAGAAAATAATTTAAAACTTAATATCTTCTCAGTAAATAGTAGTATAAAAGAAAAAATAAATATGAAAAAGTCTTATACAAATTTAAACTATGCATATAGCACTATAAATAATAAAAATAATAAATACGAAATAGATATAAATCATTTAGAAAATAATATAACAAGTAAAATAACTAATCATGGAGTATGTTTAAAAAACAACTTAAATTTTACTATTAACACTATTGTTCCAAATGAAAGCTTTAGAATAAAAACCTCACAAGATAGTAAGATAATTCTTCTAAATGATGGTGTTGCCACTATAAAACCAAGTTTATTAGTAGCAAATGACGATATAGAAGCAAATCATTCTGCTTATGTCGGAGAATTTAAATCTGATGATATTTTCTATCTAAAAACAAGAGGACTAAATCAAAATGATGCAGAAAAATTACTTGTAAAATCATTTTTATTAGGTAGTATGGATATATCATTTAAAGAAAGAAATATTATTTTAGAAATATTAAAAAAGTACTGGAGGTGATAAAATGAATAGAGAAGATTTCCCAATGCTTCAAAGTGACATAATTTATTTTGATAACAGTGCTACAACATTAAAACCAAAACAAGTTTTAAATGAAATAACTAATTATTATACAAAATATACTTCAAATGCCCATCGTGGAGATTATAAAACAAGTTTAAAAGTTGATATGCTTTATGAAGAGACAAGATCATTAATGAAAGAATATATAAATGCAGAAAAAGAAAAAGAAATAATCTTTACAAGTGGTGCTACAAATTCACTTAATATAGTTGCTTTTGGTTTTGCTAAGGAAAACTTAAAAAAAGGCGATGAAGTTTTAATTACTAAAACAGAACATGCATCAAATGTACTGCCTTGGCTTGAACTTGAAAAAGAAATAGGAATAAAAGTAAGATATATTCCTTTAGATGAAAATTTAAAACTTACTATTCAGAATTTAAAAAACTCCCTTACTAAAAAAGTAAAATTAGTATCAATTGCTCATGTAACCAACACTATAGGAGACGTAAGAGATCTTGAAGAAATAGGAAAAATTTTAAAGGAATTAGGTATATACTTTGTTGTAGATGCTGCTCAAAGTGCTGGTCATAGAAAGATAGATGTTCAAAAAATGAATATTGACTTTTTAGCACTTTCAGGACATAAAATGCTCGGACCTACAGGAATAGGAGTTCTTTATGGCAAGGAAAAACTTTTAGAAAAGACTAAACCTTTAAATTATGGCGGAGGAATGAATAACTTTTTTGAAAGTGATGGAAGAGTAGAATACAAAGAACTTCCTACTAGATTTGAAGCAGGAACCCAAAATATTGAAGGAGTACTTGGACTTAATGCTGCTATAAAGTATTTAAACAAAATAGGGCTTGAAAATATTGAAAAACATGAACAAGAACTTAAAAGATATTTACTTGGTAATCTAGAAAAAATAGATAATGTTAAGGTTTTGAATAAGAAAGGAGAAGCTGCAAATATTCTATTTAATATTGATGGAGTATTTCCCCAAGATACAGCAGTATATCTAGACCATTATAATATTTGTGTCCGCGCAGGTAATCACTGTGCAAAATTATTAAAAGATGAACTAGGGATTAAAAACACATGTAGAATTTCTCTATATTTATACAATACTAAAGATGAAATAGATAAGTTAATAGAAGTATTAAAAAATTCAAAAAATATATTTGAAGTGGTGATATAATGGATGAAAATTTAAGAAGAACTCTTATACTTGATAATTATCAAAACCCATATAACAGAAAAGAAGTAGCTGATGAAAAATATATAAAAATAAATACGAATAATGAGTCTTGCATTGACAATTTAGATATTTATTTTTTAGTGGAGGGTGGTTTTATTAAGGATGTAGCATTTAATGGTGAAGCCTGTGCTATATCAACAAGTGCTACTTCTATTATGTTAAGAAAATTAGTAGGAAAAAGTGTAGAATATGCTAAAACTCTTCTTATTAATTACCAAAATATGATAAATGAAAAAGAATATGATAAAGAATTATTAGAAGAATTAATTGCTTATGACGAAGTATATCTACAACCAAATAGAAAAAACTGTGCATTACTTCCCGCTAAGGCAATAGAAAGGTTAATAAAAAAGTTAGAAAATGATAATTAAAGGAATAAACGAAGAAAAAATAAAAAAAATTTCCAAACTAAAGGGAGAGGATGATAAAGCTTTATCTTATCGCTTAAAAAGTTATGAAGCTTTTAAAAATCTTCCTCTTCCAAGTTTTGGACCAGAATTAAATATTGATTTTGATAATATTAACTATTATAAATCTAGTGAAGATGATATGACTAATTCTTGGGAACAAATAGGCGAAAAAACTAAAGATGAACTTTCCACTTTAGGAGTTATATCATCTGAAAAATATTTAGATGGAATAGGAGTTCAATATCAAAGTGAAGTAATTTATCATAATATGCTTGAAGAGTTAAAAAATAAAAATGTTATTTTCACCTCAATAGAAGATGCATTTAAAAATCATAGAGAACTTATCGATAAATATTTTGGCAAAATTGTAAATTACAGAGAAAATAAATTCACTGCTTTAAATGGAGCAGTATTTTCTGGTGGAAGTTTTATTTATATTCCTAAAAATACTAAATTAGATAGGCCACTTCAAAGTTATTTTAGAATAAGTAGTAAAGATTTAGGACAATTTGAAAGAACTTTAATTATTGTAGATGATAACAGCTCTTTAAATTATGTAGAAGGTTGTACTGCTAAAAACTATTCAAGCTCTAATCTTCATGCAGCAGTAGTAGAAATTTATGTAGGTAAAAATAGTACCTGCAGATATTCAACTATTCAAAACTGGGCTACTAATGTTTATAACTTAGTAACTAAAAGAGCCTTAGTAGAAGAAGGTGGAAAAATGGAGTGGATTGATGGTAATATTGGATCTTATAAAACAATGAAATATCCTTGTTCTATTTTAAAAGGTGATAATTCCAAAGGAGTTTGTGTAACTATAAGTGTTGCAAGAGAAAACCAACATCAAGATAGTGGTGCTAAAATGATTCATATTGGAAAAAATACAAGTAGTAGTATTATCTCTAAAAGTATTGCTCAAAATGGTGGAAAAGCAGATTTTAGAAGTAAAGTTCATATTAAAAAAAGTGCTATAAATAGCGAAGCAATAGTAAAATGTGATACTCTTATATTAGATAAAGATTCTAAAAGTGATGCTTATCCTACAAATATCTTAGAAACAAATAAAAGTACTATTGAACATGAAGCAACAGTATCTAAAATAAGTGAAGAAAAATTATTTTATCTAATGTCTCGTGGAGTTCCCAAAGAAAAGGCCATAGAAATGATTGTACTCGGGTTTACTGATAGATTTAAAAAAGAACTACCTATGGAATATGCTGTTGAATTAAATCAGTTGCTTAAACAAAATTTATAAAAAAAAATTAAAAACTATAAAAATTAAAATTAGATAATATATAAAATAATTAAAACCAAAAGTTCCATAAATGGAATTTTTTTATTTAGTAAAAAGTATAAAAATAAAAACCTAAAAATGGTCATTTGCGTCTAAATATTTAAAACTTTATAGTTATAACAAGGAGGTGAAAAAATGCTTAATCAAATAGTTTTAGTAGGTAGACTAGTAAAAGATCCTGAAGTAAGAGAATCTAAAAATGGTACGAGTTATTCTCATATAACTTTAGCTATTCCAAGAAGTTATAAAAATGTAAATGGCGAGTATGAAACAGATTTTATTGATTGTACTTTATGGAAACTGATGGCCACTAATACAAAAGAGTATTGTAAAAAAGGTGATATTGTAGGAGTAAAGGGCCGTATTGAATCAAAAGTTTATGAAAAAGATGGAAGCAAAAAGTATCTAACAGAAGTAATAGCAGAGCGCGTAACATTTTTATCAAGTAATAATAAAGATAATCAAAATAATAGCGAAGCAGAATAATATCTGCTTTTTTTTATAAATATTATAAAAGTACAGAAGAAATATATAAAATATCTATATTTAAAACAAAATAACGATAAAATAATCAAAATTTGTTGAAATTGATTTTTTTTTATGATACAATGCATTATAGAATAAGGAGGACTATATTTATGAATGAAAATAAGAAAACTTTAACAATAAATAAATTGGATGGTACAACTGAAGAAGTAGAAGAAGTAATAAGCTTTGAATTCAATGATACTAAAAAAAGGTATGTTGTTTATACAAAAAATGAAGTTGATTCAAATGGTAATGTTACTATTTATGTAACTGAAGTAGTAACTGATGATCAAGGGACAAGATTTATTGGAGTATCCACTGATGAAGAATGGAATAGAATAAAAGATGTTTTAAGAAAACTTGCTAAAAAGGAAGAAGCATAAGGAGGGGTATTATGGATATAAGAATTTTTAGTGAAGAATATATAAATGTTACAGTTATAAATTCAAAAAAGATAAAACTTAAAGGTGCAGATTTAGAAAAAGTAGCAAGCCAAAAACCAAGTTTTACTGTTCCAGTTAAACCAAGCCCAGTAGATGTTAAACCAGAAAAACCTGTAGAAACTGAAAAACCATCTTTTGTTTATGGTAGTGAAATAGGAAAAATGCCATATGAACTTAACGAAGAAAAAATAAAAGCAAAGGTTGCTGGAAATTATGGTGGATATAAAGAAACAATAAAACATGAACATAAAGATGTTGAAGTTGAAAAACCAAAAGTAGTTACTGAAAAAGAATTTGAAGATTTATTAAATACTCCTGTTACAATTATGAAAGATGAAATGGAAATGTATAAAGCAGTTTATGATCAAAAAAAGGCACGTCTTAATGAAGAAAAAGCTAAACAAGTTCGTCTTGCAGATACATTCCAAAAAATATCTAATGAAGATCAAAGTGCTAAATCTGATAATGAAGGGAGAAAAAATAGAACTGCTGAAATGAAAAAATCTGATAATTTCCAATATCTTGAAATAGGAGCTAATGAAGACCCAAGAGTAATCGAAGCAATACAACAAGTTGATGAAGCTTTAAAGAATCTTTTAAATACTAATTTAACAGTATATAATGAAACAGAAGCTAAAATAAAACAATATGCTGAAGCTAAAATAGATATTGATAAAGAATCTGAAAAAGTAAGAGATACTATAAAAAAACTTACAGAATCTCGTAATAGTTTTATTGCTAAACACACTCCAACAATTCGTAATATAATTGAAGTTAGCAAAAGTTACACTGCAACAGAAGCTGCAAGTAAGAAAGCAATTCAAGATGAATATGAAGAAGTTGCAAGAGATGCTAGAATAGAAGAGCCAGTAATTCAAACTAGAGATAATTCAGGTATTGAAAATAATGAAATTGGAATTAATTATGTTAATCCTAATCAATCAGTAGTAAACATTGAACCTTATTTAAATAGTTTTGAAGAAGATGCTCAAGCATATAGAAATTTAGCTTAGTATATAAAAAGTACAGAATAATTTTTCTGTACTTTTATTTTTTTTTCATATTTAAAAAAAGACCTAGGTCTTTTTATTTTTTTTGCTAATTGTATATATGAGGAGGATGAATATGAATAAAAATTATGATTATGTACTGCAGCAAACTTCAAATGATTGTGGCATTGCTTGCATGATGACAATTCTCATGTATTATGGTATAAAACCATCGAGAGAAAACATTATAACGAAAGTTAAGCAAAAAAGAGATGGATATACAGCATATGATTTAATTCAAATAAGTAAATCTTATAATTTAGATGCCTATGGTATAAAAACAGATATAAAGTCTTTAGAAAAATTACCAGCAATTGCTCATACCATTAAAGATAAAAATTTATTTCACTTTATAGTAATTCTAGAAATAGGAAAAGACATAAAAATAATGGATCCAGCAGAAGGAATAAAAAGAATATCATTTGAAGAATTTGAAGAAATAACAACAGGAATATTTTTAATTTTTAAGGGACAAAAGAAAAAAAGAGCAAAAGATAAACGGTTTAAAAAAGAAATTATTTCTATTTGTAAAACCAATAAAAACATTATTATACAAACGCTTTTTCTCTCCCTTATTTTCATAAGTTTTTCTTTAGCATTTAACTATTACTTAAAAATAGTACTGTCAATAAAAAGTATTTCTCTTTTATTTCTAGTAGCAATAATTTTTCTAAATATCTGCATAGTTAAAAATTTCATAAGCCTCATAAGAAACAGATTAATGCTAAATTTAAGTATAAAAATTGATAAAGAAATAACTGAAAAACTATCTAATCATATTTTTAATCTTCCTTACAAATACTTCATCAAAAAAAGAGCAGGGGAATTAGTAACTATAATTGATGATATTGAAAATTTCAAAGAAGTAGTAACTAAAATCTTTATTCTCTCAGTAGTTGATTTAATTTTAATTGGAACAATTATCTGTTATATGTGTTTTCTAAATATTTATATTGGTATTTCACTTACTATTATAATAATATTGCTTATTATAATTACTAAAAAATATCAATACATCATTAATGATAATTTTACTACATTAAAAGTAAAAAAGATTAACTATACATCGTCTTTAATAAATTTTTTAACATCTTTTGAAACAATTAAAAATCTTAATATTAGTAAAAAAGTAGTAAATTTATTAAACGAAAAATACAACGACACCTTAAATATTTCTAAAAAATATAATAAAAAAATTTATAATTATGATTTTGCATTAAATCTTTTTACTGATATCTGTTATTTATTTTTATTATTTGTAGCTTCTTTTTTGGTTCTAAAAGTCGGAATGGATTATTTAGACATTGTTTTATTTTCATCGATTTTTTATATGATAATGGGACTGTTATCAAATATACTTGAAAGTATTTCACTTTATAAAGTATATCAAACCGGAACAGATAGGATTTTAGATTGTTTAGAACAGCAAACAGAAAAGTTTAATAAGACACTTCTCTCCGAAGTTAATACAATTACTTTTAAAAATGTAAAATATCAAACAGATGTTACTATACTAAATAATATTAATTTAAATATAAAAAAGGGAGATAAAATATACATAACGGGAAAGTCTGGAATTGGAAAGTCAACAATGATGAAATTGTTGCTAAAATACTATGTACTTACAAGTGGTGAAATAAAAATAGACAATATAAATATAGATGATTTAGACCTGTCCTTTATTAGAGAAAACATTACTTATATAGGTCAAAATGAAGAACTTTTTCCAGGGACAATTAAAGATAATTTAAGCCTTGCATCAACAAACGCTGAAGACCAGGAAAAAGTAAGCAAAATAACTCTACTTGATGATTTTCTAAAGGAAAATAAAATAGATTACAATTATTTAATAGATGAATCTGGTTTTAATTTAAGTGGTGGTGAGAGAAAAAAAATAATTTTAGCAAGAGGGCTTTTGAAGTTTAAAAATGTTTTAATATTAGATGAAGTATTTAATGAGATTTCTATTGAAGAAGAAAGAAAAATTTTAAACAATATATTTGCAAGTTATAAAGATAAAATAATAATCATGATATCACATCGCAGTAGCAATAAAAATTTATTTAACAAAAAATACAAGTTGAAAGGGGACGGTAATTTATATGAAATTAAGTAATACAGAGTTAAAGCAAATTTCTGGAGGAGTATCAGTTTGGGTCGTAGTTGGAGCAATAGCAGGATTAATATTTGGTTTCGGAGCATTTGATGGTTATGTTAGATCAACATGTAAAAAAAGAGCTTAATAATGCTGAACTTCTCCAAGTGGCGGGAGGAGTAAGCATTTCAGGTACTTTAATCAATGCTTTTACTTCAGCTTTTAAAGCAGTCTACAATATGGGTAAAGACTTTGGAAGAAGCCTAAGATCTGCAATAAAAAGAAAAATATGCAATTAATAAAAGATAATAAAAAAGAAATTTTAAAAACTATACTTATTATTTTATCAATTCCCATAATAGTAAAAATAATAACTATTATATATAGTCTTGGAATATATTTTGGAACATTTTTAAGAAATATTATCTTCTGTTCTTAAAGATTAGCAATGCTAATCTTTTTCATTTTCTATTAATTTATTCATATTCTTAAATAAAGGAGTATATATGATTAATGATTTAAAAAACATTATTTATGATAAAAGATTTAAAGTAACAGTTTTAAAAGAAAAAATAGATATAAATAATTATGAAGAAATAATTGTTTTTGAAGAAGATCAAATCATTGTAAGCGCTAAAGAGAATATAGTAAAAATAAAAGGAGAAAATCTAACAATAAATCGTTTATTTAATAAAGAATTACTAATTGAAGGGAAAATAAAAACTATAGAATTCGGGTGATAAATTGTTAAACTATTTTTGGATAGAAATTAAAGGAAAAAATACTAAAAGATTACTTGTAAAAATATTTAAAGAAAACATAAATATTGAAAACATTAAATATGAAAAAGACAGAACTCTTTTAAAAGTATCATATGATTCATATAAAAAAATAAAACAAATTAAAACCTCTTATGAAATAAATATTATAAAAACATCAGGGAAACTAAATATAATAGAAAAATATCAAAAATATAAAATATCTCTGCTTATCTTTATCATAAGTATTTTTTTTGTTATATTTATGTCAAGTTTTATTCTTTTTATAAATATCGAAACAGATAATAGTAACATGAAAAATTTAATAAAAAAGCAGTTAAACGAAAATGGAATAACTCTTTTTTCTCTTAAAAAAGATTATGACTATCTAAATGAAGTAAAATCTAAAATAAAAGCTGAAAACGAAAATAGTATCGAATGGCTTGAATTAAGTATAAAAGGTGTTAATTTAAATGTTAAAGTAATTGAACGTGTAGGAAATAAAAATAAAGAAAACACAGAGTTAAAAGACATTGTAGCAGAAAAAAATGGTTATATTAGAAAAGTATATTCAAGAAAAGGAGAACTTTTAAAGAATATAGATGATTACGTTAAAAAAGGAGAAATAATAATAAGTGGTAACATTCATAGAAATGATAAAGTAGTAGGAAAAGTAAAAGCATCTGGAAAAGTCTATGCTGAAGTTTGGTATATAGTAAAATTAAATGAAAACTTAAATTACTCCAGTTTAGAGCCCCTTAACAAAAATACTTTAAAACTATCTTTAAAAGTGCAAAATAAAGAAATTACATTATTCAAAATTAAAACTTCTAAAGAATCTAAAAACAGAACTCTTTTTAAAAATGATATATTTACTATTTTCTTAAAACATGAAAAAAATTATAAATTAAAAAGGGATAAATATACTGAAAAAAATCTAGAAAATATTCTAAAAACTAAGGCTAAAAATGAAATAAATAAAACATTAAATAAAGATGAGTACATAATAAAGGAAAAAACTTTGAAAAAATACGTTAAAAATGGTAGAATGTATGTAGAGGTTTTTATAAGTACTTATGAAGACATAGCAAAAGAGCAAAATATTGCTAAAATAGAAGAAGAAATAAAAGAAAAAGAGGAATAATTATGATTGAAGGATTTAAAGGAGAGATTTTATCAATACTTGAATTTTCTTGGCCAATGATTGCCATGGGAGTTATAATTGCAGTTTTATTAAGAGTAACATATCTGTTTGTAAACAAAAAAAAATTAATCCTTCATGAAGAACTATTTAAACTTTGTTTTATAATTTATATATTATGTCTTTTCTATGCTGTAACCTTTCAAGATGTAAGTTGGTCATCACATAATTATATTCCATTTAAAGAAATGTTTAGGTATGACCTGGGAAGTAGTTTATTTTATAAAAACATCTTTGGTAACTTACTTTTATTCTTACCCTTAGGAATATTTATTGCCAAATATGTAAAGTTAGAGAAAACCTCAATTACTTTAATAATTGCTTTTATAACCTCTCTTTCTATAGAAGTAATACAGTTTTTAATTGGTAGAGTATTTGATGTCGATGATATAATTTTAAATGTAATAGGATGCATTTTAGGATTTTACTTATATAAATTATTTGAAAAATTTAGTGATAAATTACCAAAATTCTTTCACAAAGATATTTTTTGGGATATTGTAACAGTTATTGCTCTCGGAGGTATGATATGGTTTTTCCTTCCTTAAATAATTTAAAAATATATAATATGACAGATTATAAATTAAATTCTGAAATAAAAAGTATTAAAAAATACTTAAAAAAATGCTTAAAAGAAGAGAATATTAAAGGTGCAAGTTTCAGTGTAATCTTAACAGATAATAAAAATATTCATAATTTAAACAAAAAATACCGAAATATTGATAAAGAAACAGATGTCATAAGTTTTGCTTTAGAAGATGAAAATAAAGAAGATTTTAATTTAAAAAATAGGTCTTTAGGAGATATTTATATATCAGTTGAAAAAGCTATAGCCCAAAGCAAAGAGTATAAGCATTCCAGAACAAGAGAACTATCATTTCTCGCAGTACATGGACTTTTACATCTTTTAGGATATGATCATATGAATAAAAAAGATGAAAAAATAATGTTTAAGAAACAGGAGTTGATTTTAGATGGACAAAAAAGATAAAGAAATGTTTATAAAAAACAGAAAAAGTTTTAAAAGATTTATTAAATCATTTGGTTATTCTGCAGAAGGAATAAGATATGCTTTTTATCATGAACAAAATATTATCGTAATGTTTTTCGCAGGAATACTGGCAATTATTTTAGGAATAGTCTTTAAAATAACTTATACTGAAAGATTAGTAATCATTCTTTTGATAGGGTTAATTTTATCTCTTGAACTTATGAATACCGCTATTGAAGCAGTAGTAAACTTACACGATGGAAATAAAAAAAGTAGTTATGGTAAAGTTGCTAAAGATTGCGCAAGTGGTGCAGTTTCCATAGCCTCAATTATGGCATTAATTATTGGAATAATTATTTATTTACCTCACATAATAAATCTAATTAAGGAGTTGATAGGATGATAGAAAAATTAAAAGAAAATCTAAAATATTCTTATGCACCATATTCAAATTTTCATGTAAGTGCAATTTTAGTGTGTAAAGATGGAACTTTAATAACTGGAGTAAATATTGAAAATGCTTCATATGGCGCTACAATATGTGCAGAAAGAGTTGCTATAACAAAAGCTATCAGCATGGGTTATAAAGAAGGAGACTTTAAAGAAATTCATATTATGGCAGATAGCAGAAAAAAGGCTATGCCATGCTATATATGTAGACAAGTTTTCTTAGAATTTTTTGATAAAGAAACTAAAGTAATTGTTTACAATATAGAAGGTGAAAAAGAAGAATATAGCCTAAATGAAGTATGTCCACTACCATTTTCTAAAGAGGATTTAAAGTGAAAAGTGGTTTTGTAAGTATTGTGGGACGTCCCAATGTTGGTAAATCTACTTTATTAAATAACCTAATAAATAAAAAATTAGCTATTACTTCAGATAAAGTAGGAACTACAAGAAATATAATATATGGAGTATATAACGAAAAAGACGTTCAAATAGTATTTATTGATACTCCAGGAATAGGAAGAGCTAAAGATAAACTAGGTAATGTTTTAAATAAAAAAGCCTATGAATCATTTGAAAATGATATAGTTCTTTTTGTGGTAGACATTAAAAGTGGTTTTGGTAAAAACGATGAAAAGATTTTAGAAAAATTAAAAGCAGAAAATAAAAAAGTAATTTTAGTATTAAATAAAATAGATAAAATCTCAAAAGAAGAGTTAATAGAGCAAATAATAAAACTAAAAGATTTATATAATTTCTTAGAAATAGTTCCAGTTTCAGGTTTAAAAGGGGATAATAAAGAAGAGCTTATAAAAGCAATTAAAAAACATTTAGAAGATGATATAAAGTATTTTGAAGATGATGAAATAACTGTTGATGAAGATTTTATGATAGGGGAAATAATAAGAGAAAAAGTTTTAAATCTAACTAAAGAAGAAGTACCTCATGCAGTAACATGCGTTTTAGAAAGTAAAAAGTTTAAAAAAGGAAAAGCTTTTATAACAGCTCTTATAATATTAGATAGAAAAAATTTAAAGAAAATAATTATTGGTAAAAATGGAGCAATGCTTAAAAAAATAGGAACTTTAGCTCGTCAAGATATAGAACAGTTTCTAAATATGAGAGTTTATCTAGAATTATATGTAAAAGTAATTGAAAATTGGAAAAATAAAGAAGAAATATTCGATTTTTTAAAAATAACTGAAAAAGATTTGTAAAAAAGTATCACTATAATAATAGGTGATAAAATGAAGAATAAAATATGGGATTTATTTAAACTTACTGGGGATATAAAATATTACATGATGTATAAAGAAATGGAGAATATAGAAGATGCCGAAAGTGAAAACGAAAGGAATAGTAATTAGCGATACAAATTATAGTGAATCAAGTAAGATATTAAATGTTTTAACAGAGGATTATGGACAAGTGGGCCTAATTTCTAAAGGTTGCAGGAATTATAAATCACCACTAAGAAGTGCCTCAACTAAGCTAACTTATGGCCTTTTTTACTTTAACAAAAAAGATGATGGACTTTCTACTTTAACTGAAGTTGATATTTTAGATAGTTTTAAAAATATAAAGACAGATTTAAAAAAGATAGGGCTTTCATCTTATTTAGTAGATTTAACAAAACAAGTGATAAACCAAAGTAATGATTCACAAATATTTGATATTTTAATTTCAAGTCTTTTTAAAATAGAAAAAGGATTTGACGCTGAAATAATAACTAATATCGCAGAACTTAAATATCTTTCCTTTTTAGGGGTTTCTCCAATTTTAGATAGATGTTCAAATTGTGGTAGTATGAAAGATATTGTAACAGTAAATAGTGATAGTGGTGGTTATTTATGTAAAAACTGTTACACCAATGAATACTTAACTGATGAAAAAACTATTAAACTTTTGAGAATGTTTCAGTTTGTAGATATATCAAAAATAAAAGAATTAAATATTTTAGATAAAAATAAAAGAGAAATAAACAAATTTTTAGAAGATTATTATACAAAATACACAGGTTTATATTTAAAATCTAAGGATTTTTTAAACCAAATAAAATAAAGTTTACAAATTTCCTTGTATTTTTTAAAAATATAGTGTATAATTTATAAAGCAATGACAAAGTGTCAATATATTAACGAAAAGGAGTGATATTATGGCAGTACCTGCAAGAAAAGTTTCTAAGACAAGTCAAAGAACTCGTAGAGCACATGTAGCACTTAAAGCAAAAGCAACTACTACATGTCCAAAATGTGGAGAAGTTGTTAAACCTCATAGAGTATGTCCAAAATGTGGAAATTATAAAGATAGACAAGTAATAAAAGATGAATCTATAGAAGAAACAGAAAACAAAGAAAAAAAATCAAAAAAAGAATCAAAAGAAAAAAAATAAATAAGTTTTATGACTTATTTTTTCTTTGAAAAAGTACAAGAAATTTACAATAAAACAAAAACCAAATAGTTTAACCATAGAAAAATTACTTAAAAAATTAATGTAAGAGTTTTGAATATAATAAGCTATCTCATAATCAAAGATTTTTATCATAATAAAAAAAAGAAAGAAAAATATTAAATAAAAATATCTTAAATTACTTGCAACTTTTTAAAACCTATGTTATTATTACATTGCCTATATTTTTCTGGCGATGTAGCTCAGCTGGCTAGAGCGTCCGGTTCATACCCGGAAGGTCGGGGGTTCAATCCCCTCCGTCGCTACCATTTTGAATTAAAAAACCTAGTATTAATAAAATACTAGGTTTTTTATTATTTAAATATTTAATTCTTTTTACTTATCTTTGAAAGATCAATATTCTTGTTTTCGATTGCTCTTAAAACTTCAATTGGAAGAGCAAATATAATTGTATTAGATTGATCAGATGAAATATCATTGATTGTAGATAAAGTTCTTAAATGAAGTGCGCCATCTGATTTAGACATAGTTTCAGCAGCCTTAGCTAAGTTTTTAGATGCTTCAACTTCACCAATAGATTTTGTAATAACTGCTTGTTTTTCTCTTTCAGCTTCAGCAACACGAGCAATAACTCTTTTCATTTCTTCAGGTAGAGCTACATCTTTAAGTTCAACATTTTCAACTTTAATTCCCCATGGATCTGTTGCTTTATCAATGATATTACAAATTTCAGTAGATAACTTATCTCTTTCACTTAGAAGTTCATCAAGTGATACAGAACCAACTACATTTCTCATTGTAGTTTGTGCAAGTTGTGATACAGCATAGAAGAAATCTTCAACTTCTAAAACACTTTTTGAAGCATCAAAGACTTTATAATAAATAACAGCATTTATTTTAACAGATACATTATCTTTAGTAATTGCTTCTTGTTCTGGAACATCAACAGCTTTTGTTCTAATATCAACTTTTTTGTATGATTGAAATACTGGAATAACTAATCTCCAACCAGGTTCCATTATTTTAGTAAATTTACCTAAGCAGAATTTTATTCCTCTCTCATACTGATTAATCTGTTTAATTGATGCCAAAATAATAATGACAACAATAAATATTAATATTGTTAATATTCCCATACTACATACCTCCTTGATATAATTATAGCACTAAATAATAAAAAATGATAAAAATTTATAAAAATATATGTTTGTGTGATAAAATATATTTAAGGAGGAATGCTTATGTACTGTCCACTTTATATAAAAACAGATTATAGTTTGCTTTCAAGTCTTATAAAAGTAGATGACTTAATAGAAAACCTTAAGAAAAAAGGCATTTCTTCATGTGGTATTGCAGATGATAATTTATATGGTACCATGGAAATAGTAAAAAAATTTGAAAAAGCTGGATTAAAACCAATAATTGGTCTTGATTTAAAAGATATAATTCTTTATGCTGAAAATGAAGAAGGATATTATAATTTAGTAAAAATAGAAACAATTAAAAATAAAGATAACTTGTCATTAGAAATAATAAAAAAATATAATTCTCATCTTATTGGAATAGCCTTATCAAAAGAAAGTTTTGAAAAATATAAAGACATAATTTCATCTCTTTATATTGGTGTACAAAATAAAAAAGAGGAAGACTCTTTAAAAGGATATAATACTGTTTTTTTAAATAAAACTTTGTATTTAGAAAAAGCTCTATATAAATACCTTCCTTATATTTTTATGATAAGAGATGGAAAAACAATAAGTGATGGGATAGAATTTATCTATGAAAATAACTATTTATTTACAAATGACGAAGTAATAAATAAAGTTAGTATGAAAAGCATTAATAATACTTTAGAAATAGCGGATAAATGTTCTATTTCTTTTAAAAAAGAACTATTTATGCCAAAGTATAGTGATTCTTCCAAAGAATATTTAATAAGCTTAAGCAAGAAAGGTCTTATCAAAAGATTAAATGGCAATTTAGAAAAAAAATATGTAGATAGGTTAGAATATGAACTTAAAACTATTATAAATATGCATTTTGAAGACTATTTTTTAGTAGTTTATGATTATATAAAATATGCAAAACAACATAACATTTTAGTGGGTCCAGGAAGAGGGTCTGCTGCAGGTTCTTTAGTTTCTTATTGCCTTGGTATAACAGATGTTGACCCTATAAAATATAATCTTCTCTTTGAAAGATTTTTAAATCCTGAGAGAATAACAATGCCTGATATTGATACTGATTTCCCAGATACAAAAAGAGATGAAGTAATTGAATATGTAAAAAATAAATATGGAAATGATAATGTCGCAGGTATTATTACCTTTGGAACTTTAGGAGGACGTGCCTCAGTAAGAGATGTTGGAAGAATATTAAATATTGATTCTAAATATATTGATATAATATGTAAAAAAATACCATTTAAAGGAACTCTTAAAGAATTGAAACATAAAGACAAAGAAGTAAATACTTTAATTGAAAGTGATGATAAATTAAAACTTTTATATAATATTGTTGACTTAATTGAAGGTAATAAAAGACATACCAGTATTCATGCTGCAGGAATTGTTATAAGTTATAAAGATTTATCTGATATTGTACCAATTAAAACAAACGATGATATAAATCTAACTGAATACACTATGGAATATCTTGAAGATTTAGGTTTAATCAAAATGGATTTCTTAGGAATAAAAAATTTATCGATTATAGATAATGTCATAAAAGATATAGAAGTATTCGAAAATAAAAAAATAGATTTTAACAAAATACCATTTGATGATCCTAAAGTCATGAGGCTTTTTGAAATAGGAGATACAACAGGAATATTTCAGTTTGAATCAGATGGTATGAGAAGATTTTTAAAAGATTTAAAACCAAAAAACTTTATAGATTTATGTAATGCTATTGCCTTATTTAGACCAGGACCAGCACAAAATATTCCATCATTTATAAGAAGAAAAGAAGGAAAAGAGAAAATAGAATATTTAGACGATTCCCTAAAAGATATCTTAGAAGAAACATATGGAATAATTATTTATCAAGAACAAATAATGTTAATTGCAAGAAAATTTGCTGGTTACACTTTAGCAGAAGCAGATATTTTAAGAAGAGCAATGAGTAAGAAAAAATATGAAGTGTTAAAAGATGAAGAAACTAAATTTATTGAAAAGTCAGTACAAATGGGACATAACAAAGAAAAGGCTAAACAATTATTTGATTTAATTCTTGCATTTGCTAATTATGGATTTAATAAGAGCCACTCTGTATCATATTCAATAGTAGCTTATAAAATGGCTTATTTAAAATGTTATTTTCCAAGAGAATTTTATGCAAATCTTCTCTCTGGAGTAATTGGAAGTGAAGAAAAAACTAAAGAGTATTTAAATGAGGTAAAAAAACTAGGAATAAAAGTTCTTCCACCTGACATAAATAAAAGTTTAAATGACAGATATTTAGTAAGCAATGGTTCAATAATATTGCCACTTTCAGCTATTAGAAATGTTGGAGGAGTTATCTCAAGTTTCATTGTTAAAGAAAGAAAAACTCCATATAAAGACATCTATGATTTTTTCAAAAGAACATTTAAAAAAACTAATAATAAAAAAGTTATAGAATCGTTAATTTACTCTCATGCATTTTCATCATTTTATAACATAAATACTTTAATAAATAATTTAGATAATATCTTAAATTATACAGAACTTATAGCAGAAATAGAAGAAGATTCACTTGTAAAACCAGAAATTGAGTTATTTGAAGAATTACCTATAGATGAGATTTTAAATAAAGAAAAAGAAATATTTGGTTTTTATCTAACAAGTCATAAAACTGAAAAATATAAACTTCAAAATAAAAATATTACTGATATTTATGATATTAAAAATCTATTAAATAAAAGAGCACTATTTATTGCATCAATCGATAAAATAAAAGAGATAGTTACTAAGAAAAATGAAGTAATGGCCTTCTTAACAGCATCAGATAATACTGGTAGTACAACTTTTATAGTTTTTCCAAACCTTTATAAAGAAATAAATAAATTTAAGAAAAATGAAATCATTAAAGTCAATGGAAAAGTAGAGAAAAGATTTGATGAATATCAAGTAATTTGTAATGAAATAGAAATAATAAATGATAATTAATATATAAAAAGGTTCTAATTTATTTTAGAATTTTTTTATGTAAAAAAGCATTGACAAAAGTCGTGGGGGGGGGGTATCATTAAAATAGAAACAAAATATGGATATGGAGGAGTATATGGAGGAGTATATGGAAAAGGTAAACAAAAAAGGATTTACAATGGTAGAAATACTAGTAACAGTAGCTATAATAGCAGTACTCGCAGGTATAGCAATACCATTAGTAACTAGTTATATTCAAAACGGAAAAAATGAGTATAATGAAAAGTTAAAAGATCAATTATTAATATCAGGGAAAGAATATTTTACAGATAACAGACAAAAACTACCAGTAAAATATTATACAGGTATATATAAAGACGGAAAAGATTATAGTTACGTAAGTCTACCAGAGATGCAAAGCAATAATTATGTAAGTAAAGAATTTATAGATGCAGATGGAAATGAATGCAGTGAAAGCTATGTGTATGTAAGGCCAGATGAAGATAAAAACAGTGAATATGAATGGCATGCATGTTTAAGATGTACAAATAAAGAAGGAAAAGTACTAAATTATAGTGACAATGATGCAGTATGTAATATAATAGATTGGGATGATACAGAACGACCAACATGTGACCAAGCAACTTATGAAGGTGGAAAACAAGGGGCAATAACTGGAAAAAGATATAATCCAACATCAATAAAACTAAAAGGTATAAGCGATAATAAAAAAATTTCTAATATAATAATAAAAAATATAACAACAGAAGAAGAAATAACAGTAGGAGCCAAAGACAAAGATAGCGATACAATGAATATGAACCTAAGAGAATATATAGAAAATAGTGAATACTTTAAAAGAAAAGAAGGGGAATATAGAATAACAATAGTAGATAATGGAGGACATATATCAGATAGTTGTGCGAATTTTGTAATAAAAACATCAAAACCAACATGTGAATTATCATATCCAAATCCACCAAAATCTAAAGAAGAAAAAAAGATAACAATAGATGTAAAAGATAAAATCTCAGAAGAAAAAGATTTAAGTTATACAATAAAAGACAAAAGTGATTATACTATACAACAAAGAGAGAAATTAAAAGAATACTCATTAAGTGGAAAAAAAGACGGAACATACTACGGATATGTAATGGATGAAATAGGACAAACCAATACATGTAAGAAAGATATAAAAATAACAATGTTTAAAGATGAAAATGCATATTGTACATTTTTAACAAAAGATGATGGAAAATGGTATGGAGGTACTTTAAAAAAGAAAACAGAACAAGTAGAGTGCTACGTATATAAAGGAAATCAAGCAACAATGAACCAAAACAAGTTAAAATCAAATAAAGGATTAGGAACATTAACACCAAGAATAAGTAGTAAAACAAATAATAATACTGGAAACAAAGTAATATATGATATAGATTATACTACGAAATCAAGTGTATCAGGAACAGATAATGTAGTGTTAGAAGAAGGATTTTTCTCAGCTTTAGATACAGGAAAAAGTAATAATAGAGTAGAAGGACCAAATATAAAAGTAGATGCTATTGCTCCTAGTATGTCATTAATTAATCCAAAAAATGGAGTATGGTCAAAAGATAATGTAACAATAACAGGAGAGGCAACTGATGCAGGAGGTTCTGGAGTAAAAGTATATTATTCAACAGATAACAAAACATATAAGGAAAAGACAACAGGATTTACAACAAATCTACCTACAAATAAAACATATACAGAAGCCAAATCAAGCACGCAGACATATTATGCAAAAGCAATAGATGGAGCAGGAAATATAAGTGCTACAATATCAACATCTATAAAAATAGATAAAAAAGCACCAACTATAACCTTAACTAATTCAAGTGGTGGTAAATGGACAAAAAAAACTGTAACATTAACAATAACAGGAAAAGATTCAGAAAGTGGAATAGCAAAACTTGAATATAAAAATGGAGCAGCAAGTTATATAACAAAGACAAGTGGCTTTGATAGTAAAACAACAGATAATAAAAAAATAACATGGACTCCAAATGCTTCAACAGATAGAGATACCACATTCTATGTTAGAATAACAGATAAAGCGGGAAATGTAAGTAAAGTAGCGCAAACACCAGTAAGAATAGATACAAAGCCACCAAAAATAACATATACGGCAAATAGATCTAAAGTAAGTGGAAAAAGTTTTTATCCAGCATCAAGTTCAAAACCATTTAAAGCAACCATAAAATGTACAGATTCAGGTGGAAGTGGAATAAGTACATTTACTCATGATACCAATTTAACTAGCCCACACAGCCAAGTCCATGATCATACCTATAAATTAACGGGTCCACACGAAAACTTTAAGTTAGCAGGAACATGTAAAGATAAAGCAGGGAACACAAAATCAAATGATTATACATATAAAGTAGCAGTATATTCAGAAAATTCATCATGTGACTGTAAAACTTGGAAGTATAAAACTAGTTGTAATACGGACACAATATATAGTGATTGTAATGTTAGACAAGTCCTTACAACTCCAAACTGTCGAGCTGGATGGAAGTATGTTCGTGATGGAGTCTCTAATTGTACTTCTGCAGCTCATCCAAATTCTAATCCTGCTCTTTGGGTCCGCTACTACGTGGTATGTCAAAAATGTACAAAGGTCAAAGATGGTTGTTCGAAACGCTATAAATGTTATCACTATTAATAAAAATTAAAGATCACTTCGGTGGTCTTTTACTTTTGCTAAAATTATTTTGTCATGATAGTTTTTACTCTTCTTTTTTTGATAAGTTTATAGTATAATAAGATTGGTGATAGATATGAAAAAAATAATGGATGGTAATAAAGCTTGTGCTTTAGTTTCTTATAAATTTACAGAAGTCGCAGGAATATATCCTATAACTCCTGCAACTCCGATGGCCGAACATATCGATAAATTAAGTAGTTTAGATGAAAAAAACTTTTGGAATGAAAAAGTAAAAGTAGTTGAAATGCAAAGTGAAGCAGGGGCAATAGGATTAGTTCATGGTCTTTTGCAAAATGGTATATTATCAAGTACTTATACTGCAAGCCAAGGACTTTTATTAATGATTCCAAATATGTATAAAATAGCAGGAGAACTTCTCCCTGGAGTAATAAATGTAGCAGCCCGTACAGTAGCAACTCATGCTCTTTCTATAATGGGAGATCATAGTGACATTTATGCTACAAGACAGACAGGTTTTGCCACTTTAGCCTCAAGTTCAGTACAACAAGTAATGGATCTTACAAGTATTGCATATCTTTCTGCTATAAGAGGACGCGTACCATTTCTTAACTTTTTTGATGGATTTAGAACATCCCACGAATACAACAAAATTGATGTAATTGATTTTGAAAAAGTCAAAAAACTAATTGACAAAGAAGCTCTTTTAAAATTTAGAAATAGATCTTTAGATATAGATAATCCAACCACAAGAGGAACAAATCAAGGAGATGCTATTTATTTTGAAGAAGTTGAATCAAGAAATGAATTTTATGATCGTCTTCCAGATATCGTTAATAATTATTTAAAAGATATAAGTGAAATAACAGGAAGAAATTATAAACCATTTAACTATTATGGTGACGAAAGAGCAAAACATGTGATAGTGGCAATGGGATCAGTTTGCGAAACAATAAAAGAATATATTGACTATAAAAAAAGTAAAATAGGACTTATTGAAGTTCATTTATATCGTCCATTTTCAAGTAAATATTTTTTAAATGTTTTACCAAAAACTGTTAAAAAAATAGCAGTTCTAGATAGAACAAGAGAACAAGGTTCTGTAAGAGAACCACTTTGTTTAGATGTTGAAAGTGTAATAAAAGATAATCATCTTAATATTGAAGTAATTGGAGGAAGATATGGACTTTCTTCTAAAAATACTAATTTAAATGATATCGAAGCAGTTTATAATTATTTAAAAACAAATAATAAACATGAATTTACTATAGGTATAACAGATGATGTAACTAATTTATCTTTAAAAAGAACTGGAACTAAATTTAAGAAAAATTATGATGAAATATTAATATATGGTTATGGTTCAGATGGTATGGTTACAACTTCTAAAGATATTTTAACTATAATTGGAGAAAATACAGAAAAATTTGTTCAAGGCTACTTTGAATATGATTCTAAAAAATCTGGTGGTGTTACAAAGAGTCACTTAAGATTCAGTGATAGTGAAATAAAAAGTACTTATTATGTAGAAAATCCCGAAGTAGTAGTTTGTACAAAAGATACTTATTTAAAAAAATTTGATATGTTAGAAAACATAAAAGAAAAAGGAATCTTTATTCTAAATACAGAAAATGAAGATTTATATCTTCCTGATAACTATATAGATATAATAAAAGAGAGAAATATTGAAGTCTATATAGTAAATGCTCATAAAATAGCTAAAGAAAATAATATTCCAAATAAAATTAGTACAATCATGGAAATGGTTATTTTAAAACTTGCTAATTTAATGGATGAAAAAAAATCAAAAGATTATATTATAAAAATGATTAAAAAGAACTTTTCTTCTAAAGGAGAAAGTGTAATAAATTCTAATATTAATGCTTTAAATGATGCCTTAAAAGAAGTAAGAAAAGTAGATATAAAAGATGCAAAAATTTTAAAACAAGATGAACTTGAAAATACTGTTTTCTCACTATTAGAACATGACAAATCTTCTTTAATAAAAGTAAGTCATTTTATTGATAAAGAAGATGGTGTAACAGAGCCAGGTCTTTCTAAATATGAAAAAAGAGGACTTTCACCAGTTGTACCTTGTTATGATAAAGAAAAATGTATTATGTGTAATCTTTGTTCCTTTGTTTGTCCTCACTCTGTTATAAGGCCATATCTTTTAACAAAGGAAGAATATGAAAATGCTCCTGTTGAAGTTAAAAATGATGCCAAAGAAGCAAAAATAAAAGATAGTGATTATCTATACACAGTTGGAGTTTCAGTATTTGACTGTACTGGATGTAGTCTTTGTACAAGTGTATGTCCAACTGGTGCTATCAAGATGGGTAAAATAAAAGAAAAAGAAAAGATTAAATACGACTATTTAGAAAAGATAAAAGAAAAAGAAGTAAATCTTCCTTTATCAATAAAAAGTACTCAGTTTACAAAACCAGCTTTTGAATTTCCTGGTGCTTGTGCTGGATGCGGAGAGACACCTTACTTGAAACTTTTATCACAGCTATTTAAAGATAACTTAATGATTGCTAATGCTACAGGTTGTTCATCAATTTATGGAGCATCACTTCCTACAACTCCATGGAGTGTACCTTGGGTTAATTCTCTTTTCGAAGATAATGCTGAATTTGGCCTTGGAATTAGAGTTGGGGAAGACTATATGCATGAAAAAGTAAAAAATATCATGAAAGAAAATATAGACAAATTAAATGATAAAAATAAAAAACTAGTAAATGAATATTTAAAAAATTATAGTAAAGAAATATCATTTAAAGTTTATGATGAACTTGATTATAGTAATTTCAAAGAAATAGTACCATTTAAAAAATATATAAAAGAAAAAAGTATTTGGTTAGTTGGTGGAGATGGCTGGGCCTATGATATCGGTTTTGGAGGTATTGATCATGTTTTATCAAGAAATGAAAACGTCAATATTTTAGTGCTTGATACAGAAGTTTATTCAAATACAGGAGGACAATCTTCCAAGGCTACGAGAAAAGGTGCAACTGCTAAATTTGCAACTTTAGGAAAAGAAACTAATAAAAAGAATTTAGCTAAAATTGCTATGTGTTATCCTCATGTTTATGTAGGTACAGTATCTTTAGGAGCAAACTATATGCATACAATAAAAACTATAGTTGAAGCAGAAAAATATAATGGGCCTTCAATTATAATTGCCTATGCTCCATGTATTGCTCACGGCATAAAAAAAGGAATGAAAGATTCTCTTTCTGAACAGAAATTAGCAGCTACCTCAGGATATTTTCCATTATTTAGATATAATCCAGAAAATAAAAAACTTTCTCTAGATTCAGATGCTGATTTTGAAAAATTAGATGAACTATTTAAAAGAGAAAATAGATTTAAAACAAATAATGAACTTTTAAAAGAAAGCAAAGAGGATATAATTAATACTTATAATGAACTTAAAAATAGTAATAAAGAATAGTTATTTTATTTGACTTGTTAAAATCACACTGGAAAAACTAAATAAATTAGAAAAAACCAAGAATAAAAATAGATAAACTTGGTTTTTTTATGTATAAATAATCATAGCACTAAAACAGTATATTTGTTCCTCTGAAAAGATAGAAACACTAACTTCATATTTAATATCAATAACTTCATTATCTTCATCTAAATTATCTAAAAAATCATTTATTTTCTCTTCTAAATCCATTTCATGAGTTTCATCAAATATCTTAACTTTCATTTTTATCCTCACCAATTAAATAATAATAAATAAATATTAAAAAAATTGTAGAATTTGCTTGATAAATTATAAAAAGAAGTTATAATAAAAAGAAATATTTATTCAAGGAGGAAGAATATGGATAACACAAAGCTACCAGTATTAGTTCTAAAAAATATTATCCTTTTCCCTCATAGTGAGATAAGACTAGAACTTGAGAATGATAAAGATAAAGAACTTATCTCCTTAGCAGATTCCTATTATAATAAACATATTCTAATTATTCATCCAAATGATGAACTTGAAGATTCTATAGATAAAACAAGTTTTCCAAGAATTGGAGTAATAGGTTATATCAATATGAAATTAGATCTTCCTAATAATAAAACAAGGATTGTAATTCGTGGACTTAATAGAGTAAAAGTTTTATCATATCATCAAGAAATAGATGGTATCAAAGTATCTCATTTTGAAGAGATAAAAATACCTAAATTAAAACAGGTAGAAGAAATGGCCTATTCAAGAAGTTTAATAAAACAAACTGAGTTTTATATTGATAACTGTCCTAACGCTGGCAATAGTATTTTATCTGATATTTTAGGAGTTAACGATATTGATAAAGTTACAGATATTTTAACTATGTTTATTCCAGGTACATATCAAAGAAAATTAGAATATTTAAATGAAGTAAACCCTACGAGTAGAGTAATGATGCTTTTAGATGATATAAGTAATGAAGTATCTATTACTGATTTAGAAAGACAAATTGAAGATAGAGTATCGTTTGAACTTGATAAAACCCAAAAAGAATATATATTAAATGAAAAAATTAAAATAATGCGAGAAGAGCTTGGAGACATTAATGATAAAGATAAAGAAGTTCAAAAATTAAAAGAAAAAGCAAATGATAAAAAAATACCAGAAAAAGTAAGAGAAAGACTTTTTACTGAAATAAAAAGATACGAAGCTATTCCTGAAATGTCTTCGGAAATAGGAATGATAAAAAACTATATTGATACAATTTTATCTCTTCCTTGGAATACTTATACTAAAGATAATGATAATTTAAAAGAGGCTTTAGAAGTTTTAGATGAAACACATTATGGTCTTACAGAAGTAAAAGAAAGAATTATTGAGTTTCTAGCACTTAATAAAATTACTGAAGGAAATAGTCCAATTATTTGTTTAGTAGGGCCTCCTGGTGTTGGAAAAACATCATTTGCTAAAAGTATTGCCAGAGCAACAAATAAAAAATATACAAAAATATCAGTAGGCGGAGTAAATGATGAAGCTGAAATAGTAGGACATAGAAGAGCTTATATAGGATCAGCTCCAGGTAAAATAATAGATGGTTTAAAAAGAGCAGGATCTTCTAACCCTGTATTTGTAATAGATGAAATTGATAAAATGACAAAAGATATTAAAGGAGATCCAGCCTCTAGTCTTTTAGAAGTATTAGATAAAGAACAAAATAAATATTTTTCTGATCATTATATCGAAGAAGAATACGATCTATCAAAAGTAATGTTCATTTTAACGGCTAATTATAGAGAACAAATACCTTTAGAACTTTTAGATCGTTTGGAAGTAATTGAACTTTCAAGTTATACAGAATATGAAAAATATAACATATGTAAAAGCTATATCATTCCTAAAGGAATAAAAAAACATGGTTTAGAAAATGTAAATATTGATTTCACTAAAGAAGCAATATTTAAAATAATAAGAGGTTATACTAAAGAGGCAGGAGTAAGAGAACTTGAAAGAAAAGTTTATACTATTTTAAGAAAAATAGTAAAAGAAATTGTAGTAGATAAAAAAGATAATATGTATATTATTGATGAAGGAATAGTTTCAAAATATTTAGGAAATGAACTATTTAGAAATACTTTAAATAATAAAACTGCTAAAGTTGGAGTAGTAAATGCTATGAGTTATACTATTTTTGGAGGAGATATTTTAAAAATAGAAGTAAACTTTTATAAAGGATCAGGAAATATTATTATGACAGGACTTTTAGGAGATGTATTTATTGAAAGTGCCAAAATTGCTCTAAGTTATATTAAAAGTAATGCTAAAATATTTAATGTTGATAGTGAACTTTTAGATAAAATAGATATTCATATTCATGTTCCCGAAGGAGCAGTAAAAAAAGATGGGCCAAGTGCAGGAATTGCAATTACAACCGCAATAATAAGCTCTCTTACTAATTTAAAAGTAAAAGAAAATATTTCAATGACTGGAGAAATAACTTTACATGGAGACGTTCTTCCTGTAGGGGGATTAAAAGAAAAAGTAATTGGAGCAAAAAATGCCAACATAAAAAAAATATATCTTCCTGAAGATAATAAAAAAGATATAGATATTTTAGATAAAGAAATAACAGAAGGTATTAAATTTATTTATATATCTAATTACTTACAAGTTTTTGAAGGTATTAAAGTAAAAAAGAAAAAAGCAACAAATAACCCTAAGAAAATTGAAGTTTAAACAAAAACTTCTTTTTTTTATTTAAAACATATGATAAAATTATATAGTATTTAGAGGTGATACAAATGAAAGATGTTATTGTTGAAACATTAATTGATAGTTTTAAATTATTACCATTTTTATTTGTTACATTTTTAATAATAGAACTTTTTGAACATAAATTAAATAATAAAAGTAAAGATTTAGTATCTAAATCAGGTAAATATGGACCACTTTTAGGAAGTTTATTTGGTATAATTCCTCAGTGTGGTTTTTCAGTGTGTGCTACTAATTTTTATACTACTAGAATTATATCTCTTGGGACTTTAATAGCAGTATATTTAGCAACAAGTGATGAAATGATTCCTATTTTAATAGCTGAAAGAGCTCCTTTAAAATTATTAATTATTATACTCATTTTAAAATTTATAATTGGTATTTTAATTGGTTATATAATAGATTTAATCTATAGAAAAGAAAAAAAAGTTAATTATCATATTTGTAAAGATGAACACTGTGATTGTGATGAAAAATTTTTAAAAGCAGTATGTAAGCACACTATTAATATCTTTATATTTATTTTAATATGTACTTTAATCATAAATTTAGTAATGCATTATTGGGGATCTAATTTCTTAGAAAATATTTTATTGAAAGATAATATTTTAAGTTTATTTATAACTAGTTTAATTGGTTTAATTCCGAACTGTGGTGGAAGTGTTATTTTAACAGAACTTTTCTTAAATAATGCTATATCTTTTGCAGCATTAATGTCAGGACTTTTATCTGCTTCAGGCATTGCCATATTAGTATTATTTAAAACAAATAAAAATAAAAAAGAAAATTTTGCTATACTTGGGCTTACTTATATTATTGGAGTTATAATGGGAATAATAATTCATATAGTAATGAAATTAATGTAGTATAGTTTATAAATTATTTATTTACTTGTAATTTTTTTTAATTTCTGTTATACTTTGAAAGGCTTTAAGGAGATGTATAATAGTGGAAAAAATACTTAATATAGCAGTAGTTGCCCATGTTGATGTTGGAAAAAGTACTTTAGTTGATGCACTACTTGAACAATGCGGAGCACTTGAAAAGGCTTTAGATACACATCAAATAATGGATAGTAACGATTTGGAAAGAGAACGAGGAATAACAATATATTCTAAAAATTGTTCTGTTAGATATAAAGATTATAAAATTAATATTGTAGATACTCCAGGACATGCAGACTTTTCATCAGAGGTTGAAAGAATTATAAAAACAGTTGATACTGTTGTTTTAATGGTGGATTCAAAAGAAGGAGTAATGCCTCAAACAAGATTTGTTTTAGAAAAAGCTTTAAAAAATAATCTTAATCCAATTTTATTTATAAATAAAATAGATAAAAAAGATGCCAGAGTAGATGATGTCGTTAATATGACATTTGATCTTTTTGTTGAACTCGGAGCAACAGATGCTCAGCTTGATTTTCCGATTTGTTATGGAACTGCAAAAGAGGGAATAGCAAAACTTGAGATGGAAGATGAAGGAAAAGATATCTTTCCACTTCTTGATACCATAATAAATCATACTATTCCTTTAGAGGGTAATCTAACTGACCCAGTACAACTTCAAATATCATCACTTGATTATGATGATTATTTAGGAAGATTAGGTATCGGAAGAATAACTAAAGGAACTTTAAAAAGTGGAATGATGGTAACAATTAGTAAAAACGATGGGACACTTGAAAACGCAAGAATAAATAAAATATTTGTAAATGAGGGAATAAAAAGAAAAGAAGTAAAAGAAGCAAGATATGGAGAAATAGTTATAACATCTTCATCATCTGACATTAGAGTAGGAGATACTATTTGTGATCCAGAAAATGTTTTACCACTCGAAGCGATTGAAATAGAAGAACCAACTTTATCAATGAATTTTTTAGTTAATTCATCACCATTTGCTGGGAGAAGTGGTAAGTTTTTAACTAATAGACATATTAAAGAGAGATTAGATAAAGAACTTGAAACAAATGTTGGCTTAAAAGTAGAAGAACTTAAAAATAGTGATGGTTATAAAGTTTCTGGACGCGGAGAATTACATCTTTCAATACTTCTTGAAAAAATGCGCCGTGAAGGTTATGAGTTAAGCGTATCTAAACCAGAAGTTTTATATAAAGAAATAGATGGTGTTAAATGTGAACCATTTGAGGAAGTTTTAATTAATTGTCCTAATGAATATTCAGGAACTATTATTAATGATTTAAATGAAAGAAAAGGGATTTTAAAGTCACTAACTAATGAAAATGACTATGCTAAAATATCATATTTAGTTCCAACTCGTGGTTTAATTGGTTATAGAAGTAGTTTCATAACTAATACTAAAGGTGAGGGAATAATGGTTAGAAGTTTCCATAGTTTTATGCCTTATAGTGGTCCAATAAGAGGAAGAAAAAATGGTGTTTTAGTCTCTATGGAAGATGGCAAAACTATGGCTTATTCCTTGTTTAATTTAAGTGATCGTGGTACTATGATAGTAGGACCTAGCAAAGAAGTGTATAAAGGAATGATAATAGGTATTAACAACCGTGATAATGATTTAAATGTTAATCCTTGTAAAAATAAACAACTTACTAACACCAGAGCAAGTGGATCAGATGAAGCACTTACTTTGATTAAACCAAAAACCTTTACTTTAGAAGAAGCTCTTGAATTTATTGAGGATGATGAATTAGTAGAAATAACACCTGATGATATTAGACTTCGTAAAAAAATACTTGATGATAAAGAAAGATACAAAAATAGATAAATTTCAAAAAAATTTCATAATTACTACAAATAATTTTTACATTTAAAAGATATATTATTAGTGTAAGGAGAAAAGAATATGGAAAAAGATGAAAGTAAAATTACTGAAGAATTAGAAAAAAATTCAAAAAAAGAGGATAAAAAAAATAATACTTCAAAAAAAATAACACTTGATAAAAGATGTTTAAAATGTAATAATTTAGTTTCTGAAGAAGATAAGTTTTGTCCTATATGTGGGGCTGATTTAACTTTAAAAGAAAAAGAAAAAAAAGAAAAAAAGGAAATAAACATTTTACCTTTAATTACTACTTTTATTATTCTTGTAATTTGTTTTGCTTTAGCATTTTTTATCGTAAGATATATTGATTTTGGTAAAGATAATATAGATAGAAGTAATAAAACTGTTACTATAAAAGATAGTGGTATAGCAGATTCAGTAGAAAAAGTGTATGATTCTGTTGTAGTAGTAGAAAATTATATAAATAAATCACTTTATGCAACAGGTTCAGGATTTGTTTATAAAACAGATAATACTTATGGTTATATTTTAACTAACAATCATGTTATAACTAATGCAACAGAAGTTAAACTTGGATTTACTAACGATAAAAAAGTTACTGCTAAAGTTGTTGGAGTTGACGAGTATGCTGATATAGCAGTCTTAAGAGTTGCTAAAAAATATATTATTCAAGTTGCTGAACTCGGAGATAATAGTAAGATGAGAATAGGGGATACAACATTTGCTGTTGGAACACCAGTTGATGCTAAAACATATTCTTGGTCTGTTACTCGTGGTATATTATCTGGAAAAGATAGAGTAGTTGAAAGCGGAAGTAGTTATATGAAAGTTTTACAAACAGATACTCCAATTAACTCAGGTAATAGTGGAGGACCACTTTGTAATGCTAATGGTGAAGTTATTGGTATTACTAATATGAAACTTGCATCAAATCAAATTGAAGGAATGGGATTTGCTATTCCAATCGAAACTGCAACATCATATGCTGACCAATTTATAAATGGTAAAGATGTAAGAAGACCATATATTGGAGTTGCAATTTATGATGGAAGTAATTCATTCTTCTCAAGTGAAAGATACGTAGTTATTGAAAGTGTTGAAAAATCTTCTCCTGCAGAAAAAGCTGGACTTCAAGCTGGAGATATTATCACAAAAATAAATGATGAAGAGGTACAAAATTCATCATACTTCAAATATAAATTATATAGTCATAAGATTGGGGATACTGTAAAAATAACAGTTGATAGAAATGGCAAAGAAAAAGAATTTAAAGTAAAACTTACATCAAATTCTAAAGAAGCCTAAAAGAGGTGATTACAATAAAAATAAATTATGACAAATTAAATGAACTTACTAGAATACTTATTGATAATCTTGATACAGATATGAATAAAAAAATAAATAAAGATGAAAAGTTAGCTCTTTTCTATATTGATATAAATAATAAAAAATATTACTATTCTTATAACATTTTAGAGGAAAGTTTAAATGAAGTTTATAATAGTTTTAAAATAGTAAATTATAAAAAGGCTAAAAGATTATTGACAGAACAGTTACATATAGTTTAAAAGCACAAGAGTGCTTTTTTGTTTTAAAAAGATAAATTTACATCCAAAAATATACATGTTATAATAAAATAGGTGGTACAATGAATAATTTTATTCCTAAAATGTATAAAAAAAGTATTCTTGATATAGATTATAAAAAACTAAAGCAAAGAGATATAAAAATATTATTATTTGATTTTGATAATACAATAATTCAAAGAGAAACTGAAAAAATAGATAAAGATATTTTAAAGCTTATAAAAAAATTAAAAAAAGAATTTTTAATATATATTATATCAAATAGTTTAAATGAAAAAAAATTAAATAAAATATGTACAACTCTTGGAATTCCGTATATAAAAAATAGTCATAAGCCTTTAAAAAAAGGTTTTAAAAAACTGCGTTTAAGAAATATTGAAAATAGTCAAATTGCTATGATAGGTGATCAAGTAATTACTGATGTGTGGGGAGCAAATAGAATGGGATACTTTTCTATTTTAATTGATCCAATTACGAACAATGAAGTAATTTTTACTAAAATAAATAGGTTATTAGAAAAACTAATATTTAAAAAAAATAGTAAATTAAAAAGAGGTAGATATTATGGATAAATATTGTAAAGGGTGCGGAGTAAAACTCCAAGATAGTAACATTAATTTAGAGGGTTATACAAATGATTTAAGTAAAGATTTATGTAGAAGATGTTTTAGATTAAAGCACTATGGTGAATATGAAATAGTAACTAAATCAAATGAAGATTATATTGAAATATTAAAAAATATTGGTAAGAAAAAAGCAGTTGTTTTGTATGTAGTTGATGTAATTTCAATTTCAAGAGATTTAGAAGAGATAAAGACATATCTTAAAAATAGTAAAATTATTTTAGTACTTAATAAAAAAGATATGTTACCTTTATCAGTAACAGATGATAAAATTCTTGGATACATTAAAGAATTTTATGATGGAGTTTTTGAAGATGAAATATTAATAAGTGCTAATAAAAATTATAATTTAGATAAATTAATGAAAACGATAGGAAAATATAAAAATACCAAAAATATATATGTCGTTGGTAATACTAATTCAGGTAAAAGTACTTTGATAAATAAATTAATTGAAAATTATTCAAATGGTACTCAAGAAGTAACTATTTCAAGTATGCCATCAACAACATTAGATGAAATAATAGTACCATTTAAAAATTTTAATTTAGTAGATACTCCTGGTTTAGTGGATTCAAAAAGTATAATTAATTATATTTCAGATGATAAAATAAAGAAACTTTCATCTCAAAAAGAAATAAAACCCAGAACTTATCAAATAAGAAAAGGACAGTCCTTAATAATAGAAGATTTTTTAAGAATTGATTATGTAGAAGGAGAAAGAAATAGTTTCACAGTATTTACATCGAATAATATAAAAATAAAAAGAATAAACGGAAAAAGACATGAAATATTGAAAAACTTATCTCAAAAAGAAATAGATTTAAAATATCATGAAGATATTGTGATAAATGGTTTTGGTTTTGTAAAAACAATTCTCGAAGGGAAAGTATATGTTTATGTAGATAAGGATGTTGAAGTATTTACAAGAAAGTCTTTAATATAACAAGTTATAAATTTTAAAATTCACTAGAGCAATAAGAGTAATTATGATATAATGAAAAAGGTGATGTTTATGATATACTTAGATTACTCTGCAACTACAAAAGCAAGTAAAAACGTAATAGAAAGTTTTTTAAATGCTGAAAGAAATTTTTTTGCAAATCCAAATTCAAATCATAAATTTGGAAAACAATGTAAAGAAGAGATAAACAAAAGTATAAAATTAATTTCTAAATACTTGGGTGTAAAAGAAAATGAACTTATTTTCACAAGTGGTGCAAGTGAGTCTAATAATACAGTCTTAAAAGGTTTAAACGTAAATCATATTATTACGACAAAACTTGAGCATTCATCAATAACAACACCAATAGGATATTTACAAACAAAAGGGGTAAAAATAGATTTTGTTGACCTTGATGAAAATGGTCTTGTAAATATTGACAGTTTAAAAAAATTAATCACAAATGAAGAAACTTTAGTATCAATTTGTGCTGTAAACTCAGAAACAGGAATAAGACAAAATATTGAAATGATAGGTAAAATTTTAAAAAAATATCCTAATGTTTATTTTCATAGTGATATAACGCAGGTCCTTGGAAAAGAACAAATAAATCTTGAAAATGTTGATCTTGCAAGTTTTTCAGGCCATAAAATCTATGGATTTAAAGGAATAGGGGGCTTAGTAAAAAAACAAAACATAAAACTAATACCTTTAATACACGGAGGAAAATCTACTTCAGTTTATAGAAGTGGCACTCCTCAGACAAGTTTAATAATATCACTAGGAACTGCTATAGAAGATGCATTTAACTCTTTAGATGAAAGTATAAATTATGTAAAAGAGTTAAATAACTACTTGAAAGAAAATATTAAAGATTTAGTAACTATAAATTCCAATGATTATTCCATACCACATATTTTAAATTTTAGTATTGACGGAAAAAATAGCGAAGATACTTTAGAATTTTTCTCTAAAAATGATATTTATATTTCCAGTAAAACAGCTTGTTCAAATGGAAGTTATTCTCAAGTAATAAACGAGTTATATAAAGACATGAAAAGAGCTGAAGAATCAGTAAGGGTAAGTATCTCAAAAAATACAACAAAAGAAGAACTTGATATATTTATTGAAAAATTAAGGGAGTGGGTAAAATGAAAATAATGAAAATATCTTCTCTTGGATGTACATCATGTATTATAGTAAATAATACTTTAGAAAAGATTTTAGAAAATTATAAAGTACATATTAAAGAACTAGATTACGATTTTGACGATTTTCCATATGAAGTTGGAAAAACATTACCAGTATTAATTTTTGTAGATGATAATGAAAAAGAATTATCAAGATTAGTAGGAGAAGTTTCATATAGTGAAATTGAAAACGAAATAAAGAAATATCAGTAGGTGATTAAATGAAAAAATTTTTATTTATTTTAACCTTTATGTTTTTACTTATTCCTTCTATAGTAGAAGCGAAAAATGTAAATATTTATCTATTTTATGGAGAAAGTTGTCCTCATTGTGCTGCTTTAGAAGAATATTTAGATAAAAATTATTCAAATGACGATGAAATAAAAGTTTATAAATACGAAGTTTGGAATAATACTGAAAATCAAAAATTACTTCAAAAAGTAGAGAATGTAACTGAAGAGCCATCGAAAGGGGTGCCTTACTTTGTGATTGGAGAAGAAGTATTACAAGGATATAGCGAAGGTAAAGCCTGGGAAAATAAAGTAGATAATGCTATAGAAAAAGCAAAAAAGGAAAATTATCATGATAATGTTGGTATAACTTTAGGAGTAGTAGAGGGCAAAATTATAAAAGAAAAAAAAGAAACCAATTCAAATTATGATCCAGAAAAAAAAGAAGTAGATATTAGTGATATATCTTCAAAAGAAAAAAACGATGAAACTCTAATTGATATTCCTGTAATTGGAACAGTAAATTTAAAAGATATGTCACTTCCTGCTATTGCAGCATTAATAGGATTTGTCGATGGATTTAATCCATGTGCTATGTGGATTTTAATCTTTTTAATAACTATGTTGTTTGACTATCCAAATAGAAAAAAAATGTGGATTTTAGGAATAACTTTCCTATTTTCAAGTGCAGCAGTTTATTTTCTATTTATGATTAGTTTTCTAAATATAGCAATGTTTATAAATGGCATAACAATTTTAAAAATATTAATAGCTCTATTTGCTTTAGTATTTGGCTCTTACAATATATATAGATACTTTAAAACAAAAGAAGTAGGCTGTGATGTTGTAGATAAAGATAAAAGAAAAAAAATAATGCTACGAATTAAAAAAATTCTATCAAATAAAACTTTTATTTTAGCAGTTATTGGAATTATCTTTTTAGCAGTAAGTGTTAATTTAATAGAAATGTTATGTTCTCTTGGACTTCCTGTAATGTTCACAGAAATACTTGCCTATAACAATGTCACAGGTATAAAAAATATTTTATATATAATTTTATATGTCTTCTTCTTTCTATTAGATGATTTAGTAATATTCCTTATTGCTATGAAAACACTTAAAATCAAAGCAATAAGTAATAAATATAGTAAATACTCTCATCTAATTGGTGGAATAATAATGATTATAATAGGACTTTTATTACTTTTTAAACCAGAATGGTTAATGTTTAATTTTTAAGGAGGAAAATAAATGGTATTTAGTAGCACAATTTTTATATTTCTTTTTCTACCATTAGTGTTATTATGTTACTTTTTAGCGCCAACTAAAGTAAAAAATTATGTTCTACTATTATTTAGCATAATTTTTTATTTATTTGGTGGACCGAAATATTTACTTTTGTTACTTCTTATAGTTCTAATAGATTATATTGGAGCAATTTTAATAGAGAAGAAAGAAAAAAGAAAATTATTTTTAGGAATAACAATAGCTTTAAACATTTTAATTTTAGTTTATTTTAAATACACAGGATTTTTCTTAGATAATATTAATAACATTTTCAAATTAGATATCCCAGTTCCTAAAATAGTACTTCCTATTGGAATATCTTTTTATACTTTTCAGGCTATGAGTTATGTAATAGATGTATATAGAAAAAAAGTAAGTCTTCAAAAGAATTTTTTAACGCTTCTATTATATGTATCTCTTTTTCCCCAATTAGTAGCTGGACCTATTGTTCGTTATGAAACTATAGAAAAAGAGCTTAAAAATAGAAAAACAACATTTGAAGATTTTCTATATGGCCTTAAAAGGTTTATCTTAGGGCTTGCTAAAAAAGTTATTATTGCAAATCAAATGGGTTTATTAGCAGATACAATTTTTCAACAGACAAATCTTGTTAGTCCTATTGCCTTTTTAGGGGGGCTTGCCTATATGTTCCAAATATATTTTGATTTCTCAGCATATTCAGATATGGCAATTGGTTTAGGAAGAATATTTGGTTTTAAATTCTTAGAAAACTTTAATTTCCCTTATATATCAAAAAGTATAACTGAGTTTTGGAGAAGATGGCATATTTCTCTTTCAAGTTGGTTTAGAGATTATGTATACATCCCTTTAGGGGGTAATAGAAAAGGCGTAAAAAGGCAAATTATAAATCTGTTTGTAGTATGGCTTTTAACAGGTTTTTGGCATGGAGCAGAGTGGAATTTTATTATATGGGGACTTTATTATTTTATATTTTTAGTTTTAGAAAAATTTGTTTTAAATAAAGTTTTAGAAAAAACTCCAACTATCTTGAAACATATATATACTCTTATAATAATTTATTTTGGTTGGATTATATTTAGATGTGATAATTTAAATAGCCTTGTTTTATTCATAAAAGCTTTATTCTCATTTAATATCACAGGGTTTTCTATGAATGAACTAATGATTTATTTAGAAAGTTATTATATTTATTTTATATTAGCAATAGTATTCTCATTCCCAGTTTATCAAAAATTAATTGCAAAAATAGAAAAATTAAAAAACGGCAAGTTAAAACTTTTCTTAAATATCTTTCATTATACCAGTTTAATAGTAATTTTTATAATAACAATTATGTTTTTAGCATATTCAAGCTATAATCCTTTTATTTATTTTAGGTTCTAAGGAGGAAAATATGAAACAGATAAACATAGTAGAAAAAATATTTGTGATTTTGTTTTTTATAATTATTTTTATCTTTATGATACTTACACTTACAAATGATAAAAAAATAAGTTTAGTAGAAAGAAGAGAACTTAAAACTTTCCCTGATTTTACTGTTAAAAATATTTTTTCAAAAACATATTACGATGATCTAACCAATGCTTTTAATGATCAGTTAAGTTTTAGAAATTATTTAGTAAAAGGATATTTTTTAATGCAATTTCAAAGATACTATGGTAATGTAGTAAAAGGAAGTAATAATGAAATTTATACTGCGAGTGAAACAAGAGAGGGGCCTAGTTACTATAAGTCTTTAAAAGAGGTAACTGAAAAAATAAATGAAGAAAGTAAAAAAATAGATGCTAAATTTATATTTTTATCAATCCCTAGAAAAGATGCTTATATGACAAAGGAACTTCCAAAATCATATAATTCCAGTATAGATATATACAAAAAGCAGACCAAAATAGTAAGCGAAAATTTAGATGATGATATAATTTTTATAGATGCATTAGACGTTTTTAAAAAAGGAAATATTTATAAATGTTATTATTCAAATGATCATCACATAACTCCGAGATGTGCCTATCTTTTATATAAAGAAATAAACAAATATACTAAAGTAAATTCGTATGAATTAGAAGATGAATTTGAAGTTAAGCAAACATTAGTAAATGGTTCTTATAATAGGCAACTTGGTCAAACAGCAAAAAAGAAATTAGAAGATCTTTATTTAATCCCCAAAAATAAGTTAACTTATGTAAGATATGAAAATGACAAAAAAAGTGCAAAAAAAGTTTTTGGGAAAGGTAATACTTATACAAATGCTTATATGGGAGGAGATATGGCCTATACTAAAATAGTTACAAATAAAAATGGTAAAAATATAATGTTTGTTGGTTCATCTTTTACCAATATTTTAGAGGCTATGTCAGTCCCATCATATAAAACAGTAACATCAATAGATTATAGACATAATAAAACAGGTCATAGTATTAATTATTACGTCAAAAAAAATAATATTGATTATGTAGTTTTTGTCCCATCTCAGTCAAATAATGCTTTTTCAATAAAATATTTAAAACTACATTTAGGCATATAAAAAGAAGTAAGAATTAAACTTACTTCTTTTTTATTATCTGTTATAGTATTCAACGATTAATGATTCATTAATTTCTGGAGTAAGTTCACTTCTTTCAGGAAGTCTAACAAAAGTTCCAGATACTTTACTATCATCAAAAGTTACAAATTCAACTCTGTTAAGTACTTTAGATAATGCTTCTTTTACAGCCTTATGATCTTTAGATTGTTCTTTTAAAGTAATAACATCGCCAGGTTTACATCTGTATGAAGGAATATCAACTTTTTTACCATTTACAGTAATATGTCCATGATTAACAAGTTGTCTTGCAGCTCTTCTAGTAGTTGCAAATCCCATACGATAAACTAAATTATCAAGTCTAGATTCAAGAAGTTTAAGTAAGTTTTCACCATGAATACCTTGCATTTTACCAGCTTCTTTATAAGTCTTAACAAATTGTCTTTCATTAAGTCCATACATAAATCTAACTTTTTGTTTTTCCTTAAGTTGAACTGCGTATGTAGAAGGTCTTCTTCTTCTGTCTTGACCATGGATACCTGGACCATAAGGTTTACGAGCAAGTTCTTTACCATTTTCAAGTAAAGAAATTCCAGTACGACGAGCTTTTTTATAACTTGGGCCTGTATATCTTGACATTTTAATCTCCTTTCAAAGTTTATTTCATAAACATTGAAATATTATTTTACTATTTTAAAGGGTGTCTAATTTATATGCTTTCGCTAAGCAGCCAGTTACTAACAATTTCAAAAAGACGCGTTTTAAAACCTAAAATATTGCTGCTTCAATGTATATGCAGTAATAATTATATATATTTATATGTTAAAAGTCAAGGAAAAATACTTATTTTAAATGTAATATTAGATTAACAAGAACTAAAAAATAATAAAAATTGACTTTCAAAATAAGGAGTGTTAGGATATAAAAAAGCAAAAAAGAGAAAGTAGGCCTTTTAATGATTTATGTAATAACCGGACCAACAGGAGTTGGTAAAACTAAACTTAGTATAATGCTTGCTAAAGAAAAAAATGCAATAATACTTAATGCAGACAGTATGCAAGTTTATAAAGAATTAAATATAGGAACTGCTAAAATAACAGAAGAAGAAAAAGAAAATATTCCTCATTATTTATTTGATATAAAAAGTATAACTGAAGATTTTAATGCCTATATGTACCAACAATTAGGAAGAGAACTTTTAGAAAAATATAAAAATAGAAATATCATAATAGTTGGGGGAACAGGTCTTTATATAAAAGCCTTACTTTATAATTACACTTTTGATGAAAACGAAAAAAAAGGTGAAAAACTATATGATTTTAAAATAATTGGCCTTACTAGAAATAGAGAAAAGTTATATTCATTAATTGATAAAAGAGTAGACATTATGATTGAAAACGGTCTAATAGAAGAAGCTAAAAGTTTATATGACAAGCATGTTAACTCAAGAGCCTTAAAAACTGCAATTGGCTATAAAGAATTATTTTCCTATTTTGATGGTGAAATTACTAAAGAAGAGGCAATAAATAAAATAAAACAAAATTCTAGAAATTATGCCAAGAGACAGTATACATTCTTTAATAATCAATTCAAAGATATAAATTGGTATGATGTAGATAAAGTCCCATTTTCTGATATAATAAAAAATATATAATGTAAAACAAAGAATAAAAATAGTAAAAATATTGTAAAAGTCTTTGTTTTTTTCTTGTCTACAAATATATATTTTGATATACTCAAACTAAGGAAGTGGATGAAATGAGATTAAATATTGGAGTTATTTTTGGGGGAAAAAGTGTCGAACACGAAATAAGTATTATTTCTGCTATTGAAGCAATGGCAAACATTGATGATAATAAATATAAAGTAGTTCCAATTTATATTGATAAAGATAATACTTGGTATTATGGAGAACACTTAAAAGATATACTTCACTACCGTGATATAGATTTAGTAAAAAGATATGCTAAAAAAGTATCACTTGTAAAAAGAGGTAAAAGCTTTATTTTAGAAAGCCAAGGATTTTTCAAAAAAAACATTTGTGTAATCGATATGGTAATACCATTAGGACATGGTGCATATCTTGAAGATGGTTCACTTCAAGGATATTTAAATATGCTTGGGGTTCCATTTACAGGAAGCAACGTTTTAGCATCTGCTATAGGACAAGATAAAGTAATCCAAAAACAATTACTTGAAAAACACGGAATACCAGTATGCAAATATGTTTGGTTCTATGATTATGAATTTGAAAAAAATAGAAAGGATGTTCTTCAAAAAATTGAAACTTTAAACTACCCATTATATGTTAAACCATCATCTTTAGGCTCATCAATAGGCATTAGTGTTGTTAAAGATGAAAAAGAACTATTAAAAGCAATAAGAGAAGCTATAATTTTTGATACTAAAATAATAGTAGAAGAAAAAGTAGCTAATGTAAAAGAAGCTAATATTAGTGTTCTTGGTAATTATGAAAAACAAACTGTTTCTGAAATAGAAGAAATAAATACAAACGATGAATTTTATTCTTTCAAAGAAAAATATGTTGAAGGTTATTCAAAACTTTGTAAAAAAGATGAAAAAGCAAACCCTTTGGTTTCTAAAGAAATGATGGAAGATATGAAAACTTATGCTGTTAATACTTTTAAAGTGATAAATGCAAGTGGAGTAGCTAGAATAGATTTTTTAATTGATGATAAAGACAAAAAGATATTTGTAAATGAAATAAATACCATCCCTGGAGATTTATCAAGTTATCTTTGGCTTGCTAAAAAAATGAAACCAGATGAATTAATTGAAAATCTAATTCAAATAGCCATTAGAGGGGAAAATAAAAAGAATGAAAAAGTATATGCCTTCCCAGGAAACTTACTTGAAAAATATGACATTTTAGATGGTAAAAAATTAAATAAAGAAAAAAATAAAGATAAATAACAAAATCTTTATTTTTTTATGATAAATTTATCACCAATTTTTAAATATTTTGAAGTATTAAGAGGCATCTCTAAAGTATAGTAACCTTTTTTTATAAGTACTCTTCCTTTTTTTAAATTAGAACAAATAAAAGTAATATTATAATTTTTATCTAATATGCATACATCAATATTCTGTTTCATAAAATAGGTATGAATAGATGAACACTTTGGAAACATATATATATTTTTTATAGCATCCTTTTTAAACATTAAACCTTTAAGTCTCTCAAAAAAAGTGTTCATAAGTAAAATATCGTATTTTTTATCATTAATTATTGTATACATAATACCACCTATAATAATTTTAAACTAATAACAAGAAAAGATAAACAAATTTTTACAAAAAAATGCAAAATAGTATTGATTTTTATTTTTAAACTATGATATTATATAAGAGCCATATAAATGGACCCTTAGCTCAGTTGGTTAGAGCATCCGGCTCATAACCGGGCGGTCGTAGGTTCGAGTCCTACAGGGTCCACC
>CANRAF010000001.1 GCA_947628535.1 uncultured Bacilli bacterium | reverse complement strand
GTAATCATTTCACCTTTATTTTTAGATGATAATATTGTCATTGTATATTCCCAAGTCCCTCCTGCCATATCATATACCCCATATATGTTCCCAGTTGTTGAGGCAGATTGTCCTAGTTCTTTTTCATAACTATTACATGTTGTAGTTGTTTCACTGCTTTCTTTGGATTCAGGCCCACATCCTGTCATATATTTTTTTATTGTATCTGAGTTATTGTTATATGAATTATTACCAACTTCTTCACCTTTTCCATATTTTGAATGTGATAAATATGCTACTGCTCCCCATTCACTATTTTTTATTATATGTGTATCATCTGTATTACTAAAGCCATATTTGTTATCATCACTTTTCATTGCAAAGGCTACATCTTCCAATGTACTTATGCTTACTCCTCTCCATGAATATAAATTTGGTTTTATTAATGGTCTTATTGTATCTAAATTACAATTATTCCCTAATACATCATAATCATCTGGTGTACACACTATATCGCTGGATAATTCGAACTTTCCTACCCAAAATCCTGTAAGTTCTTTATCTCCAAATGTAAATCCTGGATGGGTGTATGTTTTTTCGTTACATAATGCATCTGTACATGTTTGATTATTTATCCTACATGTCTCACTTGTTCCATCCCCACCTTCTCCTTGAATATTATCTTTACAGGTTATTTCTCCTGTTTTGTTTTGTTCCTCTTCAAATATTATTTCTATTGTTTTTGGATCACTAGGTGTATTTCCATCTTCATTGTAATTCCACACTTTATATTTATATCTTGGTATCCATACTTGCATTGTACTTATTATATCCATTGGCAGTTCTGTTCCATTTTCTCTTCCTTCATATCCTCTTAAATTGTTATATATTAGAGTATTATCATCTTTTGCATAATCTTTAAAATTATTATTTTTACTTAACCCTTCTGCTTTATCATCACTTAATGCCTTATTCATTACTAATGTATCACTTATTATTCCGTTATATAAATTATTGAACGAACCCAATGTTCCTATTTTTACACTACTATTTGATACAGCAATATTTTCTGTTATATCAAGTGTTTTTACTTCGCCATCTAAATACATTTTTATAACTTGCCCATTATATGTTACTACTGCTGTATGCCATTCTTTTAATGGTATGTCCCCATCACTACATACTTGTTTTCTTTCATTTCCTAGGAAAAACTGAAAACATGGATGATTGGTTGTTTTACCTGTAAAAAACTCAAAACCTTTTCCATCAACATAATTATCTATTAATGGTCCACCATTGTTAGTATAGTCATTTGAATAAAATCTTGCCGCTAAAGTGATTGTATTATTAAAATCATAATTAGCAAGTCCTACATCTACATAGTCATTTGTTCCATCAAATGTCATTCCATCCTTTGTATATTCCGCTCCATTTACATTCCCTATTTTATTATCAAATTTATAATAGAATAATTGGTTTTTGTTATATGTATGATTTATTTCATTCGCATAATTCTTCTTTATTGTATTTTCGTCTAACACTTCTTTTATTAATAAGGCATCACTTATTATTCCATTAAAGAAGGTGTTTTTTATACCAGTTGTTCCTATTATTACATTATTACTTGATACACTAATATTTCCTGTTGCAGCTTCTTCTTTTACTTTTGTTCCATCTAAATACATTTTTATTATTTGCCCATTATAGGTTACTACTGCTGTATGCCATTCTTTTAATGGAATTCTTTTACTACAAACCTGTTTCTGTTCATTTCCTAAGTAAAAATGGAAGCATGCACAATTAGTTGTATTGCCTGCAAAAAATTCAAAACCATTTCTATTATTATAATTATCTATTAATATTCCACCATGTTCAGTATAGCTATTTGAATAAAATCTTGCTACCAAAGTTATTTGATTGCCAAAATTCTCATTTGCTCCAACACCCGTATTTATGTAATCACTTGTCCCATTGAATGTCTTTCCCTCTATTTTTGTTTTACTTTCATTTGATAATTTTGTATGATCATATGTTACACTATTTGCCCACATCTTTTCATTATAGTCATACCATTTATGATTAATCTCTTCATTATTTTTATCTGCTTTCTTCCATACATTATTTGCACTATCATAATATACAGGCACCATTGCATCAGAAAGAACGGGCTTATTTGCCCCACTTTTATCCAAATTCTTATCTAGTGTTAATGTGATTGTTTCCTTTCCTTTTATACTATCTGTAAATATTGCATATGAGTTTGATATTTTATAGGAAGTGAATACTGCTGTCATTAGGATAATTAAACATACTAAACCTAAGAATACTTTATTATATTCTTTTATATCTTTTGTTAAGAATTTATAAATTTCTCCTTTTTTCATATAATACCACCTAAACTATTAACGTTCTATAAACACACAACCTATCATATATATTATCTACAAATTAAATTACAAGAATACCTATAATTTAAAAAATATCCATACTACCAGTGCTATAAGCACTCCCTATTTTCATATTAGCACAAAAAGGCACAGAAAACAAGTGCTATAAGCACCGATATTTTTGTCTTTCAATATGGGAAAATAAACTTGGAGGTAGTATTTATGATAACAATTAAACATACAGATAATTACTACTATGACGTAATAAGAATAAATATTAGAAAGTATAGAAAAGAAAAAGGTTACACACAGGCAAAACTTGCAAGTGAAACAGAACTATCTATAGATTATATTTGTGAAATAGAAAGTATGAAACGAAAAAAAAGTTTTAGTATTGCAACTCTCGGAAGGATAGCAGATGTTTTAGATGTAAATATTGAAAAGTTTTTTGAAGAATAAAAAAATACCTCAGATCAAACTGAAGTATTTTTATTTTACATAAATTCTTCTTCTAAAACCTCTAAAGGTTCGTCAGATAAAAATTGTTTTTTAAGATCATATGAAACATCTCTATATTGTCTAGCACCTGTTCCCGCAGGAATAAGTTTACCAATAATAACATTTTCCTTAAGTCCTTGAAGTCTATCAACCTTACCTTTAATTGATGCATCTGTAAGAACTCTTGTAGTTTCTTGGAATGATGCAGCAGATAAGAATGATTCAGTTTCAAGAGATGCTTTTGTAATACCAAGAAGTATTGGTTTACCAATAGCAGGTTTTTTACCCTTAAGAATTGCTTCTTTATTAGCATCAGTAAAGTCTCTAATATTAACTAAACTTCCAATTAAGAATTCAGTATCTCCACCATCAGAAATTCTAATTTTAGAAATCATTCTACTTACAACAACTTCAATATGTTTATCACTGATATCAACACCTTGAGCTCTGTAAGCTTTTTGAATTTCTTTTAAAATATATTCTTGAGCAGTAATTGGATCTGTAATTGCTAAAAGTTCTTTAGGACTAATGTTACCTTCAGTAAGTTTTTCTCCAACAGCAACTTCATCACCTTTTTGAACTCTAAGTTTAGCACCATAATTAGTTACATGTTCAACTTCTTCAAGTTTATTTTTAATTTTAATTTTATATTTACCATGATCTTCTTTAATATCTTTAACTTTACCTTCAATTGTAGCAATAGTTGCTTGTCCCTTTGGATTTCTAGCTTCGAATAACTCTTCAACACGAGGAAGACCTTGAGTTATATCTTCACCACCAGCAACTCCACCTGTATGGAATGTTCTCATAGTAAGTTGAGTACCAGGTTCTCCAATTGATTGAGCAGCCATAATACCTATAGCTTCACCAACTTCAACAATATTACCAGTAGCTAAGTTTCTACCATAACATTTTCGACAAACACCATTATGTGTATTACAAGTAAGAACATTTCTAATTTCTACTTTTTCAATACCAGCATTTATAATTTTTTCAGCTTCTTTTTCAGTTATTAATTGGTCTTTATCAACAATAACTTCTTTTGTTTCAGGATTAATTACCTTTTTACTTGCATATCTACCAACTATACGATCATAAAGATTTTCAATTACAGTTCCATCCTTTTCATTTATAAATGGTGCAACTGTAACTCCGAAATCAGTACCACAATCTTCTTCTTTAACAATTACATCTTGTGAAACATCCACAAGTCTTCTTGTTAAATATCCTGAAGATGCTGTATTAAGTGCAGTATCCGCACTACCTTTACGAGCACTATGGGTAGATAAGAAGAATTCAGAAACTGATAACCCTTCTTTAAATGAAGAAATAACAGGAATTTCAATAACACGTCCACCTGGTTTAGACATAAGTCCTCTCATACCAGAAAGTTGAACGAATTGACTGATTTTACCACGAGCCCCACTTTTCATCATCATGAAAATTGGGTTATCTAGTGATTTATCTGCGATATCTTGAAGTTCTGCTTGAACTTCATCTTTAGCTTTATACCAAACATTAATAACACTATCGTATCTTTCTTCTTCAGTAATTAAACCTCTTGAATATTGTTTGTTTATTTTATCAACCATTTTCTTACCATTAGCAATAATTTGTGGTTTAGATGAACTTGTAGCAACATCATAACTAGACACTGTAGTACCACTAATAGTAGAATATTTAAATCCTAAATCTTTAAGTCTATCAAGCATAATTGAAGTTTCTGTAGTTTTATAAAGTTTAAAGATTTGAGCAATTATTTGTTTTAATGTTTTAACAGGGAATGGTTCCACAAGAGGCATTTCCTTAATTGCTTCCTTAATATTAACTCCTGGTTTTACAAAATATTTACTTGGAGTAATCATTTCAATATTTTCTTTAGTAGGTTCATTAATATATGGGAATGTATCAGGTAAAATTTCATTAAAGATTAATTTACCTGGAGTTGTTATTAAATAATCATTTTGATGTTCTTCAGAGAATAGTTTATGTTTAAATGAACTAACTTTAATAGCTATTCTTGTATGAAGTTTTAAGTCTCCTCTTTCATATTCCATAATAGCTTCATTAGAATTTCTAAACACTCTACCTTCATCTTCATCACTTTTTTCCATAGTAAGATAATAATTACCAATTACCATATCTTGTGCTGGAGTAACAACTGGTTCCCCACTTTTTGGATGAAGAATATTATTAGCTCCAAGCATTAAAAGTCTTGCTTCTGCTTGAGCTTCTTCAGAAAGTGGTACATGAACTGCCATTTGATCTCCATCGAAGTCAGCATTAAATGCTGGACAAACAAGTGGATGAAGACGAATAGCTTTACCACCAATAAGTTTAGGTTCAAATGCTTGAATACCTAATCTATGAAGAGTTGGTGCACGGTTAAGCATAACAGGATGTTCTTTAATAACTTCTTCAACGATATCCCAAACTCTTTCATCTTGATTATCAATAAGCTTTTTAGCAGCTTTAATATTATGAGCAATACCCTTTTCTACTAAACCATGAATAACATGTGGTTTAAATAGTTCAAGAGCCATTCCTTTAGGAAGTCCACATTGATACATTTTAAGACTTGGTCCAACTATAATAACTGAACGGCCAGAGTAATCAACACGTTTTCCAAGTAAGTTTTGACGGAAACGACCTTGTTTACCTTTTAACATACTAGAAAGTGATTTCAAAGGACGATTTCCAGCACCAGTTACGCTTTTACCACGACGTCCATTGTCAAATAATGCGTCAACTGCTTCCTGAAGCATTCTCTTTTCATTTTGAATAATGATAGATGGAGCCCCTAAATCAATAAGTTTTTTAAGACGATTATTACGGTTTATTACACGTCTATATAAATCATTTAAATCAGAAGTAGCAAATCTACCACCATCAAGTTGAATCATTGGTCTAAGTTCTGGAGGTATAACAGGAATAGCATCTAAAATCATCCATTCAGGTTTATTTCCAGATTTATAGAAAGCATCAAGAATATCAAGTCTTTTTAACAGACTGGTTCTCTTTTGCCCTTGAGCAGTTTCAAGCTTTTTACGAATATCATCTATTTCTTTTCCAAGATCAACTTGTTTAAGAAGTTCTTTAACAGCTTCAGCTCCCATACCAACACGGAAACCATCACCATATTTTTCATAATAAGCACGATACTCTTTTTCTGATAAAGTTTGCTTATTTTCAAGAGGAGCAATTCCTTTATCAATAACAACATATGATACAAAGTAAAGTACTTCTTCAAGATCTCTTTGACTCATATCAAGTACAGTACCCATACGAGATGGAATACCTTTAAAATACCATATATGTGATACAGGAGAAGCAAGTTCTATATGTCCCATTCTTTCACGTCTAACTTTAGAACGAGTTACTTCAACTCCACATCTATCACAAACAATATTTTTATATTTTACACGTTTATATTTACCACATGCACATTCAAAATCTTTGGTTGGCCCAAAAATCTTTTCACAGAAAAGTCCATCTCTCTCAGGTTTTAAAGTACGATAATTAATAGTTTCAGGTTTTTTTACTTCTCCATAAGACCATTCACGAATCTTGTCAGATGAGGCAATACCAATTTTCAAAGCTTCAACTTTATTTACTTCTATCATTAGTATCTCACCTCACTTTCTTCTTTTTCATCCGAAAAGTCTAATTCATCATCTTCACTATTTTTTTCATCTTCATATTCTTCTTGTTCTTTATTTTCTTCTTCTTCGATTTTATTTATTTCAATATCATCAATTGCAAAAGTTGTATTTTCATTTGTTTCTTCTCTTTCAATTTCTTTAAGATCTAAAACTTCATTTTTATCATTTATAATTTGAATATCAAGTCCAAGAGCTTGGAACTCTTTAATTAAAACTCTAAATGATTCAGGAACGCCAGCTTGATCAACTTTATTTCCTTTAACTAAGGCCTCATATACTTTTACACGTCCTACGACATCATCTGATTTAACAGTTAATATTTCTTGAAGTGTATGAGCTGCACCATAAGCATAAAGTGCCCAAACTTCCATTTCCCCAAATCTTTGTCCACCAAATTGTGCTTTACCACCAAGTGGTTGCTGTGTAACTAAACTGTATGGCCCTGTTGCACGAGCATGCATCTTATCTTCAACCATGTGGTGAAGTTTAATCATATACATAACTCCAACTGAAACTCTATTATCAAATGGTCTTCCAGTACGTCCATCATATAGCACTGTTTTTCCATCTTCATCCATACCAGCTTTTTTCATCATTGATAATATATCCTCTTCTGTAGCTCCATCAAATACTGGAGTAGCTACATGAATACCAAGTTTTTTAGCAGCCATACCAAGATGAAGTTCAAGAACTTGTCCAATATTCATACGAGATGGAACCCCAAGAGGATTAAGCATTACATCAACTGGTGTACCATCTGGTAAATATGGCATATCTTCTTCAGGAAGAATTAAAGATATAACCCCTTTATTACCATGACGACCAGCCATCTTATCTCCAACTTGAATCTTTCTTTTTTGAACTATATATACACGAATTAATTTTGAAACACCACTTGGAAGTTCATCACTATTTTTCTTAGTAAATATCTTAACATCATGAACTATACCATCTCCACCATGTGGAACACGAAGTGATGTATCACGAACTTCACGAGTTTTTTCTCCAAAAATAGCATGAAGTAATTTTTCTTCTGAAGTAAGTTCAGCCATTCCTTTTGGAGTAACTTTACCTACAAGGATATCTCCTTCTTTTACTTCTGTACCAATTCTAATAATACCTTCACTATCTAGGTTACGACGAGCATCTTCACTAACATTTGGAATATCCCTAGTAATTTCTTCAGGTCCAAGTTTAGTTTCACGACAAGGCATTTCGTAATCTTCGATATGAATAGTAGTATATGCATCATCTTTTACAAGTCTTTCATTAAGAATAACTGCATCTTCATAGTTATATCCATTGAACATCATAAATGCTACAACCATATTTTTACCAAGAGCAAGTTCTCCCATATCTGTAGAAGGTCCATCTGCTAAAATTGTTTTACCACGTTTAACTTTGTCTCCTACTTTAACAATAGGTTTATGATGGAAACATGTATCTTGGTTTGAAGCAGTAAAGTCAGATAAGTAATAAGTATCTTCACCGCCCTTATTCTTAACAACTACTTTTCTTCCATCAACATAACTTACAACACCATCAGCTTTAGCAACTATAGTTGAACCACTGTCACGAGCAGCAATATATTCAACTCCAGTCCCAACAAAAGGTGCTTCTGTTTTAAGAAGTGGAACTGCTTGACGTTGCATGTTAGAACCCATAAGAGCACGAACAGCATCATCATGTTCCAAGAATGGAATACAACTTGTTGTAATAGATACAACTTGTTGTGGAGAAACATCGATATAATCTACTTTATCAGGAGATACAAGTAAATTTTCTCCACGATATCTAGCAGCTACTGTTTCATCTATTATTTTATTGTTATCATCAGTCTTAACAGTAGATTCTGAAATAATAACATCATTTTCTTCACTAGCAGTTAAATAATGAACTTCATCCATTATAACTGAATCTTTTACCTTACGATATGGAGTTTGAATAAATCCATAATCATCTATTTTGGCATAACTTGCAAGAGTAGTAATAAGCCCGATATTAGGTCCTTCAGGAGACTCAATTGGACATATTCTACCATAATGTGATTCATTAACATCACGAACATCCATACCTGCTCTATCACGAGAAAGGCCACCAGGTCCTAAAGCAGAAAGTCTTCTCTTATGAGTAAGTTCTGCAATTGGATTGTTTTGATCCATAAATTGTGATAATTGTGAGCTACCAAAGAATTCTTTTAAGATAGCAGTAACAGGTCTTATATTTATCAAAGTTTTTGGACTAACTTCATTTATATCTTGAGTTGTCATTCTTTCACGAATAACTCTTTCCATACGAGTTACCCCAACTCTAAATTGATTTTGTAAAAGTTCTCCAACTTGACGAATTCTTCTGTTTCCTAAATGATCTATTTCATCAAAATTTCCAACACCTTGAAGTAAATTTAAATAATATGAACAAGCTGCATAGAAATCAGAAATAGTAAGTCTTTTAGAATCTATACTTTGATCATTACCAATAACAATCATTTTTTCTTTAGTACCAGGTTTATATATTTTAACTATTTGTACTTTATTATAAGAATCTAACTCTTCGTTAATTTTAACTTCTTTTACTCCATAACCTTTTTCAAAAACAGGACGAAGTTTTTCTAAAACATCCTTATCAACAACTGTACCTTTTTCAAATAAAACTTTTTTGCCATCTTTTATATCTTCTGCTAAAGTTTGTCCAAGAAGTCTATCAAGAACATTAAGTTTTAAATTAAATTTATATCTACCAACCTTAGCTAAATCATATCTAAACTCATCAAAGAATCTAGTAATGATTTGGTTTTTAGAACTATCTAAAGTTGCAGGTTCCCCTGGTCTTAATTTTTCATAAATTTCAATTAAAGCTTCATCTGTATTTCTTGTAGAATCTTTTCCTATAGTATTTTCAATGAAATCAGATTTACCAAATAAATCTAAAATTTCATCATCACTAGAAAGTCCAAATGCACGAAGCATTGTTGTCAAAGGAACTTTTCTAGTTCTATCAATTCTTACATACAAAATGTCTCTAGCATCAGCTTCAAATTCAAGCCAAGTACCACGAGTAGGAATAATTTGTGATGTAATTAAAAGTCTACCATTTTTATCTATTTCCTTATTAAAATAAACACTTGGAGACCTTACTAATTGAGAGACAATAACTCTCTCTGCTCCATTTATAACAAATGACCCAGCATCTGTCATTAAAGGCATATCCCCTAAAAAGATTTCTTGTTCTTTTACTTCACCTGTTTCGTTATTGAATAATCTAACTTCAACTTTTAAAGGCGCAGCAAAAGTAGCATACCTTTCCTTACACTCTTTAACGGAATACCTTGGCTCATCAAAGTGATAATCACCAAATTCTAAAGATAAAGTTCCTGCAAAATTTTCTACGGGGAATAAATCTTCAAAAACTTCTTTAATACCTTTTTCTATAAACCAATTATATGATTTTTTTTGTATTTCTAGCAAATCAGTTAACTCATACGTATTCTTGATTCTAGAAAAACTTACACGCGTGCGGTGGTCACCACAATTAATATTTTTGTATGCCACTAAATTTCACCCCTACTTTCGAATTTTCAAAAATCATTGCCGTTCTAATAGACAAATAACCAACTTATATTATTACCATAATTTAATCAAATTGTCAATTAAAAATACATTTTATTACAAAAAAACCTTTATATTTTTTTAAAACTTCTACTTTTGCTACTTCATTAAGATCTTTTATAGCAGTTTTTGCTCCTTGATCTTTGTTAATAACAAAATAAAGTGTTCCCGTATTTTTTAAATATTTTTTCGAATCAAATAAAATTTTATAAACTACGTCTTTACCTGCCCTAATGGGGGGATTAGTAATAATTACGTCATATTTTTCATTAACATTTTCATAAATATTGCTATAAAAAGCACACACATCTAAGGCATTATTTTCCTTAATATTCATTTTTGCTAAATGTATAGCTCTTTTGTTAACATCTATCATGTTAACTTCAATATTAAAAAAAGAAGATAAAATTATTCCAATAGCACCATATCCACAACCTACATCAAGTACTTTTCCAGAAATATTTTCACTAAGTACTGAATTTATTAAAGTTCTACTTCCAAAGTCAAGACCCTTTTTAGAAAAAACACCATTATCAGTATTGAAAATAAATGTTTTATCACTTATAGTAACTTTAATTTTTTGTAAAGAACTTTTAACATCATCATTGGTAAAATAATGGTTCATTTTATCTTCCCCTTTATAGCACAAAAAGCCTAGAGCATTATGCAATCGGCTTTAAGTTATTTAAATAATTATTGTAATTCAACAGTAGCTCCAGCTTCTTCAAGCTTAGCTTTTAATTCATTAGCTTCATCACTAGGAATATTTTCTTTAATATTTCCGCCATTATCAGCAATTTCTTTAGCTTCTTTAAGACCAAGACCTGTAACGTCTCTTATAATCTTAATTACGTTAATTTTAGCAGCTCCTGCACTTGTAAGTACAACTGTTTGATTAGTTGGTCCTTCACTTGCTTCTGCTCCTGCTGCTGGTGCTGCAACTGCTACTGCAGATGGATCAACACCAAATTCTTCTTTCATTGCATCTACTAATTCCTTTACTTCTAATAATGTCATTTCTTTTAAAGAGCTAATAAATTCATCTTTAGTTATTTTTGCCATAACTTTTTTCCTCCTTATATTTTTTATTTTTAATTTTATATTTTCTTATTTATTAATTTTCTTTTTGTTCTGTATAAAGATTAAGTGCAATACTTAAATCTTTAACAATACCTATCATACCACCTGCAAGCATTGTATATAATCCTTCACGAGATGGAATTTTAGCAAATTCATTAAGTTTTGCTTTATCACAAACAGAATTTTCAACATATCCTGCTTTTAGAATTAAAGCATCATTTTTCTTACTTGCATCACTTAGAACTTTAACAGCTGCTACATCGTCATTACTAAATGCAAGAGCTGTAGGTCCAGTTAAATACTCATCAAAATTGATATCTAAATCTTTAAATGCAATTTTTAATAATGTATTTTTATATACTTTATATTCAGAATCATTTTCTCTAAGTTTTTTTCTAAGATTTTTTATTTCACTATCAGTAAGTCCACGATAATCAAATAAAACCATAGATTTAGCATTACTGCATTTATCTTTAATCTCAGAAACAATTGCACTTTTAAGTTCTAATGATTTAGCACTAGGCATCTAATCACCCTCCTTTACTAAAAAATATATATAAGTGCAAAAGATAAGAAGCCTTTCCAAAGACTTCTTCTATATACATAAGTATAAGTCCTCGGTAGGATTTATGGTTACCTACTGTCTTTGGCACTCAATACCAACATTATAAACTATTTTTTATTAATTGTCAAAACTATTTTGATCTATTTTAACTGCTGGACTCATAGTTGCACATACACTAATTGATTTAATATATGTTCCTTTAGCAGTTTGAGGTTTTGCTTTAATTATTGTTTTAACAAAAGCATCTAAGTTTTCAACTAAATCTTTTTCAGAAAATGAAACTTTTCCAATAATACCATGAACATTACCATAACTATCAGTACGATATTCAAGTTTACCAGCTTTAGCATCTAAAACAGCTTGTTTAACATTAGTAGTTACAGTACCAGTTTTAGGGTTTGGCATAAGTCCTTTAGGTCCTAAAATTTTACCAATTTTACCAAGCATTGGCATCATTTCTGGACTAGCAATTAAAGTATCAAACGAAAACCAATTTTCTTTTTCGATTTTTTCAATCATATCTGTATCACCAACATAATCTGCACCTGCTTCTTTAGCTTCTTTAGCAGCATCACCTTTGGCAATTACTAAAACTTTTACATCTTTTCCTGTTCCTTTAGGAAGTACTATAGCACCCCTTAATTGTTGATCTGCTTTTTTAACGTCAAGATTTAAGTTCATAGCAACTTCTACTGTTGCATCGAATTTAACATTTGAAATTTCTTTAATTAATTTAATTGCTTCTTCTTTTGAATAAAGTTTACCTTTTTCTAGTTTAGATACTTCGTTTTTATAACTTTTTCCTCTAAATTTCATTTTAATTCCTCCTTATGTGGTTATAGCGGTCATACCTCCCACATAGATAAAAACCTATGTAAAATATATTTTTTATTTAATTATTCAGTAATTTCTATTCCCATGTTTTGAGCAGTACCACGAACAATGTTCATAGCTTCTTCAACACTATAAGCATTTAAATCTGGTAATTTAATTTCTGCTATTTCTTTAAGTTGTTCTTTTGTAATAGAACCAACTGGTTCTTTACATCCTTTTCCAGAACCTTTTTTAACTTTAGCATATTTCTTAATTAAAAATGCTGCTGGGGGAGTCTTAATTACAAAATCAAATGAACGATCCTCATAGACAGATATTTCAACTGGAAGAACATCTCCCATTTTATCTCTAGTAGCATCATTATATTTTGTACAAAATTCTCCTAAATTAATTCCCGCAGGTCCAAGAACTGTACCAACTGGTGGAGCTGGTGTTGCTTTTCCTGCTTCGATTTGTAATTTAATTACTTTAACAACTTCTTTATTCACGAAAAACACCTCCATATTATTTTTTGAAAATTTTCGCGAGTGGTAATAATAGCCGCTTTGCCTCCCACTTATTTATATACATATATTTATGTCAAATATATATAAACGTATTAAATAATAACATCTTTAGCTTAAAAATGCAAGTTTTAATTTAAGCCTTTTCAATTTGTGATATTTCAACTTCGACATCTGTTTCTTGTCCAAATAAATCTAATAAAACAACAATTTGTTGATTTTCAAGATCAAGTTCAGATATTTTACCTTCCATACCTGCAAAAGGTCCAGAAGTAATTTTGACAATTTCTCCTTTTTTCAAATCAGTAGAAACTTCAAGTCTACTCATTCCCATATTATTAAGGATTTTGTCTACTTCATATGGTTGAAGTGGTGTTGGTTTAGCACCTTTTCCAGATGAACCGATAAATCCAGTAACTCCTGGAGTATTACGTACAACAAACCACGCTTCGTCAGTCATAATCATTTCTACAAGTACATAACCTGGAAATAGTTTTTTAACCTTTTCCTTAGTTACTCCATCTTTAACTTCAACTTCTTTTTGTTCTGGCACAATAACTCTAAAAATATAGTCTTCCATATTCATTGAATTAGCACGCATTAAAAGTTTTTCTTGAACTTTTTTCTCATGCCCTGAATATGTATTAACAACATACCACTTTTTATCCATTATCTAAGCTCCTTTACTATAGCAAATACTATTGTTATCATATAGAAGTATAATGAACACATAATAATAGTTGAAAAAGTAGCAATTGAATACTTAATCATATATTTTTTATCAGGCCATTTTACTTTCTTTAATTCACTTATAACATCTTTAAAAAATTTCATATTCCACCTCTAAAGTTTATGCTTTTTTCTTCAAAATAAAAACACTTTCGTGTCTCTAAAAAGAGAATAGCACAAAAAGTGTTTATTTGTCAACGATTTTATTATAATAAAATAAAAATTACAACAAAAAAAGCATCATAAAATTGATGCTTTTACCATGAGCTTGGGAAATTTATAAGATTTCTTGGATTAAATGTATTACTCATACTGTAACCTACATGCCCATACATCATTTCTAAATGAATATGAACTGGATATCCACCTGTTCCTCCTGCTCCACCAATTTTTTGTCCTTGAGCTACAACTTGGTTTGGACTTACTGAAACACTATTCAAATGTAGATAAATAGATGTGTATTGGTTTCCACCAACAACATGATTAATCATAACAACATTTCCTCCTGCATCCCACCAAGTAACATCCGCAACTCTACCACCAGCAACTGCAAGAACAGGAGTTTCAAGAGAAACACAACTTACATCAATACCAGCATGAAGTCTTCCTCTCATAGGACTATAACCATATTCACTTTCACTATCTTCAATACATCCTGTAGCAGATGGTCTTATAAATCCACTTGAACTAGGTACATTAGCAGCTGTACATACACTTAAATCTTCAGTTTCACTACATCCTGCTTTTTTAAAATATGCTATTTGTTTTTTCAAGACAGCTATTTGTTCATCATAGTTAGCACCTTCTTCAACATAAGCTGCTTTTTTATCTCCAAGTTTATCTATTTCTTTAGCCATTTCTGCATTTAAACTATCAAGCTTTTTTTCTTGAGATTTAAGTTCTTTTATTTTCTTTTCATTTTCCTTTATTAAATCATTCATTTCATCAACTAAATTATCATTAGCTTCAGTAAGTTGTTCAGCAACAGAAAATCTATAGATAAAATCTTCAAAACTATCAGCACCAAATACAAATTTTAAATAGAAATTATCATTGTCAGAAATTTGATAGAAAGATACTAAATCTTTTATTTCTTCTTCTTTTGCATCTATATCTTTTTCAAGTTTTGCAATTTCTTCTTTAGTAGCATCTTGTTCCTTTTTTGCTTCTACAATTTCTCTAGTAATTTCATTAACTCTTGCATGTGCTTTATCAATTTTAGCTTGAACTTCCGCAGATTTATTATCTGTAACAGCTTTTTCTGCTTCTATATCTGCTATTTTATTTCTATAATCTTGAATGGTTTGCGCATTAACACACATCGGAATACAAAGTAATGATATAAAAACAACTAACAAAACCCTATATTTTTTCATTATACCTTAATATACCTCCTTACTGCTCTTGAACTTCCAAGCATACCAACTATCATACCAATAAGTAATATTATAATTGAAGTATTAACAACAAATGGCATTGGAGTAATAAGTTTTATAACTGGCGAGAATAGTATTCCTCCAAAATAATCATACATTGTAGTATATCCTAATACGACAATTAGTATTGGAATTATCGAACCTATCATTCCTAAAATAATACCCTCTATTACAAATGGAAGTTTTATTCTACTATTACTTGCACCCACAAGTCTCATAATACCAATTTCTCTTTTTCTTGAGAAAATAGTAAGTTTAATAGTATTTATAATTAAAAATACTGTAACAATTATAAGTGCGATTGCTGCACAAAATGTAATTTTTTCAATAGCATCAAAAACACCAACTAATTTTTCCACAAGTCCTTCTCCATATTGTACAGAATTAACTCCATCTTGCTTTTCAATATCTTTAGCAGTATTTCCTATTTTCTTTACATCATGTACTTTTATTGTATATGTATCCTTAAGAGGATTATTTGCATCGTCCCATTCCGCTAAAATAGAACTAAATGTCTCATTTTCCTTTTGCATATCTTCTTTTACATCAGCCTTTGATTTATAATCAAAAAGTTCAACGTTAGAATTCTTCTTTAAAAACATTTCAAAGTTATCTCTTTTTTCATTAGTAACATCTGAATCTAAAAAAGCAACAACAGTAACATCTTTTTCAATTTCATCAGTAAAATTCTTAACATTATCTGACATAAGAAGAGCAGCAGCTATTATAATAAGTGTAATAGCAATACATGTAATAGATGCTAAAGATAAACTAAAATTTCTTATAACACTTCTAAAAGCATCTCTAAAACTTCTAACAAACGTCCTACAACTTTTCATCTACAAAACTTCCCTTCTTATAATCTTTTTCAAGTCTTCCTTCTTTAAGCAAAAGAACTCTTTTTTTCATTTGTTTTACTATATCAATATCATGTGTAACCATAAGTACTGTAGTACCAAAATCTTTATTTATTTTCTCAAGTATATCCATTATTTCCATACTTATTTTAGAGTCCAAGTTTCCAGTAGGTTCATCACAAATTAAAATTTTTGGTCTATTTACAACTGCTCTTGCAATTGCAACTCTTTGTTGTTCTCCACCAGATAATTTATCAGGATATTCTTTAGCTTTATGTTTTAATCCTACTTTTGTCAAAACATCAATTACTCTTTTTCTAATCTCTTTACTATCAACACCTGTAACTTCTAAAGCAAAAGCAACATTTTCATATACAGTAAGCTTTGGAAGAAGTTTGTAATCTTGAAATACTACTCCAATTAATCTACGAAGTTTATATACTTTAGAATTACGAAGTTTACCAACATTAACTCCTCCGAGAATAATTTCTCCACGTGAAGGTTTTTCTTCGCGATATAACATTTTTATTAAAGTACTTTTACCACTTCCAGAGCCACCAATTATAAATACAAAATCCCCACGATCAATTGATAAATTAAGATTAAATATAGCACCAACACCGTTGGGATAAGTTTTATAAACATTTTTCATACTAATTATTTCCAAAGCAAACACCTCACTTACATTACATTATAGCATAAAAAGAAACAAATAATAAAGAAAAGTGCAAAGTTCATATAAACTTAACACTCACTTTTACTAATTGTAAGATCTTGACCTCCAACATCATATGTATCAGTTATAAAGATAAAGGCCTTTTTATCAACACTTTTAACAAAATCTTTTAATATAGTAAACTCACCCGTAGGAACAACTGCCATAATAAGTTTAATATCAGGAGCTTTATATCCCCCTTGGGCATCATAAATAGTAACATCATGACCAAGTTGTTTTTGAATAAAATCTTCTATTTTCTCATATTTACAACTTACAATCTTAAACATTTTATTTTTACTAATTCCTATTAGGATTTTCTCACTAACTGCTCTTAGTATTACAATAAAAATTATTGCATAAAGAACCATTGTAATTCCTAAAAATGCTCCTCCTAATAAGACTATAATTGTATTAATAATAGCATTAACAAATGTAACTGATATATTAGTATATTTATAAACTACTTTAGCAATTATCGAAAGTCCTCCAATATTATAACCTAATCTAAATATAATACCTTGTCCTATTCCAGTTAAAATCGCTCCAAAAAGGACAATAATAAGTACATGACTAGTATCAACAGAAAATACATCTACAAGAGGACTAGTAAGTTTAATCATAAGAGGATAAAAAATAGTTACTATTAAAGCTGAAATAACTTGATCAGCATCTAAAAATATAAATGCTAAAATAAACATTAAAAGAGCCAAGACAAACACTACTATTGAAGGATCAATAGAAAATAGATATTTAAATAAAACTCCTACTCCTCCAGAACCACCAGCAACTAAATTTATTGAACAAACAAATAAATTATAAGTAGCTGCTATCAGTAAAAGAGCTAAAAACATCTTAATATGCTTTTTTATGCTTCCTGGTTTAGTGAAAGATTTTACTAATTCGTTTTTAAATTCTTTCATTATTCTCCTCCCAAAACCTCATATGCATCAACGACTGTAAAGAAGGCACTATCATCAATAAGCCTAATTCCTTCTTTTAGTTTATAATACTCTTTAGTAGGAACAACAGTAAATAAAACTGATACCTTCTTCCTTGAAAAACCGCCTGTTGCCGAAAAAACTGTAATAGTATGTCCAAGTTCTCCAATAACATAGTCACAAACCTCATTTTTCTTTTTAGTAACTATGTAAAATGCCTTTTTATCTGATATTCCAAGCATAACCTTATCAACTAAAAATGTAATAAGATAAAGAACAAGTGCAGCATACATAAAATTAGTAAATCCAAATATAAATGCTCCAATTATAACAATAGTTCCTTCAATAATAATCATAGAAGATCCCATTGTAATTTTAAAATACTTATTAACAATTTGTGTTAAAAAATCTGTGCCCCCAAGAGTAAAACCTGATCTCATGATAAGTCCAAGTCCTATTCCGTACAAACATCCTCCAAAAAGCACTGCAATAAGCATATCATCATTTCCTATTTGAAAAACTCCTCCTAAAAATGAAGTAAACTCAACAAAAACAGGAAATAAAATTGCTCCAACAATTGATCTCATAACTCTCTCTTTGCTTAGAAAAATAAGTCCAATCAAACAAAGTATAAAAGAACATCCAAGCATAAACACAGATGGTTTAATATCAATAAAATGATCAGCAATTATACTAATACCTCCAACACCACCAAAAACAATATCATAAGGAAAAATAAATATATTATATGCACAGGCACAAATAAGAGTTCCAACTAAAAGCCAAAAATATCTTTTAACCTTATTTTTACTATAAATTTTACTAATTATTGTTTCCATATATTCAACTCCTTAAATAACCTTCTATAAACATATCAATATCACCATCTAAAACTTTACTAACATTACTTGTTTCAATATTAGTACGATGATCTTTAACCATTGAATAAGGATGCATAACATAACTTCTAATTTGTGAACCAAATTCAATATTTACAATATTTCCCTTAATATTTTCCATTTCTTTTTCTTTAGCTTCTATTTCAAGAAGTTTTAATTTACCCTTAAGTATTGAAATAGCTTTTTCTTTATTTTTAATTTGACTTCTTTCATTTTGACATGTCACCACTATTTTAGTTGGCAAATGAGTAACTCTAACGGCACTATCAGTTGTATTAACACTTTGTCCCCCTGCACCACTTGAACGATACACATCTATTTTTAAATCTTCATCTTTAATTTCAATTGTTCCAGCATCATCTATTTCTGGAACTACTAAAACTGAAGCAAAAGATGTATGTCTTTTATTATTAGCATCAAAAGGAGATAATCTAACAAGTCTATGAACTCCTTTTTCACATTTTAAATATCCATATGCATTAAGACCTTTAACCAGAATAGAAGCATGTTTAAGCCCTGCCTCATCACCTTCTAAAAAATCTAAAACTTCTATTTTATAACCCTTACTTTCACACCATCTTGTATACATCCTATAAAGCATCATAGCCCAGTCACAAGCCTCAACCCCTCCTGCTCCAGAATGTATTTCTAAGATAGCATTATTTTTATCATATTCTCCATTAAGTAAAAGTTCCAGTTCAAGTTTTGAAACTTTTTTAGAAATAGAATCTTCGCTATTTTGAAGAGACGAAAAAAGTTCATCATCATTTTCTTCCATAAGTAATGATGCTATTTCTAAATTACTAGAAATTTCATCTTTCAACGACACTATTTCTTCAATAAGCATCTTTAAAGAATTAAGTTTATCAATAGTTTCTTTAGCCTTTTCATTATCATTCCAAAAAGATGCATCATTTACTTCTTTTTCTAAAGACTTTATCTCCTCTAATTTTTTATCTACTTCAAAGTAACCTCCATAAGTTGTTAATTTTATCTAAATTTTCATTAAAACTCTTCTTAATTTGATTAATATCCATATAAAAACCTCCTAGTATAAAAAAATTATATCATTAAAAGAAAAAAAACTCTATAAAAGAGTGTAAATTTTATTAATTCGTTTTCTCCCATAAATTATAATAATTAAAAGAATTCCATTAACATAAATTTCTATTAAAAAATCAATGTATTTAAATATTACCAAAAATGGATAATAAAAAAACTCTAAAAATAGAGCCTTTTTTATTCAACTGTAACACTTTTAGCTAGATTTTTAGGTTTATCTATATCACAACCACGCAATTTAGCAGTTTCATATGCTATTAATTGGAGAGTTGGTACTACTAATAAGGATTGAAAAAATTCATTTATTTTAGGTACATAAATAATATCTGGATAATTAGTAATATTTTTATTATTAGTAATAACAATTACTTTAGCCCCACGAGATTTTACTTCTTCTACATTAGAAAGTGTTTTTTCTTCAATTTGTTTATCAGTAATAATTGCAAAGACAGGAACTTTTTCGTCTATTAAGGATATAGTCCCGTGTTTTAATTCACCAGCTTGATATGCTTCGCTATGGATGTAGGATACTTCTTTTAACTTTAGACTTCCCTCTAAAGCAATAGCATAATCAACTTTTCTACCAATAAAGAAAATGTTGGTACTTTGATAAATCTCTTTGGCTATTTTTAAATAAAGTTTACGATTTTCTAAAATTTCTTTAATAAGACAAGGTGCTTTTTGCAGATCAGCTAAGATTTTAGTATCTTTGATTATTTTTTTGTCGTACGCTATTTTAAATGCTAAAAGAGCCATTAAAGCTACTTGCAAAATATAAGCTTTAGTTGTAGCAACAGCTATTTCAGGGCCTGCTTCAATAAATAAATGCATTTTAGCTTCACGAGCTATTGTTGAAGTTTTAACATTAACGATAGCTAGAGTATCAATATTTTTAGAATGAGCATTACGCATAGCAGCAATTGTATCAGCTGTTTCACCCGATTGAGAAATTAAAATTACTAAAGTCTTGCAATCATAAATAACATTTTTATAGCGATATTCACTCGCACATTCACAGAACACTTTTACTTGAGCTCTTTCTTCTAATAAAGTTTTTCCTACCATTCCAGCATACATAGCAGAACCACAAGCAACTATATGAATTTCTTCATAATCTTTTAAATTTGGTAAAAGATCTAAATTTTTTAAATAAGGTTTTAAGGTATTTTCTAGTATTAAAGGTTCCTCCATTATTTCTTTTAACATATAATGTTCATAACCGTTTTTATCTTTAGCTTCCGATTTTATATCAGCTGTTAAGACCTTTTTTGTGATTTCTTTATCTTGATAGTAGTAAGAAATATGATTTTGAGTCATTTCAGCTATTTCATTTTCCTCTAATAAAACATAATTTTTAGTATAGTTGATGATAGCTGTTATATCACTTGCGACAAAGAATGCATTATCTTTAATACCAACTATTAATGGTGAATCTTTCCTAATAGCATATAATTTTTCTTTGTCATCAAATAAAATAGCTAAAGCATAAGAACCAACTAATTCACTTGTGGCCTTTTCAATCGCTTTAATTGGATCATTTTTATAATATTTATTAATTAAAGCTGCTATTACTTCAGTATCTGTATCACTATTAAATTTAATACCTTCTTTTACTAATTGTTCTTTCAATAAAGCAGCATTTTCAATAATGCCATTATGAACAATAGTAGTCTTACCTACTTTATGAGGATGAGCATTTATTTTACTTGGTGCGCCATGAGTTGCCCATCTAGTATGAGCAATACCAATATTTGATGATATTAAATTAGTATTTTGACATTTTTCTTGTAAATTAGTTATTTTACCAATACTTTTAATAATTTGAATATTATCCTTATTTTTAAGAGCTATACCTGCTGAATCATAGCCTCGGTATTCTAAGTCTTTTAGACCTTGTATTAAGATGCTAATTGGATTTTCTTTTCCAATATAACCAACAATTCCACACATAAAAATTCCTCCATTATGAAAAATATAGTGAAGATATATATTTTGTTTTAATCTCGATTTTAATTTTTGTAATATATCTAACGAAATCACTTATTCCGTAGTAGCATCCGCCGAATATTTCGATAACTACTATCCTCGTCAACTTAAAAAGTCCTGGCGCTAAAATGTATTTTCAACCTTTCTTTTTAACATTCTTAATTTATTATATAATAAAAAACAAAGAAATTGACAACTTCAGATAATTATATTCAATTTCTTTTTACATTATTAAACAGAATAATTTAGTTTCTCATATTTAAATTTATATATAATCACTTTGTATTTCTTTTAATATATCATGAAATAATTCATTTTTAAGTTTTAAACATTCAAAAAAACTTATCTAAAACTTATCTAATTTTTATTTTTCATTAAAAAATACCTAAAAATTGGAGCAAGAAAAAAAACTCGTTTTTCCCTTATTTTATAAGGGTTTGCGAGTTTATTTGCCACAACAATTTTTATATTTCTTTCCCGAACCACAAGGACAAGGAGCATTTCTACCAATTTTTTCTTTTTTAATAGTACGTCCTTTTCTTGTATTATCTGAATCATTAGTTGATTTATTTTTAACAACTTCTTTTCTTTCAATATTTTGTCTAATTTCTGCTCTAAGTAAATACAAAGTAGTATATTTATCAATATTTTCAAGCATTTCATCAAAAAGTTCAAATCCTTCTTGAGTATAAGCACGAAGTGGATTATCTTGAGCATAACTTCTAAGGAAAATACCTTCTTTTAAATGAGCCATTGTATTTATTTGTTCCATCCAGTACTTATCAATAACATTAAGATTAATAACTTTTTCAAATTCATTAGTTACTTCTTCAGGAATATCTTTAATTTTTTCTTCATATTCTCCTACAATAAGTTTAGTTAAATCATTAATGATTTCGTCAGTAGATTTATTATCAAAGAAAACTTCATCAATATTCTTTTTAAGTAAATTAGAGTTAAAATATTCAATAATATCTTTAATATCTTCTTCCCCTAATTTTTCCGATTCATCTAAATGAGTTTCAATAATATCAGCAACATGATTATACATACATGTAAGAATTTCTTCATGTATAGAATCACTATCTAAAATATTATTTCTCTTACCATAAATAAGTTCTCTTTGTTTATTCATAACATCATCGTATTGAAGAACTGACTTTCTTGTATCATAGTTATTTCCTTCAACTCTTCTTTGAGCAGAAGCAACAGATTTAGTAAACATCTTACTTCTAATAACCATACCATCGTCAATACCTGTATTTTGAAGTAAATTCTTTATCTTTTCAGAACCAAATCTAATCATTAGTTCATCATCCATAGCGATATAAAATTGTGTAAATCCAGGATCACCTTGACGTCCAGAACGTCCACGAAGTTGGTTATCAATACGACGTGACTCATGTCTTTCTGTACCAATTACACATAAACCACCAAGTTCTTTAACTCCTTTACCTAATTTAATATCAGTACCACGACCTGCCATATTAGTGGCAATTGTAACTGAACCTTTTTCTCCAGCTTTAGCAATAATTTCAGCTTCACGAGCATGGTTTTTAGCATTTAAAACTTCATGTTTAATTCCTTTCTTCTTAAGTAGTTCACTAATTTCTTCACTTGTTTCAATTGCAATTGTACCTACTAAAACAGGTTGACCTTTTTTATGTCTTTCAGCAATTTCTTCAATAATAGCTTTAAATTTAGATTTTTTGCTAGCATATATCAAATCAGCCATATCTGTTCTAATTATAGGTTTATTAGTAGGAACAGCAATAACATACATATTATAAATTTCTCTAAATTCTTCTTCTTCTGTTTTAGCAGTACCAGTCATTCCTGAAAGTTTACTATACATTCTAAATAAATTTTGGAATGTAATTGTTGCAAGTGTTTTTGTTTCTTGTTGGATTTCAACGCCTTCTTTAGCTTCAATTGCTTGATGAAGCCCATCACTAAATGCACGCCCTGGCATTAAACGTCCTGTAAATTGATCTACAATAACAATCTTTCCATCTTTAACAACATAATCAACATCCACTTTTTGTGAATAGTTAGCATGTAGTGCTTGGTTAATAAAATGAACTAAAGTTGAATTATCAACATCATAAAGATTTCCAATCTTAAAATATTTTTCAGCCTTTTTAACACCATCATCTGTAAGATTAGTTCTCTTAAGTTTTGCATCATAAACAATATCTTTTTCTTTATTTAAAGATTTAGCAAAACGATCAGCATCAATATATAAATTTTTATTTTCTAAAAATCCTCCTGAAATAATTAAAGGTGTACGTGCTTCATCAATTAAAATGGAATCAACTTCATCGACAATAGCAAAATTAAGTCCACGTTGCTGTACTCTATCTTCCTTACGAATAGCCATATTATCACGAAGATAATCAAATCCTATTTCATTATTTGTAGAATATAAAATATCACAATCATACTCTGCTCTTTTTTCACTTGGAGATAAATCTCTAAGATTTAATCCAACAGTAAGCCCTAAAAATTTATGAATTTCACCCATCCATTTAGAATCACGTTCTGCTAAATATTCATTTACTGTTACAATGTGAACCCCTTTTCCTCCAAGGGCATTAAGATAAGCAGGCATTACAGAAGTAAGAGTTTTACCTTCACCAGTTTTCATTTCTGCAATATTACCATAATGAAGTGCAAGCCCACCAATTAACTGAACCTTATAAGGTTTTTCATTAATAACTCTAAAACATGCTTCTCTAGCAGTTGCAAAAGCTTCTATTAAAATATCATCAAAAGTTTCTCCATTTTCTAATCTCTTCTTAAACTCTTCTGTTTTATTTTTAAGCTCATCATCCTTAAGTTTACTATACTCATCTTCAAGCTCAATAATTTGATCAGCAATTTTATCAAATCTTCTAAGTTCTTTTTCATCAAAGTCAAACATTTTTCTAAAAAGTGACATATAACCATCTCCTCAACATAATATTCTATCATTAAATCTTAAAAAATAAAAGAAATAAAAGAAAATTTAATACTTAAATATTATATATAATATTAAAAATGTAAACAATAGTCAAAATAATATAAAATAATATTAGAATAAATCACCCTTTATTATAATATTTATAGTGGGGTAAATTATGAGATAAATAAGTTTCATCATATGAAAAAGAAGAATAGAATAATAGAATAATAAACACAAAAAAACGAGTAATTTTACTCGTTTTAAATTCCAATATATTTCATAATACTAAAACTTACTATAAATACTAAAACAACTAAAACTGCTGTACTAATAAGTATAAGTGCTTGAGCTGAACCAAGTGTATTAAAAAATGGATTTGAAGGAGGATTACTAGATGAATCATAATTATTAGATACCATATTTTGTTCATTATTATAATCATTATTAGAATTAAAATCATGATTAACATAATTATTATTTGGAGTTAGAACTCTTACCTTACCTCGTGATTCACTAGCAAGTGTTTCATTATTTCCCATATTTTGTCCATCAATATAATTCATACTATCCATAGTTGCTGATTCGCTATTTATTTTCTCGTTAAGCACAGGTTTAAGTGCATTTTCAACTTCCTTTGTCGAAGAACTAATTTCATTAAGCATACGATTTTCCCAGTCACCATTAAATTTATCCACTGATATCACCGCCTAATACTTTATTCTCAGATTTCATCATAATTACTTTAGTAATATTTTTTAATTGTTCATCTGATAAATCATATATTGAAAAAGCCTCTTTTACAGAATCAATTATTTTCTTGTTAAAATTTGTTTTATAGTAATCAGAAAAAGAAGTTTCATAATCCATTCTTCTAAAAATTCCTATAAAAAAATCTCGAAGCCATTCTGGTACTTTGCTCATATAATAATCAAAATTTTCCAAAACATTAATGTCACTTACAACTGCACTACCATCTTCATTAACATACCACCCTAAAATCATAAGTGCAAGAGAAACTCTTTTATGTTCCTTACTACTTTTTCTATCAGCCATTAAACTAATACCTGTATTTATTCCTGCAATTGTTTTATCTAAATCATCAGGACTACTAAATAAACTATCTGGTAAAACAATTTCTCCATTTGAAGTATCTATTTTAATTTCATCTAAGTTAATTCTTATAATATTTCTCTCATCATTATCAATAGCATCAGACACTTTTTTCATAAGACGACAAAAAGTATGAATCTTAACATTTTCAAATTCATCTCTTCTATCAATAAACTCTCTAAGTGAAATTATGCTATTATTCATATATAAACCACCTATCATACACATTATAGCATAAAGGGTGAAAATAAAAAATATTTTTCCATTTTTTTGCGAACTTTAAGTAAAGAATTGTCAACTTTTTTCTTATTAATCTCAAGAAGACTCGCTATATCTTTATAAGAAAAATTATTATATCTAAGTTCAAATATTTGAGCATCTAAACTATCTAAAGTATTCTTAAAATTAATAGTATGAAGTTCAAATTCATAATTAATATACATAGAAGAAGCATCCAAATCATCTTTAAAAACTTCTAAATTCTCATAATTTTCAATATCCATATAATTATAACAATCTGGCTTTTTAATATAACTCCTGGCATAATTTATAATTCCTCTTCTAAGACAAACTAAAAGATAAGAATAAAAAAGAACATCATTGCTACTATTATATTTATCTATTGCATAACAAAGCGTAATTCTACATTGTTGTATTAAATCTTCAATATCCAAGCCTTTATGTTCATAACTTTTAATAAAAGAATGAGAAAGCTTCCAAAAAAGTGGTTCGTACTTTTTAATAAGTACAGGAAGCATATCCTCATCCTCTTTAATCATATAAACAAGTTCATAATCGTTATAATTCATAATTCCTCCTACAAGCTTCTCTGTCTAACCGCCTCATAAATTAAAATACCCGCAGCAACAGAAGCATTTAAACTTTCCATTTTACTACTCATAGGAATTGAAACAATAAAATCTGATGATTTTTTAACTAAATCACTAACACCTTTCCCCTCATTTCCAATTACAAGTGCTATATTCCCATCATATTTTACATCTGTATAATTATTTCCATTCATATCACTTGCATACACCCAATAATTTTGATCTTTTAAATATTTAATTGCTTGATTTAAATTAGTAACCATACAAATCTTCATATTAAGAGCAGCACCAACACTAGTTTTCATAACTGTTGAATTAACTCTAACAGATCTATCCTTAGGAAGGATAATACCATCTACTCCTGCAGCAACACATGTTCTTATAATTGCCCCAAAATTATGTGTATCTTCTATATGGTCCAAAATTAAAATAAAGCCATTATCTTTAATAATATCATCAAGATTAGCATATTCATATTCCCCTACATCGATAATTATACCTTGATGATTTTCATTTGCAAGTTCATCTAATTCAAATTTAGTATAGAAGTGTGGCCTAATTTTTAAATTTTCTATTAACGAAATCAATTTTTTATCACTAAAATTTCTATCTAAATATAAAGATTTAACCTTTTTACTTTTTTTTAAATATTCTAAACAACTATTTTTACCATATATAAACATAACCATTACTTCCTTACAACTTTATTATAAAATCAAACACTTCAGATAAACGTTTTTTATCATTAACATATAAAAATCCAATTAAAATTTCAAAAGCAGTAGCATATTTATATGTTACTATATCACAATTTTTTGGACTTTTATGTGTTTTTAAATTACGTCCTTTTCTAATTATCTCTTCTTCTTCAAATGTTAAAATTTTAGAAGACGTAAGCATATCAACAAAATAAGCTTGTCTTTTAGCAGTTACAAAATCAAGTGTAAATTTTTGTAAATCATTAAGTTTAACTATATTTTTAGATATTAAATGCTCTCTCACCATAAGTTCAAAAACAGCATCTCCTAAAAAAGACAGTTGATAAAGGGTCATTAATCTCTATTGTTTGCTACCATAAGTAATAGTCTTGCAATTTCAAGAAGTGTAGTTACAAGTCCCGCTACATAAGTAAGTGCTGCAGCGACTAATACCTTAGAAGCACCCTTTCTTTCACTTTTCTCTAAAATAGAATACTTTTCTAAATTTACCATAGCCCTTTTTGAAGCATCAAACTCAACAGGCAATGTAATAAGTTGAAAAAACAAAATAGCAAAAAGCATGATAATACCTATATAGAAAAGATCTAAAGAACCAAAAATAAGTCCAATAATAATTGCAATATACCCAAACTTAGAACAAATACTAACTACAGGAAATATAAACTTTCTAAGTTTTATAAAGAAATTACCTTCTTTATGTTGTATAGCATGTCCAACTTCATGAGCCGCTATTGCAGCAGAACTAATGGTTTTCCCATGAAAAACAGCACTTGAAAGTCTAACTACATTAGCACCTGGATCATAATGATCTGTTAAATATCCTTTAGTTTCCACTACATAAACATGTTCAAGCCCATTTCTTTTTAATATTTCCTGAGCAACCTCACATCCAGAAATATCACGTTTATTAAAAACTTTTGAATACTTGCTATATCTTGAACTTATAAGTATTTGAGCCCATAATGTTATAACAATTGAAATAATTAACATTAAATATATATACATCTTAACTCCTCCTAGATAATTTCATATACCGTTCCATCTTTTGTATCAATAAGTTTAACCCCTAAAGATGAAAGTTCATCTCTAATTTTATCTGCTAAAACATAATCTTTGTTTTCTTTAGCATTATTTCTTTCTTTAATTTTTTCTAAAATAAACTCTTCATCAAGAGTTGAAACCTTTGAATCTTCTGTTAAAAGATTAAGTCCTAACACTTCATCAAATTTTTCAATTAAATATCTTTTTGAAGCATCATTTAAATCATCTGCTTTAAGTACATCATAAACTGTTGTTAACATCATTGAAGTATTAAGATCATTATTAATATTCTCTTTAAACATATTAATATACTTATCCACTGAAGAAATATCTCCTTCGGTTTTTAAACTAGCAATTCTTCTTTTTAATTTATCATAAGTCTTTTGAAAACCATCTAAATTATCATAAGAAAATTCTAATTGCTTTCTGTAATGTGATGAAAGGCAAAACATTCTATAGGCAAGTGGATTATATCCCTTTTCCATTAAAAGAGAAATAGTTAAAAAGTCTCCCTTGCTTTTACTCATTTTTCCATCTTTATCATTAAGATGTTCAACATGGAACCAATATTTACACCAAGGATGTCCTATATAAGCTTCTGATTGCGCAATCTCATTAGTATGATGTGGAAAAATGTTATCAACACCACCACAATGAATATCTAAGTATTCCCCTAAATATTTAAGCGATATACATGAACATTCAATATGCCAACCTGGATAACCTAGTCCCCAAGGACTTTCCCATTTAAGTTCTTGATTTTCAAATTTTGATTTAGTAAACCACAAAACAAAATCAGTTTTATTTTTCTTTGCCTCATCCAAATAAACATCATCTCTAACACCAACATACAAATCCTCACTAGTGTGATTAGTAAGAACATAATAATCTTCAAGTTTTGAGGTATCAAAATAAATATTATCTCCAGATTTATAAGCAAATCCTTTTTCTAAAAGTACCTCAATCATTTTAATATATTCATCAATTAATGTAGTTGCAGGAACAACTATTTCTGGCTTTTTTATATTAAGTTTTTTAAAATCTTCAAAAAAAGCATCTGTATAAAATTTAGCAATATCTGCAACTGTTTTGTTTTCCCTTTTTGCACCTTTAACCATCTTATCATCACCAGTGTCAGCATCACTAGAAAGATGTCCAACATCTGTGATATTCATAACTCTTTTAACATTATATCCCAAAAATTTAAGTGATTTTTCAAGTACATCTTCCATTATATAAGAACGTAAATTTCCAATATGAGCATAATGATATACAGTAGGCCCACATGTATACATCTTAACTTCACCCTCATTATAAGGAACAAAATCTTCAATTTGACGAGTTAATGTATTATATATTCTCAAAACTATCACTCCTTACTTAATCGTTCTAACACTTTTTCTTTACCAATTAAATAAATAGTATCTCCAAGTTCTGGCCCATGCATTCTGCCAGATACCTTAATTCTAATAGGCATATAAAGCATCTTCCCTTTTGCCCCTGTTTTTTCTTTTACCTTATTTATTGCATCATTAATGTTTGAAACACTCCAATCACTCATTCCCTCTAATTCTTCTTTAAATGACTTTATAGTATTAGGAATAGAACAATCTTTCATAAATTCCTTACATTCATCATTTAAAGAAATTTCATCCTCAAAGAAAAGTTTTACTTCATCTACTATTTCTTTTCCATAACTAATATGATTTTTATAAATAAGTGCTAAATGACTTATAAAATCATCACTTTTTTGACTTAAATCATAAGCATCACTCAAAAAAGGTTTAACAAAATTTAAATAATCTTCATCTTTCATTTCTTTTATATAATGAGCATTAAACCATTTAAGTTTTTTCTCATCATATGTACTTGAAGATTTACTAATTCGTTTTGGATCAAACTCTTTAATAAGTTCATCAAGAGTAAATATTTCCTGATTACTATTAGGACTCCATCCCAAAAGAACTAAATAATTAACAATTGCTTCAGGTAAATAACCATCTTTGTAAAGATCCATAAATGAAGCATCACCATTTCTTTTACTAAGTTTTGTCCCATCTTCTCCTAAAACCATAGCAACATGAATATATTTTGGTTTAGGAAATCCAAATGCTTCATATAGTAAATTATATTTAGCTGTTTGGTCTAAATATTCCTTTCCTCTAACTACATGTGTAATTTTCATTAAATAATCATCTATTACATTAGCAAAATTATAAGTTGGATATCCATCTGATTTGATAAGTATTTGATCTTCTAAGACGCTATTATCAATAACTACTTTGCCATAAACCATATCCTCAATTATAGTTTCGCCCTCTTTAGGCATAGCTTGTCTTATTACATATTTTTCACCTTGTTCAATTCTTTTTAAAGCCTCTTCCTTACTTATACTTTTACATTTTCCATCATACATAAAAGGAACTTTATTTAAACTAGCAACTTCACGTAATTCGTTAAGTCTATCTTCTGAACAAAAACAAAAATAAGCTTTTCCCATATCCACAAGTTTTAAAGCATATTCTTTATAAATATCAAGCCTTTCACTTTGAATATAAGGCCCATAATTTCCCTCGTTATTAGGCCCCTCATCTATTTTAAAACCACATAAATTAAGAGTATTATATATAAAATCAACTGCTCCCTCAACTTTTCTTTCTTGATCAGTATCCTCAATTCTAAGTATAAAATCACCATTATCTTTTTTAGCGATTAAATATTCAAATATAGCAGTACGTAAATTTCCAATATGCATAAATCCTGTAGGACTCGGAGCAAATCTAGTTCTTGTTTTTTCCATATAAATCACCTGCCTGTATTATATCAAAAAAAAGAAAGGTTTACAATAACCTTTCTATCTATATAAATTATATTAAAATTATAAAAAATTAATTAAATTTTTAATTCGTTTGAAACGTTATCTATTCTAATTTTATCATTCCCAAGTAGTATTTTATCAATAATTTCTCCCTCTATTTTTTCACTAATAATTCCATCTATTTTCCTTGCACCATATTTTTCATATTCACAAAGATCAGAAATTTCAGACATTAAATTATTTGAAAAACTACATGCAATTCCTTTAGTTTTATAAAACTTTCTAATATTATTAAGTTTACTATTAATAAGTTTTTTACAAGTGTCCAAACCAATTTTATTAAATTTAACAATATTTCCTATTCGATTAACAAATTCTATTCCAAAAAATTTATTGATATCCTCATAGTTAACATTATTATTAAAGCCTATACTACTCTTATCACACCCTAAATTAGAAGTCATAATAATTGTAGTATTAGAAAAATTAACCTTTTCACCTTTACTGTTTTTAGCAACTCCTTCATCAAGCACTTGTAAAAATAAATTAATAACCTCTCTACTACCTTTTTCAATCTCATCTAAAATAATTAAACTATATGGATTATCTTTTACTAATTCAAAAATATTTTTATTATCAGAATACCCAACATATCCCGGAGGAGAACCTATCATTTTACTAATAGAGTGTCCTTCTCTATATTCACTCATATCAACTCTTATAACATTATCTCCATAAAAATATTTTCCATATTCTTTAGCAAGCAAAGTTTTTCCAACCCCTGTAGGTCCAACAAATAAAAATGACATTGGTTTATTAAATTTAGTAGAATAATTTCTTTTCTTAAATACATCACACAAAGTATTTATAGCATCATTTTGCCCCAAAATTAAATTAGAAACATGATTTTTAAACTTCTCTGTAATTTTTATATTATCTTTATAAAGTGGTATCTTACTTTTTTCTTCAATTATTTTAAGTACATCACTTATCTTAACTTTCTTATAATTTTTATTTACGCTTTTAAGTTCCATTTTATTCTTTTTATCTTCAAGAATCATCTCTGTTTTTTTATACAAAAAAGCTTCCGTAAAATTATTGTTTATAATTGATTCATTTTTTAAATTTTTAACTTCTGACAATTTATCAATTATTTCATTAATATTATCCTTTTTATAAAGTGTTACAGATACTCTTGAACAAACTTCATCCATTACATCAATTGCTTTATCAGGCATTTTTCTATCATAAATATATTTATCCGAAAGCAAAACTATATTATCAATAACTTCATCACTTATTTTAACTTTATGATATTCTTCATAAATTGGTCTTAATTTATTTAAGATATCTTTAGTCTCCTCTTTACTAGGTTCTTCTATGACTACAGTTTGAAATCGGCGAGAAAGTGCTCTGTCGTTTTCAATAAATTCTTTGTATTCTGCAGTCGTTGTTGCCCCAATAAGCTTAATTTTACCTCTAGCTAAAGCAGGTTTTAATATATTTGAAGCATCAATAGCTCCTTCGGCCCCTCCTGCTCCCACTAAAGTATGTATTTCATCTATAAACAAAATTACTTCATCACTCTCTTCAAGTTCTCTTATCATTTTTTCAAGTCTTTCTTCAAACTCTCCACGATATTTAGTACCTGCAACTAAACTTGCCATAGAAACAGAAATAATTCTTTTTCCTAAAAGTTTCGAAGGAACATTAGAATTTTCAAGCATTCTTGCAAGTTCCTCAACAATAGCAGTTTTCCCTACTCCTGCTTCTCCGAGAAGTAAAGGGTTATTTTTAGTTCTTCTAGATAAAATCTCCATAAGTCTTGAAATTTCCTTTTCTCGTCCAACAACTGGATCAATTTCTCCACTTAAACTTTTTTTATTTAAATCTGTTCCAAAATTAAGAGCAGTAAGTTTAACATTTTTTGTTTTTTTCGAAACATAAAAATCGTCATATAAACTATCTACATCAATATCCATTCCTACGAGAATGCGAATGGCAACTCCTTCTCCTTCTTCAAAAAGCGCCAAAAAAAGGTCACTTGTATCAACATATTTTTTGCCTTTATCACTTGAATCAATACTCGCAGCCTCTAAAATATTTCTAAGAAGAGGAGTGTACAAGTAAAAATCATTCTTACTTTTTCCTATTCCAACAACTTTTATAAGTTCATTTCTAAACACATCATATGTAACACCAACATTTTTAAACTTTTTTATATAATCACTATTTCCATATTTTAATAGTGATAAAAGTAAATGTTCACTACCAATATAAGGATGTTTCAAACTAACCATTTCTTTTTGCATATTAATAAGTACTTTCTTTGCTTCTTCATCAAATTTTGAAAACATATTTATCCTCCCATTACTATTCTATTCATATAATGAGAAAAAAAAGATATTTTTAAACAACAAAAATACCTATTATTTTATATTTGAGATAATTAGCCGGGAGGCACCATACCTGTGAGCATTTCCACCAATGTTAGAAAAGAAAAACAAACCAACTATATTATTATTTACATATGCGCCACCACGATTAAACCAAGAATAATTAGAGATAACGAATTTCTTATAGTCATTATACCAACCAGCGGTTTCACTTAAAGCATGACCATCATATGATGTTCCAGTATATACATCTACATATTTTTCTTTTATACTATTATACTCTTCTTCTGTAAATCCTGATTGCCCTATTGTATTATTATAGTTACCCATTACAAATTCCCATAAACCACCACTCATATCATATATTCCATATATATTCCCTGTTGTACTTGCTACTTTACTTATGTCTCTTTCTGATGTTTTATTATTGCCATTTAATTTATATCCATCATATGAATATGTCCCATATTGAGTATAATCATTATCTGTTGATGGTGCTCCACTACTTCTTCCTGTATAAGGAGGATTTATGTTAATAATGTTACTATTAACATTATAATTAACACCACTATTATTTTTATATATTTCTTTACATTTTGCATTTTTACACAATCCATATTTACTATGCGTTAAATATGCTACTGCTCCCCATTCTCTATTCTTCATCATATGGGTATCTAAGGCTGTACTTGTATTTTTATCAAAGCCATATATATTACCAGTACTAGTCATATGTTGCATTGAATTAAAGAATGTTTTTATATTGCTCCAATGCCATGATTGTACATCTGGTTTTACTATTACTATTTGTTCTGTATTATCTTCTTTTGTTGGGATATTTGGTGCGCTATTTTCAAATTTTCCTACCCAAAATCCAGAAAGTTCTTTTCCTCCAAAGTTAAAGGCATCTAAAGATTTTTGATTTGAATTCTTTAATGTTACATTTATTGGTCCTGGATTATCCGTAGTTCCTCCATTATAATTTGATGGAGTTATTGCATTAAATCTTGGTATCCACACCTGCATAGTTGATATCATATCCATTGGCATTTCTGTTCCATTTGCTCTTGATTCGTAACTTCTTAAATTATTATATACAAGCGTATTTTCATCTTTTGAATAATCATCAAAATTATCTTCTCTACTTAATTTAATTGCCTCATCGTCTGTTAATGCATTCTTCATTATCAATGCATCACTTATTGTTCCGTTAAAGTATTCTCCATGTTTATCTCTATTCGGATTTGCCCCTATTAAATATTGAATATATGTTTTCTTTATCGCATCTGTTAGTTCTGCTGTACCTTCTAACTCTCCATTTACATATATTCTCATGTTTTTTCCGTCATATGTTCCTACTACTGTGTACCACTCATTTTTATCTGCTTTCTTTGTAATATCAGTATGGATATATTTTTGTTCTATTTGTGAATATACTGCAAAATCTATAACATTGCTTGAATTCACATTTATATATGCTCCTGATGAATCTATGTTTGATATTATATCTTGACTTGAAGTATTGTTTGACAAATTTGTTTTAAATCTTGCTGCAAGGGTTATATTATTTCCAAAGTCATAATTAGCAAGTCCTACATTTACATAGTCATTTTCTCCATCAAATGTCATTCCCTCATTTGTATATTGTGCTTCATTTATATTTCCTATTTTATTATCAAATTTTGAATAGAATAATTGATTTTTGTTATCTATATGATTTACTTCTCCTGAATAATTCTTCTTTATTGTATTTTCATCTATTGCATCTTTTATTACTAATGCATCACTTATTGTTCCACTGAAATAATCTGTATATTTATTATTAGTCTCTGGATTTGCTCCTATTGTTATTGGCATTGGTGATGGTTTTATTTTATCTGTTGTTTCTTTTGTTCCTTTTAATTCTCCATTAACATATAACTTCATAGTTACTCCATCATATGTTCCTACCACTGTATACCATTTGTCTGGTTCCGCTACTATTTTTGAATCTGCTCCAACATAATGTTCATTCTCTTGTGAATATATATCAAACTTTATGTAATTATTGTTATCTAAATATATATTACTTCCTGCATGTTGTACATTTCCAACTATTACTGCATTCTTAATTTCCTTTGCCTTAAATCTTGCAACTAGTGTTATTTGATTTCCTAATTCTTTATTTGCATATCCCATATTTATATAATCACTTGTTCCATTGAATGTCTTTCCTTCTATTTTTGTTTTGCTTTCATTTGCTAACTTTGTATGATCATATGTTACACTATTCGCCCACATCTTATTATTGTAATCATACCATTTGTATTCATAATCTTTATTTTCTTTGTCTGCTTTCTTCCATACATCTTTCTTACTATCATAATATACTGGTATCATTGAATCTGATAACACTGGTTTATTTGCCCCACTTTTATCTAAGTTCTCTTCATATTCTCTTTGTTTCGCTTCTACCTCTATTTTCAATATTGCTTTTCCATCTTCTATTTTTAATATCTCTTCTTCATGTTCCTTATCTAACCATATCCTTAAACTATAGTTTATTATCTCTTTCTCATTTATTATATTACTATCTATTATTTTCTTTACTTCTTCTATATTCATTGGTCCCATTTCTTCTCCATTGACTTCTAGACCTATCTTTATATATTTATCTAGTATTTTATTTTCTGTTGCTTCATTAACTAGTTTTACATCATATTTTGCTACTTCACTTCCTATGTTCTTTATACTAAATTTATATGGTTCTCCAAGTAATCCATCTTTATCTTCTTTTACTTCTATTCCTTTATTCATACTTTCATAATATTCTTTTAGTTCTAACTCTACACTTCCTGCTTTTATTACTTGCTGTTCTTTACTTTCTGCTTCTCCTTTTAATATTGCATAACTTGTTCCCACCATTAAAGACAGTAGTCCTACTACTGTTATTATTAGAGATGTTATATATTTTATTTTTCTTTTATATAACCCCCCCCCCAGACATTATTTTCTTCATTTGGACTCACTCCTTTAGTTTCTTATACATTTATTATAACTCATTTCTTTTTCTTAGTAAAGCACAAAAAAAGCACAACTACATGTGCCTTTTTCTAAGTCTACTATACTAATAACATTATAGTGAAAACAATAAATGAAATAACTAATAATGCTAAAGCAAGTTTCCAAATAAATTTAAACCAGTCAGTGTACTTAACTTCACTAATAGAAAGTGATACAAGTAATAATACACTTGTTGGAGCAACTAACATTACTAATGAATATAAGTTAGTAAACATTACACTAATAATTGATAGAATTGATGCATCTTCATATAATGAAGGCATTCCTGCAAGTGTTGAATATGCTAAATAATAGTAATCAACATAGAATACACTATTAATAATAGTATAAATTCCAGATAGTGCAACATTAAATTTATCAGTTGCTTCAAGTAACAATGTTGTAACTGGAGTTATTACTGGGTTATAGTAAATAAATACAAATACGCTGCATGCAAGAATAGTTAAAATTGCTGGAACAACAAATGATTTAATTCCATCAACAAAACCTTCAAAACAATCAGCAATTTTTGTTCTATAAATAATTGCAATTGCAATCATAGCAAAAATTAAGAGCATTGAATAAGTTTGGAATCTCATTGGGTCAGTCCATGTACCAAATGCTCCAAGTCCACCAAATAGCTTATTGAAAACATCAAATCCACCTATTGTAAATGCAGTCCATTTATCATGGAAAGTTGCAAATAAATTAGAACCAAAAATACTTTCCCAACTTGTTGTTCCTAAGAACATTAATAAGAATAAAATTCCAATAACAATTAGTGCAGCAACTCCACTACCTTCTTTTTTAGCAGTTTTTTTGCTAGTACTTACATCTTCGCTAACCTTAGCAGGTTTTGCATTTTTAGCACTAGATTTAGTAGCTGCTTTTTTTGTAGTTTTACTAGAACTTGTTTTTTTACTACTTGTTTTAGAACTACTTGCCTTTGTTTCTTTTTTAACAGTAGTAGCCTTTTTTGCATCAGCCTTAACAACTTTCTTAGTACCAAGTTTATTCTTTTTAGAATATGTAAGAACTAAAATAATAAGTCCTGCCACACCTAGTACAAAGAAAAGAATTTTTGCCCAAATTTGGCTAAATGTTTCAAGGTTTAGTATAGTACTATTAACTCCATATAGAGTTCCTGCAAAAGTAGCACCATACATACCTACGATAGTAGCACCAAAAGTAGCACTAAGAGCAACTAACTTATCATATCCAATTTTAACTATTAAACCGATTAAAATAGGATAAACAATAAGAAGTCCAAGATCAAGTCCAGATACTGAAGAGATAACTGCCATACCAATAATTATACTGATAAGAGTTAATTTTTCTCTACCTTTTGCCTTACTTGATAAAAGACCCATTGCTTTATCATATGCTCCTGTTACTTTAAGCACTCCATAGAATGCTCCAACTAAAAGAACATATAATACAACTGTTCCAAATCCAGAAAAAGTTTCTAAAATAACTGAAAATATAGAAACAAGTCCTATTTGATATGAAACATCTCCTTCAGCCCCTGTAAGATTGTAAATAACAGGTACAATCCAAGACATCAGGATATAAACTAGAATTACTATTCCCACAGCTTTAAATAAATTGTTCTTCTTCATTTTCTTACCTCCTAATATAATTATTGCACTTTTAGAAAAAAAAATAAAGAAAAAACTGTAAAAATTAACCAATTTTTAAAAAATATCATAAAAAAAGAACTAAAAGTTACATTTTTAGTCCTTTTTCTTCATAGTTGGGAACAAAATAACTTCACGAATAGTTTCGCTATTAGTAAGCATCATAACAAGTCTATCTATTCCCATTCCCATTCCACCAGCAGGTGGCATTCCATATTCAAGAGCCTCAACAAAATCTAAATCCATTTCATTTGCTTCGTCATTACCAAGTTCTTTTTCCTTTACTTGAGATTCGAATCTTTCATATTGATCAATTGGATCATTAAGTTCAGTAAAGGCATTAGCATATTCGCCACCAACTATAAATAGTTCAAATCTTTGAGTAAATCTTGGATCTTTTGGATCTTTTTTAGCAAGTGGGCTTATTTCAATTGGATGTCCTATTATAAAAGTAGGTTCAATAATTGTATCTTCAACATATTTTTCGAAAAACTCATTAACAATATGTCCATATCCAAAATGATCTTCAACTTCTATTCCATGTTCCAAAGCAAGTTTTTTAGCATCTTCAAAACTCATGTCATCAAAGAAATTGATTCCAGTTTTTTCTTTAATTGCATCAACCATATGAACTCTTTTAAATTTAGGTTTAAGACTAATTTCATGACCACGCCATTTAATATCATAAGTACCTAAAACTTCCATAGCAGCATTTCCAATTATATTTTCAGTAATTTCCATCATACCTTCAAGATCAGAATAAGCTTTATAAAGTTCAATGGTAGTAAACTCAGGGTTATGATTTTTATCCATTCCTTCATTTCTAAATATTCTTCCTATTTCATATACTGCATCCATTCCTCCAACTAATAATCTTTTAAGTGGAAGTTCTGTTGCAATACGTAAATACATATCAATATCCAAAGTATTATGATGAGTAATAAAAGGTCTAGCACTCGCACCACCTAATATAGTTCCAAGCATTGGAGTTTCAACTTCTACATAACCAAGTTTATCAAGATAATTTTGAATAGATCTAATAATTTTTGGTCTCATAAAAGCAACTTTTCTGGCATCTTCATTCATAATAAGATCAACATATCTTCTTCTATATCTTTCTTCAGTATCTACAAGCCCATGAAATTTTTCTGGAAGTGGACGAAGAGCCTTAACTAAATGTTCATATTTAGTTGCACGAACAGTAAGTTCTCCCATATGAGTACGCATAATTGTACCATGAATTCCCACTATATCTCCAATATCACTTTTCTTAAATATTTCGTATGCTTCTTCTCCAATATTATCAATTTTAACATAAATTTGGATTTGTCCATATTTATCTTGAATATTAATAAATCCTGCTTTACCTTTTCCACGTTTAGTCATAATACGACCTGCTATAACAACTGAAGCATTTTCCTTTTCTAAATCTTCAGTACTAAAATCAGCATATTTTTCTTTAATCTCTAAAGTATTAGATGTAACATCAAAACGATGTCCAAAAGGATCAATTCCCATTTCTTCTAAATTTTTTGCTTTTTCTCTCCTAATCATTTCTTGTTCACTAAATTGTCTCATAGTATTTCCTCCTTAAAAATAAAAAAGTTAATGACAAAAGGGCAAGAACTACTCGCGGTACCACCTTTTTTATCATCAACTGATATCTCTTAAATATAACGGTTTATCCGGACTAAAAGTCATCTCCGCAGTTTTTATTCTTTATAGGCTATTATCAGGTTCACAGCAATACCTAACTCTCTTTAAATAGTTACTATAAATAATTGCAATTAATTGCCTGCTTCATCAATTCACGCATATAATTTATCATTTTAAATATTATTTGTCAAGGTAAACCTTTTATTATTTTTGTTTAAATAGTAAAGTCTTCTACAATTTTATCTAAAACAGCAAAAAAATCCTTTTCAGATATACAAGAAGTAATTTCATTTTTATACTTCTTCATTCCGTTAATACCTTTTAAATACCAAAGGGCATGCGAACGAATATCAAGAAGAGCTTTTTTTTCATTATTATATTTTTTCAAAAGTAAATAATGTTTTTTTATCATATCAATTCTATCTTTAATGTTAGGTTTTTCCAAAGTTTCCCCTATTTCAACATAAGAAATGCACTCCTTTATAAGCCAAGGATTACCTAAAGCTGCACGTCCAATCATCACAGCGTCACAGGAGGTTTCTTTAATCATTTTAAGAGCATCTTTACAAGTTTTAACATCACCATTTCCAATAACAGGCATAGAAACAGCACTTTTAACTTCCTTTATAACATTCCAATCAGCTATCCCACTATAACCTTGAGATCTTGTTCTAGCATGAACAGCTATTGCTTTAGCACCTGCTTTTTCACATTGTTTAGCAATATCAACAGCATTAATATTATCACAATCCCATCCACTTCTTATTTTTACAGTTACAGGAGTTTTAACACTACTACTAACCTTTTCAACTATTCTATATACTTTCTCAGGATCCTTAAGAAGTGCACTACCTGCACCACTTTTTAGTGCAACTTTAGGAACAGGACATCCCATATTAATATCAATAACACTTGGATTAAAATGCTGTTCAACATATTTAGCAGCCTTAGTAAGAACATTCTCATTTTCCCCAAAAAGTTGAATACCAAAAGGAATTTTAAGACTATCAAGTCCTTTTAACATATCAAAAGTTTTTTCATTCCCGCGCACAATTGCTTCAGCACTTATAAGTTCAGTAACAGCATATCCAAGTCCCATTTCTTCACAAATTTTCATATATGCTGCATTTGAAACACCAGCCATAGGGGCTAAAACAATATTATTTTTTATAGCTACATTTCCTATCTTAAACATAAATACTCCCTTCAATATTCAAAATCAACAATATATTACATTTTACTAGAAAAAAAGTCAACAATCTAACTACAAATATAATTCATAATTAATTTAATTCTATATTAATTTCTTTACTTTATTTTATAAAAATAACATTCAAAAATATGGTAAATTTTACCAATTTTATATAAAAATCAAAAAGAGATAATAAATCATAAAATTGTTTTAGATTTTTTATCTCTTAAACAAAACTTTCTGTATTTCATTTTATTACTTTAACATCTACTTTATTTTCTATTTCTAATTTTATTTTTCTTTTTAAGATTAATAATGCTATCCATATACAAATCGCATTCTTCTTTATTTTTTTCATCATCTATATATTTCAAAAAATTATTAAACTCTTCCATATTGATTTCAAGAAGTCCTTTTGCCACTATGTTGTTCCCCATATTACAAGGAAGAACTTCAGTACCTGTTGTAATTTCAAAAAAACTATTATCATATCCAGAAACAAATATTGGCATAAAATATAAATTTAATACTCCATCATTAAAATCATATTTATAACAAAAATTATTATCTATTTCACCATTTATGTTAATCATTTTCAATTTATCTTTATTGATATCAAGCCTATTAGAAATAGTTTTTAAAAAATCATCCTTAATAAAACCATTATTATCAAAATAACAATCATCAATAACAACTTTACAAAATAAACCATCATTTTCTCCTTTAAACACTTCAGGAGCAGGCCATGATAAAGTGGTTCCATTTAAATTTTGTTTATTAATCATAACTATCACCTCTTAGTATAATATGTAAAGTTTAAAAAAGGACTACTCCTAGTCCTTTTTATTTACAGCATCTATAGCATCAATAAGCTCATCTTTATTCATCTTTGAATAACCTTTGATTTTCTTTTCTTTAGCTATTTCCTTAAGTTCAGAAACAGAGAGTTCAAGCTCTTTATCTATCTCTTCTTCTTTTACATGTCCATGTTCAACTAAATATTCAATTTGTTCTTTAGTTAATGTTTCATATTTAGCTAAATTTACTGCTATTAAATCTAGAAGTTCCTTATTATTTTTAAGTAGTTCTTCTGTTTTTTTATAACATTTTTCTATAATTTTTCTAATTTCTTTATCAATTTCAAATGCAACTTGATCAGAAAAATTACGTGATTTATTATAATCTCTTCCTAAGAATACACTTGATTCACTTTGTTCTAATTGAACAGGACCAAGTTCACTCATACCATATTCACAAACCATAGCACGAGCAATTTTCGTAGCTCTTTCAATATCATTTTCAGCCCCAGTTGTTATATCATCAAATGTAAGTTGTTCTGCTACACGACCTGCAAGAAGAGTACAAATAGTTTCAGTAAGTTCATTTTTAGTTGTATGCATTTTCTCTTCATCACTTTGAATATTAGTATAACCTCCAGCCATACCACGTGGTATTATAGTAACCTTTTGAACTACATTAGAATTTTCAAGTTTCATACCTACAACAACATGTCCTGCTTCATGGTAAGCTGTAATTTTCTTATCTTTTTCACTAATAGTTCTACTTCTTTTAGCAGGTCCCATTAATACTCTATCATGAGCTTCATCAATTTCACTCATAGTAATTTCATTTTTATCACGTCTTACAGCAAGTAAAGCTGCTTCATTAAGTAAATTTTCAAGATCTGCACCACTAAACCCAGAAGTTCTCTTAGCTAAATATTTTAAAGTTACATCACTAGCTAAAATCTTGTTTTTAGCATGAACTTTTAAAATTGCTTCTCTTTCTTTAGTATCAGGAAGTGATACAGTAACTTGTCTATCGAATCTTCCTGGTCTTAAAAGTGCAGGATCAAGAACATCAGGTCTATTTGTAGCAGCAATAATAATTATTCCTTCATTTGCTCCAAAGCCATCCATTTCTGTAAGAAGTTGATTTAAAGTTTGTTCTCTTTCATCATGTCCTCCACCAAGTCCTGTACCTCTTTGACGACCAACAGCATCAATTTCATCTATAAATATTAAACAAGGTGCAGTTTGTTTAGCTTGTTTAAACATATCTCTTACACGACTTGCTCCAACACCTACAAAAAGTTCTACAAAATCACTACCACTTATATAATAAAATGGTACGTTTGCTTCCCCAGCAACTGCTTTAGCAAGTAAAGTCTTACCTGTTCCTGGAGGACCAACTAATAAAACACCTTTAGGTATCCTAGCACCAAGTTTTTGAAACTTTTTAGGATTTTTAAGAAAATCAATAAGTTCTTTAACTTCATACTTTTCTTCCACAAGTCCTGCTACATTTTCAAATGTTACTTTATCCTTATCTGAATGAAGTTTTGCCTTACTCTTACCAAAATCAAATGACTTATTAGCGCCACCAACTTGTCTAGTTAAAAAATAAAAAGCAAAACCAATAAGTAGAACAAATGGTAAGAAATTAACAATAACTCTTAAAATAGAATTACTTTCAGGATCCTTATTAACATCGACTTTTAACTCTTTAGAATCAGAAGCATGCATAATTTCTGAAACAATGCTATCTGAATAAGGTATTCTAATAGTAAAACTTTCATTACTTTTATAATCTTTAAGTTTACCAGTAATTTCATAAATTGCTGAAGATTGTTTAGGAGTTAAACTAAGTTCAGTAACATTACCGTTATTTAAATTTTTCATAAACTCATCATATGTTAATTTATTTTCCTTGTTTCCAAATGATCCAAGCATTAGTATTACAAGAATAAAAAAGCATAAAATTAATCCATATGATAGGAAATTCTTCTTATTATTTTTTTTATTCATAATTCCTCCTTCTAATAATACTTAAGTATTATATCACACTTTTTATTTTTTGGAACATCAAACTTAGATTTTTTAAGCCCCGGAAGCCAAACAATATTTTCTTTTGAATCAACTACTACTGGCCATAAATCTCTTTGACTAATAGGTACCTTTGAATCAATAAAAATATCTTTCACTTTTTTAGAGCCATTAAGTCCTTTAACTTTCATTCTATCGCCTGATTTTCTAGTTCTAACATGAAGTGGTAAAACCACATCTTTACTATCAAGTCTACAATAAAAATTATCATTAACATCACTAGAATCTATTAGTTTTATATTTTTACCATTAGGTAAATTAGCATAATCTTCAAGTTCTATTTCATAACTATCAATTTGTTCTGTTTCTCTTTCAAAATATAATTTATCGTAACTTTTTATAACTTTTACACTATTAGGTAAATAAATACTACTATTAGAACGATTAGAATAAACTAAACTTTTAATTAAATCTGTATGTACATCTGATATTAAAATTAAATCTTCCTCATAATAATTCTTAAGTAAATTATTAATTATTTTATTTTGAATAACTGAATCAAGTTCTTTAAATTTAGTAATATCAATATATTTATCATTATATAAAGTTTTAAATAATTTTTCTGTTTCTTTTTCTAAATAAAAATCACAATCTACAAGACAATTACTATATTTTAAAAATTTCAAATGAACATTTTTATCTTCATTTTTAAGAAATGGTAAAACTACTTTTCTATATCTATTTCTTGTATATTTATCAGAAAAATTAGATTTATCAATTGCATAATCTATTTTATGCTTTTTATTGTATTCTAGAATATCTTCCTTAGTAACGTATACTAAAGGTCTTACTATACTATAGCCATCTTTTAAAGTAAACTTATTAAATCCTGCATAACCTGTTAAAGTAGAACCTCTAACAATTCGCATCAAAATAGTTTCAATTAAATCATCTCCATGATGAGCAGTCATTATAAATTTAGCATTATATTTACGAACAAGATCTTCAAAAAAGTTATATCTAATATTTCGTGCTTCATTATGAAAATTATCATCACCATAATTATTAATAATCATTTTTTCAAAAATAACATTATGTTTCTTACAAAATTTCTCAAGCCAAACCATTTCGTCATCACTTTCAACACGAAGTTTATGATTAACATGAGCACAAATGATAGATATGTTCATATTCTTTCTTATTTTAAGTAATATATCCATAAGTGCCATAGAATCAGGACCTCCAGAGCATCCTAAAACAATGACATCCCCATCACTTAAAATTTGTAACAAATAATCATTTACTCTTTCCATAATTTCACCACTTACTAAAAAACTATAATATAATAAAAAAAACTAAGATGCAAGAGAAAAAAAATAACAATTCTTTGTTATTTCATTCTAATAATATATTCATTATCACCTGAATATAGGAATTTTTCCCTGGCATACTTTGCGATGTATATAGGATCTTTAAGTTTATTAACTTCAGATTTTAAAACTTCTTCTTCCTCTTTCATTTCATTAAGTTTAACTGATAACTTTTTATTTTCATTTTTCATATCATATACATCACTTAAAATAGTGCCAACAGAATATAGGACATAGGAATTAATTCCAAGACAAATAAGAGTAACTAAAATAATTCGTTTTACCCTTTTTCGTCTAAGTCTTTTATAAGTTTTAGACCTTGCCACTATATCACCACCTTCACTATTTTCTTATTAAAGGATAGCAAAAGCAAGTTTTTTTTTCAATAAACTTGACAAAAAAAGATTATATTTTACACTTTTTGTGTCCAAATATAATCATTGATAAAATAAAGCCTAAAACAAAGAAAAATAAAAAATAAATATGAAGAACCCCTCCATTTATATTTAAAATACCGATAAAAAAGCAAATACTCATTATAAAATTATAAATAATGTTAGTAAAAACTTTATATTTTGAATAAACTAAAATTCTCTTAAATTTATAAAATAAAAAGTAGTATATAAACCCCCAGATAAAACAAAAAACAAAAGAGATAACTTGTTCACTTAATATCATTTAAATAACTTATCAAAAACTGATGTTTTAGATCCCTTTTTAATATTTTCAAAATATGCAAAACTATCTACTGTACCTTTTATAGAAACAATTCCATCTTTTGTATCAAGCCTTACAATTTCAAGCCCACTTCCTTTTATTGCCAAATATCCCATATTAGTTTCAAGAAGAAACTCTTCTTCATCAAAACTTTCTATTTTTAAAACTCCTGTAATATATACAATCTTTCTTTCATTAATACTAATACCATGATTATAACTTATATTTTCTGCAAACTTTTCCATATATTTCCTCCCAATAAAAAATATGTTAAAGTTTTAAAATTATGCATAAAAAAACACCCAAAGGTGTTATTTTTCTATTCCTCAGCAGTATTATATGCTTCTAAAATAGCTTCTTCGAATAATGTACGTGTTTCAGGATTAATTGGATGTGCTATATCACGATAACCTCCAGTAGCTGTTTTTCTACTAGGCATAGCGATAAATAATCCATTATCTCCTTCAATTATACGAATATCATGAACTGCAAAACAATCATCAATTAGGACTGATGCAATTCCTTTCATACGTGAGCCTTCCTTTTCAATCTTACGTACATTTACTGATGTAATCTTCATCTACAATCCTCCTTTTTAAAAGCAAACTGCTTTCTACAACAATTTTATATTAACAAAAACAAAAATGTCAATAGATTTCACAACATTTACACTTAAAAAAGACAAATATTTTAAATATTTAGCTCTAAAACACCTATTAATACATCAGAATACGAAAAAGATTTGTTAATACTTCCTGTATCGATTTTAAATACATAATTATAACAATTGGTTATAACACCATCAAATTCCTCTGTTTGATTGCGACTCCCATTATATCTAAATTTAATTTTTTCACCTTTAAATTCTTCCACACGTTTTTTTACATTTTCAATCATCTAGGATACCCCACATACATAGTTCCATTTGTAATAATTCCCCCTATTCCATCTTTTCCATATTTTGTACGACTAAGTATTTTTATAAGATCAATTGGTTCGTTTTTATTTGACAAACAAACAGAAGATGCCACAATTGCAGGATCAAGAGCATGAATATTAATTCTTCTTGGACTTGAAGCAAAATTAGATCCAGCCTTTATTAACTCTTCATAATCTGACTGACAAGCTCCTGCAATTATAATGAGTTTTTCATGATCTTTTTCATAACTACGTGCAACATTAACTGCCTTTATAAAATTCTTACTATTTTTATAATTAGATACTTCCTTATAATCATTACCACCACTATCATAATAAGCATCATGTCCTGTAATTACTAAAACATCTGGCCTAACTTCTTCTAAATAATCCTTTAATTTAAGATGAATTTTATCCTCAGAGCATACAATTCCATAACATACTATATTCATATCCTTATAAAATTTAATACATCTATCCAAATAATCTCTATCACTATCAATATGCAAAACTTTTCCCGGAAGATAAAAATAATGGTCCCTATTAAGGTCCAAAACTTCTTCCATATTTTTCAAAAGCGTTCTATCTTCTTTAGTTATATCATCAAAACAATCTTCACATATCTCTAAATCATCTATACTTGCATCAGCAATAAGTCTTACATTAACTCCCTCTAAAATAGCAGTATCAGAAGATAAATCCATTATTTTAAATACCATATCATTATTGTGAGATTTTCTTGTAACAAAATCACCAATATTAAAAAGCATATAATCATCTCCAACTAATTATATGCTAAGTTCATTTGAAATTTCACAAAAAATGTTAACGTCTAATCTTTCTGCTCTAACAGATAAATCAAAACCATATCTTTTTAGAACCATTTCTATTTTCTCAAGGTCATAACCTTTTAAATTATTTCTAAGGGTTTTTCTTTTATATTTAAAGCTATCTCTTACAAGTTTATAAAAAAATTCTTGATTTTTAACAAATATCTTTTCTTTAGGATAAAAAGAAACAATCATGCTATCAACATTAGGTTTCGGATAAAAAGAATTTTTACTTACAATAAAGTCTTTAACTATTTTATAATTATAATTTAAATAAACTGTAATAGAGCCATATTCTTTAGTACCAACTTTTGCACAAAATCTTTCTCCCACTTCCTTTTGTACCATAATTCTAATTAATTTTATGTCTAAATTTGAATTTATTATTTTTTCAATAATTGGAGTGGTTATATAATATGGTAAATTAGAAACTATATAAAGTCCATCATAATCATATTTTTTTAAATCATTCTTAATATCTCTTCTCAAGAAATCATCAAATATGATATTAACATTAGAATAATTTTTTAAATTACTATTAAGTTTATCTTTAAGTTCTGTATCAATTTCATATCCCAAAACATTATTAAAATGACTCCCTAAAACTTCAGTAAGTTTTCCATCTCCACAGCCTATCTCAATTACTAATGATTTTGAAGAAACATCTATAGTAGAAACGATTTTATTAACAATATTTTTATCAATTAAAAAATTTTGTCCATATTTCTTTTTAAATCTAAAGTCACTCATTAAATCACCAACATTAGTTTAACAAAAAAATATTATAATTACAAATAATAAAAGATAAGAAAATCAATCCTTATCTTTTGTTTCTAAAACTTCTTCTGTATCCTTATCAATATTATTATCTTCTAAAATATCTTTCTTCTTTTCAAAAAAATCTTTATCATTATTCTTTTCTTTTTTTTCCTGTTTAGCATAAGTTTTATTGTCATTGTAAGAAACCGTACTTTTAGAATTATTTTTTCTGCTCTTATTATCCTTATTAAGCAAATCACAAACCAACAAAATTAAATTTGCAACTCCAAGCATATATATCATAGCCTCTATAGCAGATAAATTATCAGAAAAAAATGCGGGATTATAATTTATAGAATATTTATGAAACAAAATCATATTAGTATCGAACATAGCTCTTAAACATATTATAATAGTTACTACAAATACAAATACTGAAACAAAATTAAAAAGTAAATTCTTACTAACTGTTTTTGCTCTCATTATTAAAGTAATTATAAAAAGTAGAAAAACAACTCCAAAAGGGATAAATACTGGTATAGATTCCACTAAAGGCTTTTCAAGTCTACCATATGTTACAATTATTCCATAAAATACTAATCCAAAAGCAGCAATTAACAGAATATATTTTAAAAATCCCAAAATTTTACATAAAATATCTTTCATTAATTATTTCCTCCAAACTCTAAAACATACCAATCCGATATATCACTAAGAATCAATGATATCAATTCATAATTATTCATAGTAAGATCAAGTTCACCTTTAATTTTATTGTAAATACTAACTCTCGAAGTATCGGTAGTAAATGTATAAGAACTATTGCCAAGTTCTGAGTCTGTCAAATACTTAGCATTTGATGAAATAATATTACCTCTTTCCTCAACTAAAGATAAAACATTATTAAACGAAACATTTTGCTTTTTATCTTTATAAATAGTTTCTATACTATAAGGAAGATAAAAAATACATTTGTTATTATAATCATTTAAAATCTCATTATTAGCATTGTAAATATCTAATGCTGTAATATTATCATCATTTTCAAAATTGGCAAATGTACCATTATTAAGTGATTCCACACAATCAGAGTAATATTGATATATAGGTTTAGCAGTTAATTCATTCTTACGATTATCATAATTAATATTTTTCATCTTATTAAATGAATCATTTATTGTTTTTTTATAGTCTTTATACTTAGAATCATTTTTTAAATCAGCACTATATCCATAAGAAATCTCTCTAGCATGATATAAATTTGCGATAAGGAAAAACGACATAAGAGAAAGACAAACTATTAAAATACAATTAGCTAATAATGTTAAAAAATCTATAAAAAATGCCTTCATATTTTTCCTCCTTATACCCCTATATTGATTTTAAAGTTAAATTTGTTGTTTTTAGAAAGTTTATCACTCCATAGTTTAACAGTATAATTATCAGTAAAATTAGATTTAATAGTATCTTCATATAACAAATTATCTTTTTCATCTTCTAAATAACCTGTTTTTACTACTTCATTATCTTTTAGTAAACTATACTGTATAAGTGTCATATCAATTTTACTATTATCATAATCCAAATTAGCAAGTAAAATAGAGTAATCAAGATCAACTGGATTGTTATTGCTTACATAAAAATTATATGAAAAAGCACTGTTTTCACTATTATATTTAGCAAATGAAGAAATTTCTCCACCATAAGTACTATTAGAATGACCAACAAACAAATCATATTTTTCTACCACTGGATTATTTATTCTATCTTTAAGTTGTTTATCTAAATAAATAAACCCAAAAATAGCACAAAGAATAGAACAAATAATTAAAATAATAGCTAAAACAATTAAATATGTTGTTCTCTTCTTCCTAACGGCCTTATCTTCAAAAATTCTATCATCTACATTAACTTTGCTATAAAGATCTCCCTCTGGAACTTCTTCCTTAAACATTAAATCATCTGTACTAACATCAAAATCACTCTTCCTCACTTTCATCTTCATACACCTCTTTTAATCTTTTTCTAGCATCTTCTGTTCTTTTATCTTGAACAATAAGATTCTTACCTTTTCTCGCAGCAAGTCTAAACAATTTAAGTATATCATAAATAACTATTCCTAAACATGGTAATATAACAGCAGCAATCCATCCAGTTTTACTAACTAAAAATTGTTGTATATACCCAACCTTAGGAATTTTCATAACAACTTTCCCCAGTACATGATCTTCAGAAATAACATCATTATCAGGAGCATTATTATTATCTCCCTTAGTCTTATAAGAATAATTGTTATTAACATTAAAAACTTCAACAATTCTATGGGTTACAGTTATACCTCCATTATTATCTGAAACAAAAGTGATAACATCCCCATTATTATATTTTCCATCTAATGATTTATAAGTAATAACTATATCTCCCGCTTTAATAGTGGGATACATACTTTGAGTTAAAATAGTATAAAAGTTGATTCTAACATCGCCTAATTTGTCATTACTAGCCATAAAATTTACTCGAACAATATAAAAAATAATTAATATAATTAGAAGCACTAACAAAACAAAAATAGCAGATGAAATAATCTTAAAAATTCTATTAATTATGTTTTTCACACCAACCAATCCTTTCAATAACTATTTGTAGTATGCATTAACAGCTATTTTTACACCAAATTTCTTTGAAGAATTATAAACAGGCGCTTTTGAAGAAAGCCACATTCTAAATACATATTCTCCATTATAATTTTTACTTATTTTTTTGCTATAAATTACCTTACCACCATTTCTATATTTACTATTAGGTAATTCACTATAATTATTTATAGTTTTATCAAGTATCGAAACATCCTTTCCATTTTCAGTCAAATAAACCCTAACCATATTTTCAGGAATTGTATTTTCACTAATTGGTACAAGTGAAATTTCATATACTAAATTTCCTTTATTTTTATTCATTGAAGCAGAAATACTAAAATCAAAATATTGTCTATCCCCAACAAGCTTCTTACCAATAGTATCAGAAGTAGGATATACACCAGTCATATTTATATAATTTGATTCTTCATTAAACGAAAATAATATTGATCCTGAAGCAGGTTTTTCTGATTCACTTGGTTGTGGCTTAGTACCAGATTCCACATCATTTCCTTCATCACCATTCCCATCTTGATTATTAGGATATTCTGGCTTTTGAAATGAGCTATCACAATGTTTATCACATACTCCATCATTGTTGGTATCGCAGTTTTTATCACAGTTACCATCGTTATTTGTATCACAATTATAATTACATATACCATTATTATTTACATCACAATTAGTTTTACAAACACTATAATAATTATTGCTAGGTTTTTTATAAGAATCATCACAATTTTCGTCACACTTTCCATCACTATCATTGTCACAATTTTTATCGCATATACCATCATTATTCATATCACAGTTATAATTACATATACCATCATTATCTGTATCACAGTTCTTGTCACATTGAGTTACATTTTCATCAACGTCAACAGTAATCACATTGTTACTTTCACCATTATAATAAGTATCAAACACTGCAAATGAAAGAGATGAAACTAAAAATATCAAACAAAAAAGAAATAAAACAATAAACCAAAAAGATCTTTGTTCATATTCATCATTCTCAACAGTTAGTATTTCATCCGCTACTTCATCTGCTATTTTCTCTTCTTGAATATTTAATTCTTCTTTATCATCATTCATAAGCAACACCTACTATAAACTTATAATAATATATTACCACAAAATAATATATTTTAAAAGGAAAAATTAGACATTAATTATTATTTAAAAAAAAGTAGATCGAAATTTTTCATAATGTTTTTTCTATCTACTTTTTATAAATATAAACTATTATTAGTCTTCGTCAATTAATTGTTCAGCTTGCACTTTAATTTTAAAACTAAAAGTTTCACTTTTTGTAGTCTTTTCGTGTTTAACACTTTGATCATTTCCATCAGTAGTACTAGGAGCTTCTACATTAGCACTAGAATCATCATTGCTTTCTCCATAAGGCAAATTATAATCCTTATCTACCCACGCATAAAGGGTATATTCATCCTTTTGTCCACTATTTGTAATAAGTCCGTTAGCAAGCCAATATTCTTTTATTAAATCTCCACTTTGGCTTTTAAGTTCTGACATCAAAGTTCCACCTGTCAAATTATGCTTTTCTGCTTCTATTTCTTTAGCTGGTTCTTGAGTCCCGACCAATATGTTCCCTGAACCATCCACCAAAGCTATCTTGATATGTTTTTCCTTTAAAGTATCTCCTTCAGTAAAAGGGGTCAAAATCCCAATATCATATTTTATAGCTAATGGAGCAGAACCCCAATTTGCAGTAACACTAAATTTTGTTTGATTTTCTTCTTTTGTTATTGCCACTGAATCTTCCATAGGATATTGATTATCAACATTAATAACATTTTTACCATTTTCAAAGCTCATATTCACTGTTCCAGTTGTAATTACATTTGTCTTAGTTCCAGTTCCCGAAAAAGTATACATTGCAAATGAAACACCAACAATTGCAATTATTAACACAATTATTCCTAAAATTGACAACATTAATACTTTCTTATTATTACTATTCTCCATACTTATCTCCTTTCATCATATATTTAAAAATTTTTTTATTATTGTGCGATTGGAGTTACAGCCGAATCAACATTTACCTTGGCTTTATATGTTTTTGTTTGAGTCTCATTGTCCATTTGATAGTTTTCATCCAACCACATTATAAGTTTATATGTAGTATTTATTGCTGTACTATTTTCACTATCAAAAGTATCACTAGTGCTATATAAAAGTTTAGTTCCATCTTGACGTTTCGTTGAATCCTTTAAATTAGAAATGAGATTCGAATATAATCCTTCCTTTTGAACTGCGTTTTCACCAATTAGAGTAACAGGTCCATTATTTTTTTCTAAATAAACTCTTACATATTGCTCATCTAAAGTTGAACTACCACTCACTTTTGTAATGCTAATTTCATATGGTACAGTCAATTCCCCACTTGCTTTAGTAGTAACTGTAAAATCAAATGTTTTATTACTTGTCTTTAATGTCTCTAAAGCTGTTTTTTCACTCATAGGCATTGCATCTTCAATATCAATTGCATTACTTGGTTCTGTATAACTAACAGTAATAGTCCCTGTTTTAATGCTATTAGCAGTTGCTTGATCAAACGTAGTTTGATATATTGCAAATGATATCCCAATTACCGCAATAACTAATATAGCCACTCCCAAAATTGATAACAATAATTTTTTTTGACCATTTTCTTTTATTTCCATCACTATTCTCCTTACTATACCAATAGTACAATATAAATGAATAAAAATCAATATTTTATATTTTTTTAACCTTACAATTTCAATAATACTAAAATTATTAATAAAAAAAGAAGTATAAAGTAAAAAATAATATTCACTTTATCTACTTTTTATTAAAATATAAAAATGTTCCTTATTGTTGATATTCTTCATATTCTTCTTCATCAAGTAATTGCTTTGCTTTTACTATTAATTTAAATTTAAAAGTTTCAGATTTTGTTGTCTTTTCTTGCTTTGTTTTATCATCTTCTTCAGTCTTAATAACATTTTCATCAAGAGTTGAATCTTTATTGTCATTACCAGTAGGTAAATTATAAGTGTCTGCAACCCATGCATAAAGAGTATATTTATCCGAAGTATTACTTCCTGTAATAAGTTTATGAGCAAGCATATATTTATTTATTAAATTATCTTGTTGAGATTCAAGTTCAGATATTAAAGTTCCTCCTGTTAATTCTTGACTATCTAGTCCATTTGGAGTCCCAACTAATATATTATTATCGTCATCAAGTAAAGCTATTTTGATATATTCTTTCTTTAAAGTTTCCCCTTCTTCTATATTTTGATCATCAATTCCTATACTATAAGCTATAGCAACTGATGATTCTACAGACAAATTAGCAGTTATAGTAAATTCTGATTTATGAGTATCCTTACTTTGTATTGCATATTCATCAGTCATGGGATATTCGTTAGTAAGAGAAATATTATTACCTTCTTCATTATCAAAACTCATATTGACAGTACCTGTTGTAATTACATTTTCTTGAGTCCCTGTTCCTGTAAATTTGTACATTGCAAATGAAACACCAACTACAGCAATTATCAAAACAAGTATTCCCAAAATTGATAATATTAATGTTTTTTTATTGTTATCGTCATTTATATTATTTTCCATAGTTTTCTCCTTCCATAACATTATTATCTATTATTCTGTTTTTGTTCCAAGTGGAGTTACTACTGAATCAACATTTACTTTAGCTTTATATGTTTTTGAAACAGTACCATTATCCATTGGATAATTCTTATCTACCCACATTCTAAGAACATACTTTGTAGATTTTGTTGTTTCAGAATTATCACCATTAAACACATCTTGTGCGCTATATAAAAGTTTTGCTTTTTCTTCCTTACGCCCACTATATTCATTTAATTCAGAAATAAGCCTTGATTTTGAATTTGACGATTTGTATAAAGCATTTGACTCTTCTTTTGTACTTAAGTCAACTGGGGTTTCATCCTCTTTTGTTAAATAAACTCTAACATTTTCATCATTCAAATTATTATCACTTTCTTCAATTTTCGTAATACTAATATCATATGGTACTGTAAGGCTTCCGCTTGCACCAGTAGTAACAGTAAATTCAAATTTATTATTATCTTGTTTTAGAGCTGTTTTTTCAGCCATTGGCATTGCATCAGAAATACTAATAGCATTACTAGGTTCTGTATAACTAACAGTAATAGTTCCTGTTTGAATACTATTAGCATCATTTTGACTAAATGTAGCTTGATATATTGCAAATGATATTCCAATTACTGCAACTACTAATATTGCAACTCCTAAAACTGATAGTATTAATTTTCTTTGATTATCCTCTTTAATTTCCATTGTTAGCCTCCTTTACTATATATATAAATAGTACAATATTCAAACGCAAAAATCAATATTTTATCTAATTTTTTACTATTATTTTCCCAGAAAAAAAGACAAAATATTTGTCTTTAATATCCATATCTTACAATATCAAATGTAACTCCATTTACAGTTTGCACTGGTGAACTTGCTCTTGCACTTGTTTTTAAAAGATCTACCATATTTCCGCTTACTCCTCTATCAAGCACAATCGCATACATACCATCTGGATCATAAGCATCAACATTGATTCTAATAATACTTCCACATGGAATAGTTGAACTCATTGCCACTATTCTAAGAGTTCCATATTCACTATCATCATAATAAATATTACCATTTCTTGCATCTTGTCCATTACATCCTAAATGGCCACCACATAAAGGGCAATCAGGCCCATAATGAACTAATTTACCTACAAAACTAGTAGGATAATACTGTGAATTATAAACAGCATCTTCAAAACTACTATACATAACTGGTTGTAAGCTTTTTTTATCTAATTTTTGAAATGAATTAACAAGTTCCTTAGTAGAAACTGATTTATCTAAATTATCATTAAGTGTTTGACTACCTTTGAATGTATCATTTTCAAGACTTATAACCCCTACTATTCCAGCACCTATAAAAATTAGACCAAATACATACAAAATACAAGATAAAACCTTTTTACCAGTATTCCGTTTTATTTTATTTTTTTTAGCCAAAATAGTCACCTCTCATGTTTAAAATAATATCATATTTTACTCTCTAAGTCAAATAATCTGATAGCATTATCACTGGTAATTTTTGAAAGTTTTGAAGGTGAAATTCCTAATATATCAGAAGTAAATTCACATATAACTTTTACATTACATGGTTCATTTTCCATTCCCCTATAAGGAGACAAATAAGGAGAATCTGTTTCAAACAAAATTTTGTCAGCCCCTATTTTTTTAACTACATCTTTCAAATTACTATTTTTGAAAGTTATAACTCCTCCAATACCTAAATAATAACCAAGTGAAATGTATTTTTGAGCTACCTCTAAACTACCAGAAAAACAGTGAATAACTCCTTTTAAATTATATTCTTTTAAAATATTATATGTATCTAAAAACGCATCCCTTGTATGAATGACTACTGGTAAATTATACTTTTCTGCAATATCAAGTTGTTTTTTAAAAAGTTCCTTTTGCTTTTCCATATTATCTTTTCCATAATGATAATCAAGGCCAATCTCTCCAATAGCAACTACTCTATCATTCTTAATACACTCTTCTAAATATTTTAAATCATCTTCTTTATAATCTATACATTCTGGATGATACCCGCACGTTAAAAATATATTATCATATTTCTCTAAAAGGCTCATATTCCATTTATTATCAGAAAAATCACTACCACTTACAATAAGATATTTAACATCATTTTTAATAGCCCTATCAATAACTTTTGAAATATCTTTATATTCTGAAAGATGTAAATGTGTATCAATTAGCATAATCTCACCTCAATACCAATTATAATAAAAAATACAAAAAAAAGATACATTTGGTATGTATCTGTTACTATTTAATTTTCCACATAAAATAAAACAATACTAAAAAATATGAAAAATTAAGAATGGTTGGTTCAATAACCATCATAGTTAAAAACAATACTCCTATAAGTGCATTAACAATTGCGTGATCGTTTGCTGACATTTTAAAATTTTGCTCCCTTCTTATTATTTTTAACTGCCTTTTAATTATAAGAAGGAATAAATAAAAAAACAATAAAAAAGAAGTATAAAATAAGGCGTTTACACTCTTTTTTACTATTTTTCGACAATTCTCGCAAATAACACTTCTGGTTTATTAACTGAAAAATCTATTTTCTTGCAAATATCTGCAAATGAAGTATCACTAACTCCAAGTTGTTTAAATATTTTTTCGGTTGTACTTGGCATAAAAGGTTGAAGAAGAATTGAACAAATTCTAACAGCTTCAAGTAAATTATAAATTACTTTTTCAAGTCTTTCTAAATTACCCTCTTTATATAATATCCAAGGAGTTGTTTCATCTACATACTTATTACTTCTACGAAGGACATCAAATATACTTGCAAGGGCTCCCCCAACTTCATAAGTCTTCATTTTCTTATCAACTTCATCTTTAAGACTTTCTAAACATGAAATAAACTCTTTATCTTCTGGATAATCTTTTTTATTACTAACTTTTCCATCAAAGTATTTATTAGCCATTGAAATAGAACGATTAACTAAATTACCTAAAACGTTAGCAAGATCACCATTAGTTCTTGTAATAAGAGCTTCTTCAGAAAAATTACCATCACTTCCAAAAGGTACTTCTCTTAAAGCAAAATATCTAACAGCATCTACCCCATATTGTTTTATATATTCTCTTGGATCTTTATAATTACCAAGAGATTTAGATATCTTTCCACCATCTATAATAAGCCAGCCATGCCCAAAAACTTGTTTTGGTAAAGGAAGATTAAGTGCCATTAAAATACAAGGCCATATAATTGCATGAAACCTTACAATTTCTTTGCCAACCAAATGAAGATCACAAGGCCAGTATTTATTAAATTTATCTCCTACTTCATCTGGATATCCAAGTGAAGTAATATAGTTAGTAAGTGCGTCTATCCACACATAAATAACATGTTTTTTATCAAAAGTAACAGGAATTCCCCAATCAAAACTAGTTCTGGAAACACATAAATCTTGAAGCCCTGGTTTTATAAAGTTATTTATCATTTCATTTTTTCTAGAAAGTGGAAGTAAAAAATCAGGGTTTTCATCATAAAATTTCAAAAGTTTATCAGCATATTTTGAAAGTTTAAAAAAATATGCTTCTTCTTTTATTAAATGAACATCTCTTGAGCAATCAGGACATTTTCCATCTACAAGTTGAGCCTCAGTCCAAAATGATTCACATGGTGTACAATAAAGTCCTGAATATTCACCTTTATAAATATCTCCAGATTTATATAATTTTTCAAATATCTTTTGCACTCTTTTAACATGATCCTCATCTGTAGTACGAATAAAATAATCATAGCTAATATCTAAACTTTTCCATAAATCTTTTGCATTTTCTATAATTTTATCAACATATTCTTTAGGAGTAACACCAGCGTCTTTAGCCTTATTTTCAATTTTTTGACCATGTTCATCAGTTCCAGTCTGAAAATAAACATCATATCCGGACAATCTTTTATATCTTGCAATAGCATCCGCTATAATAGTTGTATAGCAGTGCCCTATATGAAAATCAGCACTTGGATAATAAATTGGAGTACTAATATAAAAACTTTTGCTCATTACAAATCACCTCATTCAATAATATGAAAAAAAGAAATATTTTGGTCTTAAAATATTTCCAGTACTTATTTCAAAAAAATAAATAATACAAATCATTTAAAGGTATAATCTAGAAATATTTTCTTTCATCGCCAATTACACTAAGTAATGAGATTATACCACAAAAACTAATTCTATTCAATATATTTCCCTAAAAATTTAGCAGCTATTGTTCCCGTTTTTATTATAAATTCATCAATTACTTCTTCAAAAGATAAAATAATAACTGCTCCAACAGCATCACCATTAGTAATTATGGGAGCAATAACATAACTTGCATCTTCTGCCTTTTCATTTATAATAGATACTTTATTTTTTGTCTTTGAAGAAACTATAGTTCTATTTTGAATAATTTCATCTAATTCCGAAGAAATATTCTTATTTAAATACTTTTTCTTTAAATCCCCAGAAACTGCCACAATTTTATCTCTATCAACAATAATTATATTATTTCCAATTTCAGAATATATAGACTCAACATAATCTTTATAAAAACTAGGTAATCCTTGTAAAGGAGAGTATTTTTTTAAAACTATATTATCGCTATTTAAAAATATTTCAACTGATTCCCCATCCTTTATTCTAAGAGTTTTCCTAATTTCCTTAGGAATTACTATTCTGCCTAAATCATCAATTCTTCGAACAACCCCAGTAGTTTTCATTCAGTAACCTCACTTTCACTACAATTATTTTTAACCAAATATTAAAAATTATTCCCAAATTCAGTAATTATTACTATATATAGTATAATATTTATAGCACTCTATTTTAAATGGTAATTTTTACCAATTATTTTCTAAAAAATAGCATAAAAAAAGAACTATTCAAGTTCTTTTAATAATTTATTAAAATCAAATACTACATGCCTTTTACTATCACTATATAAAAGTTTTATACTTAAAAACTTATTTTTATAAGAAAAGTTAAAATTTTTATTTATCGAAATAGCTTTAACAAAGAAATCTTCATAATTAATATTTAAAGATTTTTCTTTATCAAAAGTTATCTCTCTATATTTATTATTATCAAAAACTTTAATAATTCCTAGGTTTTTAGTTAAATTTTCAAATAATTGTTCATTCATATAAATAAAAAGTTCATCATCAACAGGACCAAATCTATCTTCTATTGTCTTTTTAACACTATTTAAAGATTTCTCATCCTTGATACTATTAATCATTTTATGAATTTCAATTTTTACATCTTCATCAGAAACATAACTATCCTTAATATGTGAAGAAACATTAATAGTAAGATTACTATCCTCTTCTTTTTCCAAAGGAACATCCATTCCTTTTAATCTTTCCACTTCTTCATTTAGCATTTTTAAATATAAATCCATTCCCACAGTATCAATAAATCCAGCTTGTTCACTACCTAAAATATCTCCTGCACCACGAATTGATAAATCTTTAGTTGCAATAGCAAATCCACTTCCAAGTTCTGTAAAATCTTTAATAACCTTTAACCTTTTAAGAGATTTTTCTGTTAATACTTTTCCTTTTTCATACATTAAATAAGCATAAGATAAAACATCACTTCTACCTACTCTACCTCTAATTTGATAAAGTTGACTAAGGCCAAATCTATCAGCATCAAAAATAATAAGACTATTAACATTAGGAATATCAACTCCTGTTTCGATTATTGTTGTACACACTAAAACATCATATTTTTTACTTACAAAATCATCCATAACTTCCTCAAAAGAATTCTTATCCATTTGTCCATGAGCAAAACAAACCCTAACATCTGGAACTAATTCTTTTATAAAAGAAGCCTTTCTTTCAATATCCTCTACACGATTATATAAAATGAATACTTGTCCGCTCCTTGAAACTTCTTTATAAATAACCTCTCTTATAAGTTTCTTTGAAAAAGGCGTAACATAAGTAACAACCGATTTCCTGTTTTTTGGGGGAGTTTCAATTAAAGATAAATTTTTTATTCCTAAAACTGCCATTTGAAGTGTTCTTGGAATTGGAGTAGCAGTTAAAGTAAGTACATCAATATTAGATTTCATCTCTTTTATTTTTTCCTTTTGAGCGACTCCAAAACGTTGTTCTTCATCTACCACCAAAAGTCCTAAGTCACTAAAAATAACATCATCACTAAGAGCCCTATGAGTCCCAAAAATTATATCAATTTTTCCATTTTTTAAATCTTCTAATGTTCGTTTTATCTCTTTATTAGATACAAATCTATTTAAAACTGCGATATTAACAGGATAATTTTTAAATCTCTCTATAGCCACTTCATATTGTTGTCTACAAAGAAGAGTAGTTGGACACAAATAAAGAACTTGTTTGCTATCCATAGCAGCCTTAAACATTGCCCTAAAAGCAACCTCTGTCTTTCCATAACCAACATCACCGCATAAAATTCTATCCATTGGAACAATATTTTCCATATCTTCTTTTATTTCCTTAACTGCCCTATCTTGATCAGGAGTTATTTCATAAACAAACTCATCTTCAAACATATTTTGCATTGGGCTATCTTTACTAAAAGCAAAACCCTTTTTAACCTCACGTTCTGCCTGAACTTTAATAAGCCTCTCAGCCTCATACTTTATTTTTTCTCTAATACGATTTTTTGCTTTAAACCAACTAAGACTATTCAAAGCATTAATTTTTGGAACATAACCATCTTTACCATTATATTTACCTATAAGTTCAATTTTTGATGCAGGAATATAAAGTTTATCACCCTTAGCATATAAAATTTCTAAATAATCAGAAAGAGATCCATTTTTACTAAGCACTTTTATTCCGTTATAAATTCCAATTCCATATAGACTATGCACCACATAATCTCCAATTTTAATTTTTGATAAATCTCTTATTTTAGAAGAATTTTTAAATCTACTTTTTTTAGTAGACACCATACTTCTTCCAAAAAGTTCATAATCTGTTAAAAAAGCATAATCTTGATTTTCAAAACCCTCTGCAAGTTTCTCTCTTACTATATTAATTTTTCCTTCATATATATTATTAAAATTAGTAAGAACATAACTAAAATCTAATTTTTCCAAAAATGCATTAAAATTATTAGTTCCTGTACATATCACAACAGTCTTTTTGGATGATATTTCTTTAACATATTTATTTATCTCATTAAAATTTTCTCTAAAAAAAGGAACTGTAAAAGTACTATAATCTTTTATTTCACTTAAATTATCATCAAAAGGACTATCAACATTAAAATAGTAAAGTTTTTTCTCTGGTTTAATACTATCAAAATCAAAATAATACTTTAAAATATTATCCTCTAAACTATCAGAAACCATTTTTTCATAAGAAAATTTAATTTGATTATAATCTTTAAAAATAACAATAGGATTATTCAAATATTCATAAATAGAGGAAGTTCCCTCTCTTTTTTCATTAAAAGGTAAAATAAATGCCTTATCCAAAGTCTTAGTAGATCTTTGACTATCTAAGTCAAACTCTTTGATATCGTCTATTTCATCTCCAAAAAACTCGATTCTGATAGGATTATCGCTATTAACAGGAAAAATATCAAGTACAAACCCGCGAAAAGCATAATCACCCATCTTTTCAACAACTGAATTTCTACTATAACCAAATTCTTCAAACTTTGAAACTATTTCATCACGAGAAACACTATCCCCTTTATTTAAATTTATATTTCTCTTTTTATAAGAAGATATATCTTGAAGTCTTTTTAAATATCCTCTCATGTCTGTTAAAACTACTTTTTTAGAGGCATTTACAAGTTCATTTAAAGTATTTATTCTATCAATTCGAAGTTCTGGACTTAAAAAACTATCATCACTAAAATCAAATTCGTCGCTTTCAAAAAGTACTACATTAGAATCATTATTAAATTTATTATAAATTTTTCTAGCCTCATAATTACTTGATGAAACAACTAATATAGATTTTTGGGAAGTAGAAAAGAGTTTTTTTAAAAAACACACAAAAAACCCACCGGTTAAATTTATTAGACCCGTGTCATTTTTTACATTTACATCTATAATTTTATCAAAAACATTCATAAGTATCACCCCTAATTGTACTTACTCATAACTTTTTCAAAACTCATACTACAAAAACCATTTAATATTTCAGTGCTTTTTGGTAAAAATTTTTCTATCATAGAAATATCATCTTTAGAAAATTTCCCCAAAACATATGAAACAGTATCAATATCTTTATTATTAGCTATTCCTATCCTAAATCTTTTAAACTTATTAGATCCTAAACATCTCTCAATATCTTTAAGACCATTATGTCCACCTGAAGATCCAAAAAGTCTAAGTCTATAATCTAAAAAATCTAAATCCAAATCATCACTTATAACTAAAATATCAGAAACATCAATATCAAAATAATCACTAAAATCTTTAACAACTGTTCCAGATAAATTCATAAATGACATTGGTTTAACTAAAATAACATTTTCTCCATCTAACATAGTTTTCGCATAAAGACCATTAAACTTACTTTTACTAATTTCTAAATCATGACATTTTGCAAAATAATCAATAACTATAAAACCCATGTTATGTCTTGTATTTTCATACTCTTTACCTGGATTACCTAAACCAACAATCATCTTCAAAGTAAATCAATCCTCCTTTGCACTTAATTCAACCACTTTAGAATCAGCAGTTTCAACCTTATAAGTTCTGGAAAAAATATCAACAGAAATAACCTTTCCCTCTTCATCATCAACTTTAACTTTTGCACCAACTTTAGGAAGACCCTTCTTATAATTATTATAATTTTCATTTTCATAAGCAAGGCAGCACATAAGTCTTCCACAAACACCATTTATTTTTTGAGGATTAAGTGCTAAATTTTGATTCTTTGCCATATTTATTGAAACACTACTAAGATCATTTAAAAATGACGAACAGCAAAGTTTTTTTCCGCATTGTCCATAGCCCCCAACACACTTAGCCTTATCTCTAATACCAATTTGTCTAAGCTCAATTCTTGTTTTATATATTCCTGCAAGTTTTCTAGCAAGATTTCGAAAATCAACTCTAAAATCCGCAATAAAATTAAAAACAAGTTGTTTTCTATCAAATGTAAAACTAGCACTTAAAATTTGCATATCAAGTTCCATTTCTTCAGCAATTTTTCTCGCATCTTTAAGAGCTTTTTCTTCATCTTTTTTATTTTTATCATTTTTTATCTTATCCTCTGAAGTTGCAATTCTAATAACATCTCTAAGAGGAGAATTAAGTTTTTTTTCATCAACTTCAATAACATCAGTAACAACCTTTCCAAATTGTTCTCCTCTCTCTGTTTCTGTTATTACAAATTCACCCTTTTTCAAATCTAAATCTTTATTTAAAAAATAATATATCTTATTAGAATCACTAAAATTAACTCCTATTACCTTTTTCATTTTATACCTCCCAAAGAAATAATAAAATTATCTAAAAACAAATTAACATTAACATTAAATCTTAAATTATAAATAAATTTATTAATAACATCAATTTTATATATTATATCACTAATATCATTTTTTTTGAAAATATTTAAAGAATCACTATCAAAAGGTAAATACTTCTTATTTCTTTTTAAAGACAAATTAAGAATGTCAAAATACAAATAATAACCAACCTCTAAAAACTCTTTAACACATGATTTTAATTCATAAAAACTGTTATTACAAAGAATATCTACCCCTATCTTTTCAAAATTAGAGTAAATATCCAAAAATTTCTTCATTTGTTCATCCACAAAACTATTAAAATCCCCCACATACTCACTTTTTTCATACAAAGAGGCAAATATACTTTTATAACTATCATTTTCGTTTATTAAATTGATAATTTGACAGCGAGACAATATTGTAGGTAAAACTTCGCTTATGTTATTAGAAAGTAAAATTGCAATAACATCTCCCTCAGGTTCTTCTAAAAACTTAAGCAAACTATTAGCAGACGATTTATTCATTCTTTCTGCATCCATAATTATATAAACTTTTTTCTTATTATCAATTGAACTTTTTGAAAAATCACTTTTAAGAAAAATGATTTCTTCCTTTTTTATATTAGAAATATTTTTAAGAACCTTTAAATTAGGATAATTATCATTATCAATCAAATTACATATTTTTTCATCGAATTCTCCTTCACACAGAAAAAATTTAGCTAAATCTAAAGCCAAATTAAAAGCATAAGGAACATTATTAGTATCAATCATATATGCATGTGATATACGATTTTTATCAAAACTAAGTTTAAAATAATTGTAAAACATTTTTTGATTATCTTTATATTTTTCTAACATAATTTACCCCACTACAACATAAAAAGTGAAAAAACAATAAGCATTATAAATCCTGGAATTTGTAAAAGACCAACTATTATTACAGTAATAATATTAATTGGAATATAAATATCAATAACGACAGCCATTAAATTAAATATATATAAAATAAATGGTGCTAACAAAAAAGGTTTAAAAAAATTAAATATATTTTTCAAAGGCAAACACCTCAAAAAAATATATGAAAAAACAAATTACTCTAAAACTTCTTTTCTATTCTTAAGAGCAGATTCCAAAGTAAGTGTATCTATGTATTCCATATCAGCCCCTACAGGAATTCCATTTGCAATTCTAGAAATTATAACATCATAATTTTCTAAAGTCTTTTTTAAATATAGAACCGTTGTATCTGCTTCAATACCAGATCTTGTAACAAAAATAATTTCCTTAATATTTCCGTTTTTTACTCTATCAACAAGTCCATTTAAATTAATATCTTCAGGGCCTATATCATCAAAAGGAGAAATAAGTCCTCCTAAAACATGATAGTATCCATTAAAATCTCCCATTTTTTCAAGAAGAAAAACATCTTTTGAATTTTCAACAACAATTAAAGTATCAGGATTTCTTGTTTTATCGCTACAAACAAAACACAAATCATTATCTGTAATACAATTACAAATAGAACAATTTTTAATATCATTTTTAACACTCATTATACTCTTTGAAAAAACATTTGCATCTTCATCCTCAAAATTATAAATAACAGAAAACGCCATTCTTTCTGCAGATTTTTGTCCTACCCCAGGAAATTTTTTAAAACAATCTATTAATTCTTCAACACATTTTGGAAACATATTACATCATCCCAGGCATCATATTAGAATATTTTCCCATTTTTTCATTCATTGTTTTATCAACTTTTGAAAAAGCATCATTCAATGCTAAAACAACCATATCCTCAAGCATAGAAACATCCTCACTAACAAGATCTTTAGCCCCTTCATCAAAAGTAACCTTAACAACTTCCTTAGTTCCCTTTACTTCTACATGTACAAGCGAACTAGAACCAGTAAAAGTAGTTTCATCTATTTCCTTTTTTATATTAGTAATATCTCTTTGCATAGCTTGAGCTTGTTTCATTAAAGCTTGCATATTCATAAAACATTCCTCCTTATTTAACTTCTACAATATCATCACCAAATACACTTTTAGCAGAACTAATGACATCAGGCAATTCAATTTCATCAGCACTCTCCTCAATTATAACATCTTTTTGATCTTTTGGTTCAATATAATTGTATTTTTTACCAGATTTAAGGTCATTAACATATTTAGTTTTAAGTTTATTCCATTCTTTAGTCAAAACAAATGCAATATTAAAATGTTTACCCATAACTAAATTAAACAAAAGTTCAAGTTTTGTAATATTAGAAGCAGCATTATTAACAATAGATTCATAATCTGTAGAAATTATAACGTCTTTTTCACCAGCAACTTGTATAGTAGAATCTAAAAAATATGAAACAATTGAAGAAAATTCTTTATTATGTACATATTCATTAAAATTATTCCACTTATTAACAATATCAACTTTTATTTTTTTATCTGCCAAAGCAAAAGCATTATTAATAATAGGATCAAAATTAATTTTTGCGAAAGTTTGTTTGTTATCAATAATATCTTTAGAATCATCAGATTTATTAACATCAGAATTTGTAGAAATATTTTTTTGAACCTCATCATCATTATCATCATTCTCATTATTAACAATATTTAAGGTATCATTATTAGAATTTTCAATATTATTAATATTTATTAAATTAATAGTTTTTAAAATCTCTATTTCAAAAAATAACAACTGATTTGAAGCAAACTTAATATTATATAAAATATTACTAACACCCTCTAAAACATTCATAAAATCACCCTGCGATATAGGATACTTACCATTTACACTAAGTTTCTTCATCAAATTTAATAATTGTTCAACCACTATTTCTAAATTTTTACCAGAATTTACCATTTTTTCTATAATATCGAATACCTCATTAGTATTTTTCTCACAGATATTAACAAAAATATCATGTATTAAATCATCATCAACTAAACCGACAACATCATAAAACAACTTCTTATCAACATTGTCAGAATATGTAAGTAATTTATCCAAAAGTCCTATTGAATCTCTCATTCCGCCATTGCAATAATCACCAATTAACTTTAAAACATCTTCTTCAACAGAAACATTTTCACATTCACATATATAAGATAAACAACTAACAATATCATCAATACTAATTCTTTTAAAATCATAGCACTGACATCTAGAAACAATAGTTTCAGGCACCTTATCAATTTCAGTAGTAGCTAAAATAAATATTACATGTTTTGGTGGTTCCTCTAAAGTCTTAAGCAATGCATTAAAAGCACTAACAGAAAGCATATGAACTTCGTCAATAATATAAACTTTATATTTAGAAACGCTTGGCATCAATACGACCTTTTCTCTAATTGCTCTAATTTCATCAACACCATTATTAGAAGCAGCATCAATTTCAATAATATCAGGATTACTACGATCATTTATTAACTTACAACTATTACAATTATCACACGGATTAACGCCATCAAGTTTTTCACAATTAACAATCTTAGCAATTAACTTAGCAATTGTCGTTTTTCCAGTACCTCTTGGGCCAGATAATAAATAAGCATGAAAAAACTTATTACTAATAATTGAATTTTTAAAGATATCAACAATATATTTTTGTCCATAAACCTGTTCTAATGTTTTAGGTCTATATTTTCTATATAATGCAACATATTCCATTGTCACACCCCCAAAAAAGATAAATTTATTATATCATAACAAATCAATTTAATACAACCAAGAAAATGATATATGTTTCACGTGAAACATATATTTTCATAAATATAAATAAAAAATAAAAATCACACAATTATTTCCCGGGAAATAATTTTAATTAAATATTTATTAACAAAATAACAAATTATATTAAACAATAAAAAAAGAAACTAAAATTATAAATACCTCTCAATGTTTCACGTGAAACATTGAATTTTTTCTTGCTCTATTATGTTTCACGTGAAACATCAGTCTCTTAAATTTATAAAAAAATTACTTATTAATTCCTTATAATTACTATTATCTTCAATTCTATAAACATTTGTATGTTGTTTATTATTATAATTTTCATAGTAAGTAGAATCTAACAAATAATAAACATTTTTTATCCTAGATTCCGCAATAGCACCCATACACATATTACAAGGTTTTAAAGTAACATATAAATCGCAATCATTTAAATACCATGAATTTAATTTATTACACGCCTCAATAATACAAAGTATTTCAGCATGGTTTATAGCAATATTAGAAGTATTTTTTGTATTATGCTTTATTGAAATAATTTTATCGTTATTAACAATAACCGCTCCCACAGGAACATTTCCCTCTTTAGCAGCAATTTTTGCTTCCTCTATAGCTAAATTCATATATTTATTCATACTTTCCTCCAAAAAAAGTGCACACACATAGAGGATTTTAAGGCTGCTATCTTCCGATCCTGACCTAGTTCAACCATATGTGTTGCACATATCAATAATAGTATAAATGTTATTTAAAGTCAACTTAATAAACAATGTTTCACGTGAAACATTGATCTATTATTTAAATAAATTAAACCTAATAACTAATAAATTATTTCCCGGGAAATAATTTTAATTAAATAATTATTAACAAAAAAACAGCAAATTGTTATATAAAAGATCAAAATTTTCCTACAGATGATGTTATTTTAAGTAATAGTGGCATAAAAAAACTATTTAATTATCAGTATTTTTATTATGTTTCACGTGAAACATAATAAAAAAAGAATAAACAACATACTATGTTCCACGTGGAACATATGAATATTAATAATATATGTAGTTTACCTTTTATACATTTGTATATATGAAAGAAAAAAACTAATGTTTCACGTGAAACATTAGTTTTCATTTACCTCTTCTTGTTCTGTTTCCTCATTTTTTTCAGTAACAGTAACAGAAGTAACAATTTGATTATCCTTTAAATTAATTAATCTAACACCTTGAGTATTACGTCTTAAAGTTGATATTTTATTAACATCTAACCTAATAACAATTCCACTATCAGTAGAAATAATTAAATCCTCATCACCATTAACCGCTTTAAACGCAACAATCAAACCATTTTTATCAGTAATATTAAGAGCTTTAACCCCCTTACTACCACGATGAGTTAAACGATATTCATCAACAGAAGTTTTCTTTCCATAACCCTTTTCAGTTACGACTAAGATTAATTGAGAGATATTAACAATTTCCGCACCAATTACTTTAGCATCTCCTAAATCTATACCTCTAACACCTGAAGCGCTTCTTCCCATAACACGGACATCATTCTCATTAAATCTAACCATACGTCCAGCATTTGAAGCCATAATTACCTCATCATTACCATTAGTTTTTTTAACACTAATTAACTCATCATCAGTTTTAAGTGTAATTGCAATTTTTCCATTTTTTCTAATTGAATCAAACTCAGTAATATCTGTTCTCTTAACCAAACCATTCTTAGTAAAGAACATTAAATTACTACATTCTTCTTCCTTACTAACAGAAATAATTGTATTAATTCTTTCATCCTTTTCAAGTGATAAGATATTAACAATAGGAACACCCTTAGATTGTCTGCCAAATTCTGGTAATTCATACCCCTTAATTCTATAAACCTTTCCAAAATTACTAAAGAATAATAAGTAATCATGTGAAAGACAAGTTACTAATAATTCAACATAATCTTCTTCATTCGTAGACATACCTCTAATACCAACGCCACCACGATTTTGAGTTCTGTATGTATCAACGCACAAACGTTTGATATATCCGTTTTTAGTAAGTGATATCATAATATTTTCATTTGGAATCAAAGATTCGTCTTCAATATAATCAATAGCAGTCATATCAATACTTGTACGTCTTTCATCACCATATTTTTCTTTAATTTCAAGAAGTTCTTCCTTAATTATACCTAAAACTTTTTCTTCAGATTCAAGAATAGCTTTATATTCAACTATCTTCTTAAGAAGTTCTGCAAGTTCATTTTCAATTTTTTCTCTTTCAAGACCAGTAAGTCTTCTAAGTCTCATTTCCAAAATAGCATTAGCCTGAGCTTCAGTTAAATCAAATCTATCCATCAATTGAGTTCTTGCAATCTCATCATCTCTTGCAGCTCTTAAAAGTTTTATAATTTCATCAATATTATCAAGTGCTATCTTAAGTCCTTCTAAAATGTGTACTCTCTTTTCAGCTTTATCTAAATCAAACTTTGTCCTTCTTATAATTATTTCCTTTTGGTAATCAATATATTTAGAAATAATATCTTTAAGTCCTAAACTCTTTGGAACACCATTATCAAGCATCAAAAAGTTTATCCCATAATTAGTTTGAAATTGAGTATGCTTATATAAATTATTCAAAATCACCTGAGGATTTGCATCCCTTTTTAAAGTAATAGTAATCTTAACACCATCTTTTAAATCAGTGTGATAATCAGAAATACCATCAATAACCTTATTATGAACAAGTTCTGCTACTTTGTTTTTTAGTTCCAAAGTATTAACTCCATATGGAACTTCATCAATAATTATACAATGTTTGCCATCCTTTTCCTCAATTTTAGCCCTACTTCTTATTGTAATTGTTCCTTTTCCTGTTTCATAAGCCTTTCTAATGCCACTATTACCTAAAATAACAGCACCTGTAGGAAAATCAGGACCTTTTATATAATCCATAAGTTCATCGACTGTTATATCGTTATTATCAATATAAGCAACACAACCATCAATAACTTCTCCCAAATTATGTGGAGGAATATTTGTTGCCATACCAACAGCAATTCCCATAGTACCATTAACTAAAATATTAGGAAATCTACTAGGTAAAATCGAAGGTTCCTTTTCAGATTCATCAAAATTATCATCAAAATCAACTGTATTTTTATTTATATCTCTTAAAAGTTCTAATGAAATTTTTGAAAGTCTAGATTCTGTATAACGCATAGCAGCAGCTCCATAACCTTCAATATTTCCAAAATTACCATGTCCATCAACTAACATATAACGATAATTGAAATCCTGAGCCATTCTTACCATAGCCTCATAAATTGAACTATCACCATGAGGATGATATTTACCCATAACATCCCCAACTATTCTCGCACTCTTTTTATGAGGTTTATCAGGAGTATAACCAGATTCATACATAGAATATAAAATTCTACGATGAACAGGTTTTAAACCATCTCTTAAATCAGGAAGAGCCCTAGATACAATTACACTCATTGAATATTCAAGAAATGATGTTTCTATTTCATTAACAATATTATTTTCTTCTAATCTATCTCTACTATGATCCATAATAACCTCCTAAACATCCAAATTTGTTACATAAGTAGCATTTTCTTCAATAAATTTTCTTCTAGGTTCTACTTCATCACCCATAAGTTTAGAAAAAGCCTCATCTGCCATAATAGCATCATCAACAGTGATTTTTCTAAGAATTCTCTTATTTATATCCATTGTTGTTTCATTAAGTTCTTCAGCATTCATTTCCCCTAAACCTTTCATACGCATAATATCATATTTAGTATTTTCCTTTAAACTCGCAAGATATTCGTCTCGTTCTTCTTCATTTAAAACATACTTAATAGTTTTTCCATGCTTAATACAGAAAAGTGGAGGTTGAGCAGCATATACATGTCCCGCTTCAACAATAGGTCTAAAAAATCTATAAAATAATGTAAGAAGTAAAACCCTAATATGAGATCCATCAACATCTGCATCGGTCATTATAATTATTTTGTGATATCTAAGTTTAGAAAGATCAAAATCTTGTCCTATACCTGTACCAAAAGCAGTTATTATTGTTTTTATCTCTTCATTTGAAAGAGCTCTATCAAGTCTTGCTTTTTCAACATTTAAAATCTTACCACGAAGAGGTAAAATTGCCTGAGTCATACTATCTCTTCCCTTAATAGCAGATCCACCAGCTGAATCCCCTTCGACTAAAAATATTTCACATTTTGAAGGATCTCTATCTTTACAATCAACTAACTTTCCTCCAAAATTAATTACATCTAAATCTCCTTTTCTTCTAGTGGTTTCCCTTGCCCTTTTAGCAGCTACTCTAGCATGAGAAGCAGTTATAGCCTTTTGTACAATAATCTTTGCCTGATTAGGGTTTTCCATTAAAAATCTTTCAAAACCCTCAGCAAATATTTTACTTGCGATTTGCCTTACTTCAATATTTCCAAGTTTAGTCTTTGTTTGTCCTTCAAATTGAGGATTAGGATGCTTACAAGAAACAATCATAGTAATCCCTTCTTTAACATCTTCTCCAAGTAAATTATCATCTTTTTCTTTTAAAGCATTAATACTTCTTGCATATTTATTCAAAATACGAGTAAGTGCCATCCTAACGCCATCTTCATGAGTTCCACCTTCGTGAGTATTAATATTATTAACAAAAGAATAAATATTTGAATTATATGATTCATTATATTGAAGGGCAACTTCGATTGAAATATCTTTTTCTATACCAGATACATCAATAATATCTTCATGTATAGGTTTTTTTGTTTTATTAAGCATTTTAACATATTCTGTAATACCACCCTCATATAAAAATTCATCCTTTTTATTGTCTTCTCTTTCATCAATTAAAACAAGTTTTAAATTTCGATTTAAAAATGCTAATTCTCTAACTCTTTGTTTAAGGGTATCATAATCAAAAACTGTTGTTTCTTCAAAAATTTCAGGATCTGGTTTAAAAGTAACTGTTGTTCCTGTTCTATCTTTAGAACACTCTCCAATAACCTCTAATTTTCCTTCAGGTTTTCCGCCATTAACATATTTTTGATAATATACATTGCCATCTCTATATACTTTAACTTCAAGCCAAGATGATAGGGCATTAACAACCGAAGCCCCTACTCCATGAAGACCTCCAGAAACTTTATATACTCCACCACCAAACTTTCCACCAGCATGAAGAACTGTATAAACAGTTTCAACAGTAGAAAGTCCTGTTTTTGGGTGAATATCAACAGGAATACCACGACCATTATCTTTAACGGTTATAGTATTACTTTTTCCTATTATTATTTCAATAGTATCACAAAAGCCTGCTAAAGCTTCATCTATAGAGTTATCAACAATTTCCCAAACTAAATGATGAAGACCTCTTGAGCCTGTTGTTCCTATATACATACCGGGTCTTTTACGAACGGCCTCAAGTCCTTCCAAAACTTGAATAGATGAAGAATCATACTTTTTGTTATCATTATTATTCATTTTTTCCTTCACTCCTTTTCTTAATACATCCTCTATCTACAGAAAAAATACTTGCTTTATTTATTATTTTTTCACTTATATTATTAATATCCGTAGTAGTTATCACAAACTGAATATTACTTTTAATAAATTTAAGTAAATTTTTTCTCTTATCAATATCAATTTCACTAAAAATATCATCAAGAAGTACAATAGGATAATTTCCTTTAATTGTCTTAAATAAATCAATTTCTGCTAATTTAAAAGATAAAACTGCTATCCTTTGCATTCCTTGAGAACCATAAAGTTTTAAATCTTCTCCCTCATATATAAATGAAAAATCATCTCTATGTGGTCCATACATAGTTGCACCTTTTAAAATATCATTTTCATAATTATTTTTATAGAAGTTAACATAATCTTCTCTTTTATCAAAAGAAATACTTTTATTATAAAAAACCTTTATACCTCTTTTTTTAGTTATCTTATAAAAAACATCGTCTATCTTTTCATTTATGTAATCTAAATACTTTTCTCTATATTCATAAATGATAATAGCCCTATCAATTAAACTATTTGTAAGAACATCTAAATAGTTATAATCAACATTTAAATAACTCTTTCTTATATATTCATTTCTCATTTTAAGAACTTTATTATACTCATTTAATATTTTTAAATAGTCATTATAAAGTTGACATAACTCAATATTCATAAAATTTCTTCTACATAAAGGAGATTTTTTTACAATATCTAAATCGTCTGGATTAAACATAATAATATTTATATTAGAAACATAGTCTGATACTCTTCTAATAATTTCATTATTAATTTTTAACTTTTTTTCACTATTTCCGTATAAAACTTCCATTTTTTTATTTAGATTTCCTATTTTTACAGAACCTTTTATTTTATAAAAAAGTCTGTCTTTTTTCATAAGTTCATCATCTTGAAAATTTTTACTAGATTTAGAAAAAGCTAAAACATAAATACTTTCTAAAATACTAGTCTTACCCTGAGCATTTTTTCCAATAAAAATATTAACATTTTTATTAAAATCCAAAGTTATTTTATCAATATTCCTAAAATTAGTAATTTCTATATTTTTAAGATACATATCTAAATTTTAAATTTTTCCTATCAAATTTGCATCAACTCCAAGACTAGTACTCTGGTACTTACTATTACATTATACCATAAAAAAGCCATAAAAAAAACGATTTTTATCATTTTAATCGCTTTTTTTACTAATTTTTCTATTATTAGAAATTGCTTCTAACATATTACATCTAAATATTTGATTCTTTATAGAGAAAAATGGACAATCAACAACGATATTACTACCATTTTTAAAAATTATTTTTGTTTTTTTACCATCTTTTTCTACATTTTTAATATTTTTATATGAAATCCATGAAACATTTAAAGATTCTAAAGCCTCAGTAGGAAAAAATATTAAACCTAAAGATTCCTCAACAATTACTGGAGTTTTATAAATGCTACCTAAAATATCTCTTGAACCAGATATTCTGCCCTCAATACTACTACCAAAATATTTACAACTATGTTCCATAACTGCATAAGGATTATCATCAACAATATATTCTTCACTATTTTCGATTACCCTACTTTTTCCATCATTAAATGACAAAATAGCCAAAGTTTCATCATTTATTTCATATTTCATCAACATCACCCCCTACAACATAAAATTTATAGTAAAAAAAATACTACACTTTTTAAAGTAACACTTTCAAAAGTCGAAAAAGACAGAAATTTGTAGGATAGAAATAAAAAATTAAAAAAAAGATGTAAAAATCTATAAAATTTTACACCTTTCAATATAAATAATTAATAATATTTTAAAATTAATATGTTCTAATAGGTAAAATTAAACAAGTTAAATCATCGTTTTCATCGCTTTTTAAAAGAATTGGTTTTATCTCACCTACAAATGTTAATGTAACATTATCACTTTTTATAGTCCTAAGAGCATCCATCATATATTTAGCACTAAAAGATATTTTTATATTTTCATTACTATCAACATTCATTTTTTCTTCTACTTTACCTATTTCAAGAGACATAGAAGTAATTTTTAAAACTTTATTTTTAAGTTCTAAAGTAATTATATTATTATCTGTATCATTATTTAATATACTTGCACGATCAACCATATTATAAAATTCATTATTATTAACAGTTAAATCAAATAAAGATTCATTTGGAATAAGATTTTTAGTATTTGGATAAGTACCATTTATAAGTCTTGATTGAAAAATAATATCTTTAAATTTGAAAATTACTTTATTACTAAATAAATGAACCTCTATTGCTTCATCATCAGCAGGACCAATTACTTTTAAAAGTTCACTTAAATTCTTACTTGGAATAATAATATCAATATCATTACTCACTTTTTCCTTAAGACGATATTTTCTAAGGGCAAGTCTATAAGAATCAGTTGCACTGCATTCTAAATTATTATTATTTATCTTTATATTAACTCCTGTTAACACTACCCTAGCTTCATCTAAAGAACATGCATAATTTGTTTGTGAAATCATTGTTTTAAAATCACCTGTTTTCATCTTAATGTAATCATTTGATAGGTCTAAGTTAATATCTGGATATTCTTTAATATCAACACCATTTAAATTAAATTCACTATTATCAGTAAAAATCATAATCTTATGATCATCAACAATTTCTATATTAATAAATTCTGTTTCTAATTTTCTAATTATATCTAATATATATTTACCCTTTATGACAATACTACCTGTACTATTTATTTCTAAATCATCATTTTTGTTAATAACTGTTTGAATAGTTATATCATTATCAGAAGCAGTTAAAACTAACTTATCTTTAAAAAGTTCAAATTTAATACCAGATAAAATTGGAATAATATTTTTACTAGATATAGCTTTAGATACATTATTAAGTGCTTCTAACAAAATTGTTCTTTTTATTTTTAACTTCATTTTATTACCTACTTTCTTTATTTTATTTTTTTAATAATTATTTATTATTTATATTATTACTGTTAACATTGTTAATATCTAAAAAAATACTTTAATATCAACAGATAATATCTTTTTTATTTGTTAATTTATATTAACGGATTTAACAAATTTATGTTAATTGCTTTTCAATATCAGCAATAGCATTATTTAGATCTTTATTTATTTTCATTTCTTTTTCAATTTTATTACAAGCATGTATTACTGTAGCATGATTTTTACCAGAAAACTCAATACCTATTCTTTCAAATGACTCATCAGTAAGTTTTCTGCATAAATACATAGCAACCTGCCTTGGAATAGCAAGATTTGGAGTTCTTTTCTTTGATTTCATATCCTCAAAAGATATTTTATAGAAATTAGCAACGCTTTTTTGAATTCTTCTTATATTATTTTGGTCAGTTACACTATCTTTCTTTGTAAAATCTTTTAATGCCTCCATTGCAAAATCAAGTGTAATATCAGTAACACACATGATTGCAGAATAAGCAACAAGTCTTGTAATAGAACCTTCAAGTTGTCTTACATCATTACCAATATTTGAAGCTATAAAAGATATAACATCTTCATTTATAACAATATCTTCTCTTTTTAACTTATTCTTAATAATTGCAACTTTTAAATTATAATCAGGAGGACTAATATCTACCTGAAGACCCCAGGCAAAACGTGTTCTAAGTCTATCTTCTAAAACTTTTAAATCTTCAGGAGATCTATCAGATGACACAATAATTTGCTTACTATCATTATATAAATTGTTAAAAGTATGGAAAAATTCTTGTTGTGATTTTTCTGCGCCTCCTAAAAACTGGATATCATCTATAAGTAAAACATCAATATTTCGATACTTATTTTTGAAAAAATCAACATAATCCAAGTTATTAACATTACTATTTTTTCTAACAAGTCCTGTAAAATCATTCATAAAATCATCACTAGTAACGTATAAAACTCTTTTTTGCAGTTTACTTTCAATATAATTTCCAATTGCATGCATCAAATGAGTCTTACCAAGTCCACTATTACCATATATAAATAAAGGATTATACATAGTTCCAGGATTTTCAGCAACTGCCAAAGCTGCAGCTTGTGCAAATTTATTAGACTCCCCTACTACAAAACTTTCAAAAGTATAATTTTTATTTAAATTAGAAACATGATTTTTAACATAATTACTCTCTTTTTTTTCTTCCAAAGAAGTATTACTACTCTTTTCACTTTCTAAAAAATCTTCAACATTATCTTTTAATATATATATAATACTATCAACATTATTATCTTTAATTAAATTATTAAAATTTTCTAAAATAATATCTTTATAATTATTATCAATATGACTTTTATACCACATTATTGGAATAACTAATCTAACTGAATGATTTTGGATATCTATAAAATCAATATTTTTGAACCAAGTATCAAAAGACAAAGGGTCAACGATATTACTAATATTATCTAAAACTTTTTGCCATAACAAATTATTATCCATAATACCATCTCCCCACTAAAAACAAAGTATTAACAAGTTAATTTAATTGTAATACATTTTTAAATTTTTGAAAAGTTAAAATATTAATTAACATACTTATTAACAAACTTATCAACATATTTTTTCCTTTAAATACATACTATAAAATAGTTTTTAACAAATTTCAAGAAAAAAGTTAATAACACTATTAACAATTGTTAAAATAAAAAAAGTTAATTAACGTTTATTCTGTTAATAACTAAAAAAATATTGACAACCACCCTACTTTTCATATACAATAGTAGCGACTAATTAAGTTTGGAGGTGCAAGAAGTGAAAAAAGGTACATATCAACCAAATAATAGAAGAATGAAGAAAAAACATGGTTTCTTCTCTCGTATGGAATCAGGAATAGTAAATAAAAGAAGGAAAAAAGGAAGAAAAAGATTATCTAAATAAAATAATCCACTATCAAAAGTGGATTTTTGATTATGGAGGTAAAAATGAAAAAAAAAAATATCGTCCAAAAATCAGAAGATTTCAATAGAATAATAAGAAAAAGACAAGGCTATAGTAGTAAATATTTTATAATTAATAAAGAACAAAATAAAGATAATATTCCAAAATTTGGTATTACTTTTGCCAAAAACATAGCAAATGCTGTAACAAGAAATAAATTAAAAAGAAGAATAAAAAATATAATAGATAAAAATGAAAATATTTATAAACAAAATGAAACATATATAATAATATGTAAAAAAGAAACTATTGATTTAGATTATAAACAGTTAGAAAAAGAGATAATATATCTTTTTAATAAAATAAAAGGAGATAAAAATGAATAAAAAAACAAAAATTTTAAAAGTATTAGTCATATTTATGCTTATAATAACTTTAACAGGATGTACTCAAACATTAAAAGATAAAGATGGAAAAGTAGTTCAGAATGAAGAAACAGGGCAAACAATAACAGAAAACATAATTTGTAAGCCAACTGATAAAGATGTTTTAAAAATATATGAAAAAAATAAAGTAGATATTAAAGACTTACCAGACTGCGATGATATGAAAATAGTGGGCAAATATGAAAACTTATGGAATACATTTTTTGTAAGACCTTTAGCATTTTTCATAATAAAAATAGGATCTTTAGTAGGATCTCCAGCTTTATCAATAGTAATAATTACATTAATAATAAGATTTGCATTATTTCCTATGACTAGAAAAACTCTTCTTCAATCAGAAAATATGAAAAAAGCCCAACCAGAAATTAATAGAATAGAAAAGAAATATGAAGGAAAAACAGATAATGAATCAATGGCAAAAAAAGGTCAGGAAATGATGTTGGTATATAAAAAATACGAAATAAAACCACTTTCAGGTTGCTTATTTGCTTTTATTCAACTTCCAATTCTCTTGGCATTTTGGGAAGCAATAAATAGAGTACCAGCCATTTTTGAAGGAACATTTATAGGATTAAATATGGGAACAACTCCAGGATCTGCTATGGCAGCAGGTGATTGGTATTATATATTTGTATGTGTTATACTAATTGCAGCTACTTATTTCTCTTATAAATTAAATCCATCAATGGCTTCAAATGAGCAAATGGAAAAACAACAAAAATTAATGACTAGAATAATGACAGTATTCATCGGATTTATCTCATTTACTTTACCAACAGCAATTTCATTTTATTGGGTAACATCATCATTATTTACAATATTCCAAAATTTCACCTTAAAAAGGAGTGGTAAAAATGAATAAACAAACATTTACAGGAAAAACAAAGGAAGAAGCAATAATAAATGCTAAAGAAGGTTTAAATGCCAAAGAAGATGAATTAATAATAATTGAAAAAGAAATAAAAAAGTCACTATTTAATAAAAAAACAGAAATAGAGGCTATAACAAAAGAAGAACTTAATAAAGAAATAAAAGAATACATTTTAAAAATAGTAAAAAATATGGGTATAAATGCCAAAATAGAAACAAAAACAAGAGAAGAAACTCCTATTTTTAACTTAATTGCACCTGATGTTTCAATTTTAATTGGCAAAAATGGTCGAACAATAGATGCTCTTCAAAATATTACATCTCAAATGTTAAATACTGAATTAAATACATATTATCGTTTTATTATAGACGTTAATGATTATAAAGCAAAGAGAAGAGTTAGAATAGAAAAAATGGCAAAATATACAGCTAAAGATGTTGCTAGAACTAAAGTAGAGGCTCATCTAGAACCTATGAATTCTTTTGAAAGAAGAATAGTTCATAATATTTTATCTGAATCAAAAGATGTTTATACAGAAAGTGAAGGAGAAAACAAAGAAAGACATGTTGTCATAAAACCAAAAGAAGCAGAATAAAGCTTCTTTTTAAAATAAAAAAGAAAGTAGGGTAAATATGAATTTAATTTTAATAAGACATGGAGAAAGTATTTGGAATTATGAAAATAAATTTACTGGATGGACAGATGTAGATTTAACAGAAAAAGGAATAAAAGAAGCAAAAAACGCTGGAAAACTTTTAAAAGAAAATAGTATAAATTTTGATATAGCATACACATCTGTTTTAAAAAGAGCAATAAAAACTTTAGATCTTATCTTAAAAGAAACAAAAAAGGATATACCGGTTTATAAAAATTGGATGCTTAACGAAAGACATTATGGTGCGCTTCAAGGATTAAATAAAGATGAAACAAGGAAAAAATATGGAGAAGAGCAAGTTCATTTATGGAGAAGAAGTGCTATAGTAAAACCTCCAGCTTTAACAAAAGACGATATAAGATATCCAGGAAAAGATGAAAAATATAAAAATTTAACAGAAGAAGAACTTCCATTAACTGAAAATCTTAATGATGTAATAAAAAGAGTAATTAAATATTATGATAAAGAAATTAAGCCAAAATTAAAAGAAAATAAAGATATCCTTATAGTAGCACATGGAAATACGATAAGAGCATTTATAAAATACTTTGAAAACATAAAAGATGAAGATATAATGAACTTAGAAATAGCAACAGGGAAACCATATATATACGAATTAGATAAAAATTTAAAAATAATAAAAAAATATAATTTGTAACAAAATATCAAAGGCCAAAAAGATCTTCTCTTTTTTACAAAAAAGTGTTATAATAGACTAGCTTTAAAAAGGAGGGCTATCAATGGATGATACAATTGCTGCTATATCAACAACTCTAGGTGTTGGAGCTATATCCATAATAAGAGTAAGCGGAAAAGATGCAATAGAAAAAGTAAATAATATAACAAATATAAACTTATTAACAAAAAAAACACATACAATTTCATATGGATATATAAAAGATAAAGATGAAATAATAGATGAAGTACTAATAACTATAATGAAAGGTCCCAAAACATTTACAACAGAAGATACTATTGAAATAAATTGTCATGGTGGAATAGCACCAACAGAGAAAGTATTAAGTATTTTATTAAAACAAGGAATAAGAATAGCAGAACCTGGAGAATTTACAAAACGTGCCTTTTTAAACGGAAGAATAGACCTTACTAAAAGTGAGGCAGTAATGGATTTAATAAATAGTAAAAGTGATAAAGCGAGAAAAATATCTATCAATAATCTTCGTGGAACAACAACCAATAAAATAAGAACCCTAAGAGAAAAATTAGTAAATATAATAAGTAATATTGAAGTAAATATTGATTATCCAGAATATCAAGATATAGAAAAAGTAACAATAGATAAAATAAAAAAAGAACTTTCTGAAATAAAAAGGTCTTTAGATGAAATAATAGAAAACTCTAAAACCAGTAAAATAATAAAATCAGGAATAAACGTAGCAATAATAGGAAGACCAAATGTCGGAAAGAGTAGTATTTTAAACAAATTAATAGAAGAAGAAAAAGCAATAGTTACCAATGTTCCTGGAACAACAAGAGATATTATCGAAGGAACCCTAATTTTAGAGGGTATAACCTTAAATCTAATAGATACTGCGGGAATTAGAGAAACCGAAGATATAGTAGAAAAAATAGGAGTAGAAAAATCTAAAAATGTCCTTAATAAAGCAGATTTAGTTCTACTAATACTAAATAATAATGAAAAATTAACAAAAGAGGATGAAGAACTACTTAAAATATCAAATAATAAAACAAGAATAATTGTAATAAATAAAACAGACTTAAAGAAAAATTTAAATTTAAGTCAAAATTTTGAAAACATAGTATATACAAGTACTAAAAAAGAAGAAGGAATAGAAAATCTTTTAAATAAAATAAAAGAATTATTTAGTCTTGAAAAAATAGAAACAAATGATTTTTCTTATGTTTCTAGTATTGAACAGCTAAATAAAATAGAACAAGCTAAAGAAAGCGTAAAAGATATAGAAACAGGATTAAAAGAAAATCTTCCAATAGATATGTTAGAAATAGATTTAAAAAATATCTGGAATCTTCTCGGAGAAGTAATTGGAGAATCATACACCGAAGAACTTTTAGATAATCTATTTAAAAACTTCTGTGTTGGAAAATAATAAAAATAATATTTTTAAAACCACAAGAACAAATTATAACAAACTAAAAATAAAAAAAAGAGCCTAAAAATAGGCTTTTTAATTTGAATAAAACTTGAGAAGATATAAAAAATATGCTACAATACAATCGCATAAAAAGAGGTGTATAAAAATGAAATATGACATAATAGTTGTTGGGGGAGGTCATGCAGGATCAGAAGCAGCTTTAGCAAGTGCAAGACTTGGCAATAAAACTCTTTTAATAACAGGAAATATAAATAATATAGCAGATGCTCCATGTAATCCCTCAATTGGAGGTCCAGCTAAAGGAATTGTAGTAAGAGAAATAGATGCTCTCGGAGGTGAAATGGCTAAAAATACTGATAAATCTATTCTTCAAATAAAGAAATTAAATACCAGAAAAGGGCCAGCTGTTTGGGCTCTTCGTGCACAAATAGACAAAATAGAATATCAAAAAAACATGACAGAAACTATAAAAAGCACAAAGAACCTTGATATAAAAGAGACATTTGTAAAAAAACTAATAGTTGAAAATAATGTTGTAAAGGGAGTTATAACAAAAGAGGAAGAAATAAAAGCAAAAGCAGTGATTTTAACAACAGGAACCTACTTAAATTCAAATATTTTAATAGGAAGTACAAAGAAAAAAGAAGGACCACACGGAGAAGAAACAGAGCTAAATTTAAGCAAACATTTAAAAGAATTAGGTTTTACTATTCAAAGATTAAAAACAGGTACACCTCCTAGAATAAAAAAAGATACAATAGATTTTACTAAAACAAAAAGAGAACCCGGGGACACTGATATCTTAACTTTTTCTTATGAAAATAAACCATATTATGACCCAGAAAAGCAAGAATTATGTCATTTAATTTATACAAACAAAAAAACACATGAAATTATTAATAAAAATCTAACAAAATCAGCTATGTACGGAGGATACGCTGAAGGAATAGGGCCACGTTATTGTCCCTCAATAGAAGATAAAATAGTAAGATTCAAAGATAAAGAACGCCATCAATTATTTTTAGAGCCAGAAAGCAAAAATTTAGATACTATCTATATACAAGGTTTCTCCTCAAGCATGCCCAAAGAAGTTCAAAAAGAAATGGTAAAATCCCTTCCAGGACTTGAAAATGCAGAAATTTTAAAATACGCTTATGCAATCGAATATGATGCAATAGATCCAACTCAGTTAAAAAGAACATTAGAAACAAAAATAATAGAAAATCTTTTTACAGCAGGACAAATAAATGGAACAAGTGGTTATGAAGAAGCAGCATGTCAAGGTTTAATCGCAGCAATAAATGCAAATCAAAAACTAAAAGGCAAAAAACCATTAATATTAAGAAGAGATGAAGCCTATATTGGAGTATTAATAGATGATTTAGTAACAAAAGGGACAAAAGAGCCTTACAGACTTCTTACATCTCGTGCAGAATATCGTCTCCTTTTAAGAGATGATAATGCTGATTTAAGACTAACTGAATATGGTAATGAAATAGGACTAGTAACTAAAGAAAATTATCAAAAATTTAAAATAAAATTAGAAAACATAAAAAAACTTCTTAAAGAGTTAACAAAAGAAATTACTCCAACAAAAGAAATAAACAACATTTTAAAAGAAAATAATATTAACAAAATTATAGATAAAACAACATTAGAAAATCTTTTAAAAAGACCAGAAGTAACAATAGAAAATTTAAAACCATTTTTGAAAAATAATTATGATAAAGAAGTAATTGAAGAAGTAGAAATAATAGTAAAATATTCAGGTTATATAAAAAAGCAAGAAGAAGAAGCAAAAAAACTAAAAGAATATGAAAATATTAAACTAAGTGAAAATATAGATTATCAAAAAATATCTAATCTCGCTCTTGAAGCCCGTGAAAAACTAACAAAAATAAAACCTACATCAATAGGCCAAGCTATGCGTATAAGTGGAGTAAATCCAAGTGATATCGCAGTTTTAATGATATATTTAAAAAGAGGTAAAAATGAATAGAGAAAAGTTTATAGAAGAATTAAATAAATTAAATATAAATTTAACAAAAAAGCAAGAAGAGCAACTAGAAAATTACTATAAATTATTAATTGAAGAAAATCAAAAACAAAATTTAACTAGAATAACTAAAAAGGAAGATGTTTACTTAAAACACTTTTATGATAGCCTAACTATAGCAAAAGTAATAGATTTAACTCAAAACTTAACTTTAATTGATATTGGAACAGGAGCAGGTTTTCCAGGAATAGTATTAAAAATAGTATTTCCAAATTTAAAAATAACTCTTTTAGATTCACTTAATAAAAGGGTAAACTTTTTAAATCAAGTAATAAAAAAATTAAACTTAAAAGATATAAAAGCCGTTCATTCCAGAATAGAAGACTACCAAGACGAAACATTTGATATAGTAACATCACGTGCCGTTGCTAAAACTAATATTTTATTAGAACTATCAATAAAACTTCTAAAATCAGGAGGATATTTTATATTATTAAAAGCAAATATAGAAGATGAATTAAAAGAATCACAAAAAGCTTTAAACATTTTAAATTTAAAACTTGAAGCAAAAGAAACCTTAACTCTACCTATAGAAAACAGTAAAAGAACGATTTTAAAAATAAAAAAATTAAAAGAAGCAGATAAAAAGTATCCAAGAAATTTTACAAAAATCAAGCAAAACCCATTGTAAAATTTCTTTTTTTATTATAAAATGTTATCATAGAAAAGGTATGTAAAAAGAATAGAGGGATGTAATATGAATTTAGAAAAAGAGATTTTTGAAATATCTTTAACAGATATTATTCCAAATAGATTTCAGCCAAGAGAAATGTTCGATGATGCATCTTTACAAGAATTAGCACAGTCAATAAGAGAACATGGAGTAATTCAACCAATAATTGTAAGAAAAGTAGGGGACAAATACGAAATAATTGCAGGAGAAAGAAGATTCCGTGCATCACAACTCGCAGGAAAAGAAACAATTCCTGCCTTAGTAAGAGATATAGATGATAGAGAAACTGCAAAAATTGCTTTACTAGAAAATCTTCAAAGAAGTAATTTAACACCAATAGAAGAAGCAAAAACATATCAAACAATATTAAAACTAGATAATATTACTCAAGAAGAATTAGCTCAAAATTTAGGTAAATCTCAATCAACTATAGCTAACAAATTAAGACTTTTAACTTTAGCAGAAGAAGTCCAAACAGCTCTTTTAAATTCTGAAATTTCAGAAAGGCATGCCAGGAGTCTATTAAGTTTAGATACACAAATGCAAACAGATTTATTAAAAAGAATTATAAATGAAAAATTAACAGTAAGACAGTTAGATGAAGAAATAATGAAACTAACAGGAAAAATGCCTGAAGTAATAGAAACTCCTGAAGAAACCGAAAATAAAAATTCAAACTTAAATATGAATGAAAATAATAATCCTGTTATAGCACCTACTATAAGTCAAGGATCAGCAGAAGAAAACATAAATAAACAAGAGCAAGTGGCAAATATTCCTTCTAAACCAGAAAATAATTTATTACCTAATATAGATGAACAAAAAAGTAATCAAAGTATTGAAAACTCTGTACAACCAGTAGTAACACCACAAAATTCACAATCACTTGATGCAAATAGAGCTGAAGAAAAACCAGTAGAAAACAAAAATGTAGAAGTAAATAACAGTAATGAACCTTTAAACAATATATCTCCAATGAATAATAATTTGAATAAGCTAGAACAAACACAAGAAAATGTTCAAAATAATGTTACAATTCCAGAGAGTAATGTAAATGAAAGCACTAATATAAATGAAGAGAGTCAATCATTACCAAATGAAACTAATATTCCTGAAGAAAATGCACCAGAATCTGAAGCAAATAATCAAGAAGAACAAAATAAACCTGAAATAAATGATTCTCAAAATATTGAAGAATCAGCAAATGAAATAATTCAAATTCCAAGTATAGAAAAAACAGAAGAACCAAAACAAGTTTCTAAACCAACAAATATATTTGATCAATTTAGAGTTCCATCTGATGAAAAAGAAGAACCAGAAGAAAAACAAGAACAATTTAACGATGTTTATGACTTAAGATTTGCTATTAATAATTTTAGACAAGCAATTCAAAATACTGAAAAGTTTGGATTTAAAGTAACATCTAATGAATATGACAGTGAAAACAAGTACCAAATTGTAATAGAAATAGATAAAAAAAATTAAAAGCTCAAAAAGAGCTTTTTTTATCTAAAAAACCTTTTAAAAAACTTAATTATTTGCTAAAATAGTAAAGTAATAACTCAAAAAGGAATAGGTGGTAACAAAATGGGAAAAGTAATTTCACTAATAAATCAAAAAGGTGGAGTAGGGAAAACAACAACAAGTATTAATTTAGCAGCCTCTCTAGCAATTTTAGATAAACAAGTATTATTAATAGATTTAGATCCACAATGTAATGCGACAACAGGAATTGGTTTAAATAAAGGAGATATTGAAAAAAGTATTTATAATGTATTTAATGAAACAGCAGAGATAAATGAAGCTATAGTTAAAACAAACTATAAAAATTTATACGTTCTCCCAGCTAATATTAATCTCGCAGGAATAGATATTGAATTAGAACAAAATAATCATAATTCACCAGTATCTAATAAAAAGATACTAAAAATGCATATAGATAAAATAAAAGATAAATTTGATTATATAATAATGGATTGTCCACCATCAATGGGAATTATAACAACAAATGCCTTAACAGCATCAGATTCAGTAATTATTCCAGTGCAATGTGAATTCTTCGCACTGGAAGGAATAACTCAACTTCTAAAAGCTATAATGTATACTCAAGCAAACTTAAATCCCAATTTATCAATAGAAGGAGTATTACTAACAATGCTTGATGCTAGAACTAATTTAGGTCTTGAAGTAGTTGAAGAAATAAGAAGCTACTTTAAAGACAAAGTATATAACACAATAATACCAAGATTAATCAGATTAACAGAAGCACCATCACATGGAAAACCAATAGTAGCTTATGATCCAACATCACGCGGATCAGAAGCATATTTAAATTTAGCCAAAGAGGTGATTGAAGGAAATGGAACAAAATAAAAGAAGAGCTTTAGGTCGTGGGCTTGAAGAATTATTTAACATTGAAGATATTAACTATGACAAAATAGAAGAAAAAATAATGGAAACATCAACAAAAGAAGAAGTAACAGATCTTCCATTAAACAAACTTAGAGTAAATCCATATCAACCAAGAAAAACATTTAATGAAGAGTCCATAAAAGAATTAGCAACTTCTATAAAAGAACATGGAGTAATCCAACCAATAATTGTTAAAAAAAGTATAAAAGACTATGAAATAGTTGCAGGAGAAAGAAGATATAGAGCTTCAAAACTCGCAGGAATGGAAACAATTCCTTGTATAATTAGAGATTTTACTGACAGACAAATGATGGAAATAGCAGTTCTTGAAAATCTTCAAAGAGAAAATTTAAATGCTATAGAAGAAGCAACAGCTTACCAAACTCTTATGCAAAATTTAAATTTAACTCAAGAAGAACTAGCTAAAAGAGTAGGAAAAAGTAGAAGTTATATAACAAATATGCTTGGACTTCTTATTCTTCCTGAAGAAGTAAAAAATCTAGTAAAACAAGGATCATTAAGTATGAGTCATGCTAGAGTTCTATCAAAACTTGAAAATAAAGATCAAATAATAACTCTTGCAAACAGAATAGTTAAAGAAAATCTAAATGTAAGACAAATCGAAGAAGAAACAAGTAAAGAAAATACACCAAAAAAAGTAAAAGTACAAAGAAAATATAATAACGAATATGAACATTTAGAAAGAGATTTATCAGATTATCTTGGAACAAAAGTAAAAATAAAACCAAAAAAATTAGAAATAAATTATGTAAATGATAGTGATTTAAATAGAATACTCGAAGTAATAAACTATAATAAGTAGGTGGTAAAATGAAAGATATTTTAAACTTTCTAATAGAAAAAGATATTCATATCTTATTGATTTATATAATTATAGGTATAATAATTTATCAAATAATAAAACATGTTATAACTAAAAAAAATAATAAAAAAACAAAAAAAAGACAAGAAACAATAAAAAAATTGCTTTTAAATATAATTAAATATGTAATTATGATTTTAATAGCTATAAAAGTTTTAGGAATACTTGGGGTAAATATAACTTCAATTCTCGCAGGACTAGGAATAGCAAGTGTTGTTTTAGGATTAGCACTTCAAGACATGATGAAAGATATTTTAGTAGGTATCTCTATAATTTTAGAAGATCAATTTGATATTGGGGATTATGTACTTATAAATAATTTTGAAGGAACAGTTGTAGATTTAGGATTAAAAAATACAAAAATATTAAATTACGAAAATGTTTTAAAAATAATAGCTAATAGAACTATAACAGAAGTTACAAATTATTCTAAAACAAATCCTAATGTTATTATGGATATTCCATTTTCATATGAAATAAGTAATGAAAAGGCAGATAAAGTAGTAGAAAATATAATAAATAGAATAAAAAAAGAAATAGATGTATTAACTGGAGAAGTATCTTTATGGGGCCTTAATAAATTTGTAGATTCTTATTTAGAATATAGAATAGAAGTTCCAGTAAAACCAGAAGAACAATTCAAAGTAAAAAGGCAAATAAATAGAATAATAAAGGAAGAGTTTGATAAAGAAAAGCTTTCTATTCCATATAATATAATTGAGGTAAAAAATGGATAAAAAATATAATTTAGGGACTAAAGTTATAATGAAAAAAAATCATCCATGTGGAACAAATCTCTGGGAAATAATTCGTCTCGGAGCAGATATAAAATTAAAATGCATAAATTGTGGAAGAACAGTTATGTTAGATCGTTTAGAATTTAACAAAAAATTAAAAAAAATAGTAGAGGAGTAGCATATGACCAAAAAAAATAAAAATAAAAAATTAAAACTTCATCCTGTCACTAGTTTTATCATATTAATAGCGATAACAGTAGTACTAAGTGCTATTTTATCACTATTTAATATTTCAGCATCTTATGATAGTGTAAATTTAAATACAGGAGAACTTGAACAAACAATTGTAACAGTTAAAAATATGCTAAGTTATGATGGAATAAAATCTATGATTAGTAATGCTTCAACAAACTTTGTAAGCTTTACTACTGTTTCAACTTTAATCATAACTTTAATCGGAATAGCAGTAGCAGAAGAAACAGGATTAATTCAAACCTTTATGAAAAGGAAACTTGCTAAGATAAATCCAAAAATAATAACTTTTTTACTATTTTTAACAGCAGTTTTCTCAAGCATTGTTAATGAAGTAGGATATGCAGTTTTAATACCTCTCGGAGCACTTTTATTTCTATTTAACGGAAGAAATCCTCTCGCTGGAATAGCAACATCCTTTGCAGGAGTAGCTTTTGGTTATAGTGTAAGTTTCTTCGTTGGAGCAACAGATATGTCCTTAATACCATATACAATGAGTGCTGCTAACTTAATAGATGAATCATTTTATGTTAGAATGACATCTAACTTATTTATAATGATTATCTCAGCAATTATAATTTCAATAGTTGGTACAATAATTACAGAAAAATACATAGTTAAAAAAATCGGAAGATATGTTTCCAAAACCAAAGATGAGTTAGATCATACTAAAGAAATAGAATATTTAGACCTTCAATACGAAGAACAAAAGAAAATAAAAGATGAAGAAAGAGAAAAGAAAGGATTAAAATATGCTTTAATAGCAGCAATTTTAGTAATAGCAATATTTATTTATATGATAATTCCAGGACTTCCATTCTCTGGAGCACTACTTGATAAAACAGAAACATCATATGCATATCAATTATTTGGAAGTTCATCATATTTAGAATCTGGATTTACCTATATGTTAGCACTATTTATGATTATAACAGGAATTGCTTATGCTATAGGAGCAAAATCAATTAAAAATGATAAAGAACTTTTCCAAAAATTAACAAAACAATTAAGCAATTTAGGAATACTTCTTGTAATGATATTCTTCGCAGCTCAATTTATAGCTATATTTAAAGAAACTGAAATTGGAACAATGATTGTAGTTTGGTTATCAAGTATCATAAAAATAATGCCTCTTTCAGGAGTACTATTAATAATTGTGGCTATCATCGTTATTGGAGTATCTAATTTATTTGTTCCAAGTACTATAACTAAATGGATGATATTATCACCAGTTTTAGTACCTACGATGATGCAAATTAACTTATCACCACAATATTCACAATTTATATTTAGAGCCGCTGAATCAATGACTAATGGGGTAACACCTTTACTTGCATACTTTGTAGTATTTATTGGATACTTAAATATCTATAATAGAGAAGAAAAGAAAGTATATGGAATAAGGGATGGAATTAAACTAATGACTCCATACTTACTAGCAATATCAATTACTTGGATAGCAATTTTATTACTATGGTATCTAATAGGATTACCACTTGGGCCAGGAGTTTATCCAGTATTATAAAGGAGGCAGAAAATGAGTTTAAAAGCAGGCATAGTAGGGCTTCCAAATGTTGGAAAATCAACACTTTTCAATGCCATAACAAAAAAAGATATCTTAATAGCTAATTATCCTTTTGCAACTATAGATCCAAATGTTGGAATAGTAAGTGTTCCAGACGAAAGATTAGAAAAACTTGAAGAAATGTACGTTCCCAAAGAAGTAAAACCTGCAACTTTTGAATTTGTAGATATCGCGGGTATAGTAAAAGGAGCATCAGAAGGGGAAGGATTAGGCAATAAATTTTTATCTCATATTCGCGAAGTAGATGCAATTTGCGAAGTAGTAAGATGCTTTGAAAATAAAGAAATAACTCATGTAGAAGGATCAGTAGACCCTTTAAGAGATGTAGAGATAATAAATTTAGAATTAGCACTGGCAGACTTAGAAATAGTATCAAATAGAATTGAAAAAATAAAAAAGAAAGCTCAAACAACAAAAGATAAAGAATCATTAATAGAATTATCTGCTCTTGAAAAATCTAAAGATGCCTTAGAAAAAAATATTCCTTTAAGATTAATAAAGTATGAAGAAGAAGAATTATTTTCTTTGAAATCATTTAATCTGTTAACTTTAAAACCACATATATATTTAGCAAATATAAGTGAAGATGATATAAATAAAGAAAACAAATATGTAGAAATTTTAAAAGAATATGCTCTAAAAGAAAATTCCAAAGTTATAGTAGTATCTGCAAAAATAGAATCAGAACTTGCAGAACTTGAGGATTCAGATAAAAAAGAAATGCTAAAGGAACTTGGAATAGAAAAAAGTGGGCTTGATAAATTAGTAGAAATAACATATTCAATTCTTGGATTAAAAACCTATTTTACAGCAGGATCACAAGAAGTTAGGGCATGGACTTATAAAGATGGAATGAATGCTAAAAAATGTGCAGGAATAATCCATACTGACTTTGAAAAAGGGTTTATAAAAGCAGAAGTAATATCTTACAAAGATTTAATTGAAGCAGGCGATGAACAAAAAGTAAAAGAACAAGGTAAACTAAGACTTGAAGGTAAAGATTATTTAATGCAAGATGGAGATATTTGTCATTTTAGATTTAATTTGTAAAAGACGTGAAAATGTCTTTTTTTATGAAAAAAAATTAAAACAAATTTAAATTTCATTGACTAAAATTAATATATAAAGTAAAATATATTATATATAACAAACTATAGATTGGAGGCATTAATATGAAAGGATTAAAACACTTATTTTTATTATCTATATTATTTATAAGTATTTTTTTCATAACATCAGTTAATGCTGAAAGTGTATATTTTGATATGAATGGACCATGTGCTAATTTTTCTTCAAAATACTATAAATATGTAGAATCACGTGAACAAACAGGATCAACTGGAATATGGTTATTTTTAGCAAAAGTTGATGGAGTTAAATATGAAAGTTTTTGTACTCAACGTGGAGTACCATTACAAAAACCAGGTACTTATTCATATAGTGTATCCGAAAAAAGCAACCTAGATCCAACAAGTGATTTACATAAAGCCTTAGTTTATGCAGGAACAGAAACAGGAGTAGAATATGGTTCAGGCGCTGATTTGAGCTGTACTGCTTCGAGAATTGCAACTCAGTTATTAGTTCATTTAATTGGAAGTCCTACCAAAACTAAAAAGGGTCAGTGGAAAACTTTAAATAGTATAAATGGTTTAATTACTAGTCCAAATAGTCAAAAAACCTCAATAACAAAAGCTGACATTAGTAAAGAATTCTTTACAATTAGGTCAAAAATTTTGTTACATGATAAAATACCAAGTTTTGCATCAACTTCAAAAACTGCAAAAACATATAAATTAAAGTATGATGAAAGCAAACATTTGTGGAGCACAACATTAACAGATTCAAAAACTTATAAATCTGGAGCATCTACTAAATCTTCAATTCTTTCTGCTCAAACAATAAAAGTAGAGTCTGGAACTGCTACAACATCTTTAACTAGTAATAAAACAAAACTGAATGTTTCTACAAAAAGTGATTCACAATCTATTAGAATCAGCTTTAGTAGAAATCAAAAAACAGGAGGAGAAATTTTAACACTAACTAGTAAGGGTTATCAAAATCAAATAACTTATAAGAAAACAGGATCAAAGACAGAAAAAATAATATCATACGTTAATTTAACTCCAGAAGCTATAGGAAAAGGAACTATTAAAGTTAAAAAAACAAATTCCCTTACTAATGGTAATATAAGTGGAGTAACTTTTGGATTATATAGCAATTCTGGTTGTACCTCAGCAGCTGTTGATTATCAAGGAAATTCACTAGCAAAAAAGACAACAGATGCAAACGGAGAAGTATCATGGAGTAATTTATATTATCCAAGTGGAGGAAGTGCAACTTATTATGTAAAGGAAGAAACAGCCCCAGCAGGATATGAAACAGGAGAACTAGGTAAATGTAAAGCAGTTACTATTAATTCAAGTTCAACTACATTATCAGTAGTGAATGAACCAAAAGGAACAGGTACAATAAGTGTTCAAAAGAAAAACTCTTTGTCGGATACAAATGTATCAGGAGTAACCTTTGGAATATATTCAGATAGTGCCTGTGCAACAAAAGCAACAGATGTAAATAATACAACCCTTGAAGCACAAACAACAGGAGATACAGGAACAGTAACATGGAATAATTTATATTATCCAGTTGCAACAACTGCAAGTAAAACATATTACGTAAAAGAAATATCGGTACCGCCAGAATATGAAAAAGACGAAGTTGGTAAATGTATATCAGTACCATTAAAAACATCAGGTTCAAGTATTGGGGCAACAGTAACAAAAACAATAACAGTAAAAAATATACCAAAAGGACGTGCTAAAATAACTGTTGAAAAAAAAGATAGTTATACAGAAAAAAACGTATCAGGAGTAACCTTTGGAATATATTCAGATAGCACTTGTACAACTAAAGCAACAGATTATAAAGGAACAGAATTAAAAGATCAAACAACAGGGGATACAGGAATAATAACATGGAATAATTTATATTATCCAGTTGCAACAACTGCAAGTAAAACATATTACGTAAAAGAAATATCGGTACCGCCAGAATATGAAACAGACGAGGTTGGAAAATGTAAACCAATAATAGTAAAAGAAGTAGGGCAACAAGGCCCAGAAACAAAAGAAATAACATATAGTGTAAGAAATATTCCAAAAGGTATAGGTAAAATAAAAATACATAAAACAAATAAATATACAGGAGAAAATCTAGCTAATGCAACTTTTGGAATATATACAGATGCAAGTTGTACAACAAGGGCAACAGATTATAAAGGAACTATAATTGAAGATAAAACAACAGATGAAAATGGTGAAATTTTATGGGAAAATTTATATTATCCAGTTACCAAAGAACTAGAAGGTGGTAAATATTATTTAAAAGAAAAATTTCCTCCAGGATTTAGAGAAGATGTACTTCAAATGGAAGAACTTGGAGCTAAAAATAATTGTATACCATATCAATTAAAACCAGCAGATGAAGATGTAGGTTTAAATAATGAGGTAACAGGAGGGCTTTATAATGTTCCATATGGCAATATAACTATCCTAAAGCAAGATGACGAAACAGGAGAAGTAATAGCAGGGGTAGAATTTAAACTTTTAAAAGATAATAAAGACAAAGATCCTGCCCTTGATATAGAAAACAACATAGTAAAAAATGTAATAACGAATGAAAATGGACTAGCAGAATTTGAAGACATCCCATATGGAGATTATATTCTAGAAGAAGTAAAAGCAAATGATTGGTATAAAATACTTGAAGAACCACTTCATTTTACATTAAATAAAGAAAACGATGCTTTAAAATTTGCTCGTGAAGGCACAGAAGCAGTACCAGATGAAAATGAACTAATAATTCCTCCTGAAAAATATAGACTTGGAGATCCAACAGATGATGGAAAAATAAATAATGATGATTTAAAAATAATAGAACAAATAATAGCAGAGGAAATAGAAGAAACACCATTACAATTTTACGCATCAGATTTAAATAAAGATTTAAAAGTAGATGAAACAGATAAAGATTTAATGACAAAGTATATTGAAGGAGATACAAGTGTATTTGAAGGATTAAAAGAAGAAATAATCCCTGGAGAATACCAAAAGAGAGTAACATTAAGTATAACAAACAAACCAATAGATATGAAAATAAGCAAGCAATCTATAACTACAAAAAAAGAACTTCCTGGAGCAACAATAGAAATAAAAAATTCACAAGGTGAAATATTTATAAAATATAAATCAACAACTCACCCTAAAGAATTCAATATTCCAATAGGAGATTATACTTTAACAGAAAAAGTAGCACCAAAAGGATATCAAGAATTAAAGACAACAATAAAATTTAGAGTGTTAACAGATGGTAGTACCAAAATTTTAGGAGCTAAATCAAATCTATATAAAGTAGATAGATCAAAAGAAGATAAAGATACAGATTTAGATCATTTAAAAATATTTAACGAAGTTAAAAAAATAATAGTGCCAGACACAGGAAGTGTAATAACAATAAGTTCTATAATAATAGGAACACTTTTAATAGGTGGTGGAGGATACTTCATAATTAAAAGATACAGAATAGAATAAAGAGAATTTTAATATAAGATTCTCTTTTTATATCAAAAAAAAACTAGACAAACATATAATTTATTGTTATAATACAAAACGAGTAATGAATTACTCCTTGCTTCTTAGGAAGCCATAAGACCAAAAGGAGGTGTAAGATATGAAAAAATATGAAATCATGTTTATCGTAAGACCAACTTTAGATGAAGCTAGTATAAAGAAAGCATTCGAAGACATGAAAAAAGTACTTACAGATAACAAAGCAAAAATACTTGAAGAACAAGAAATGGGACAAAAAGATTTAGCATACGAAATGAAGAAACATAAAACAGGATACTATTTCTTATTAGTAGTAGAAGCAGAATCTGAAGCAATAAGTGAATTTAATCGTATTGCAAACATAAATGAAGATGTTATCCGTTCTTTAGTAACAAAACTAGAAAGTTAATAATTAATTTAAGAGGTAGAATTATGAATAAAGTATTTTTAATAGGTAGATTAGTAAGAGATCCAGAATTAAGATATACATCAAGTAATATCCCTGTTGCTACTTTCTCTTTAGCAGTAAACAGAAACTTTACTGGACAAAATGGAGAAAGAGAAACAGATTTTATTAACATAGTTGTTTGGAGAAAACAAGCAGAAAATTGTAAAAATTATATAAATCAAGGCAGTCAAGTTGCGATAGATGGACGTATTCAAACAAGAAATTATGAAGATCAAAATGGTCAAAAAAGATATGTTACAGAAGTAGTCGCAGATAATGTTCAATTTTTAGATACAAAAGCATCACGTGAACAAAGAGAAAACAGTTCAGTAAATCCATATAATCTCGGAGATACTAAACCTGAAAAAGAAGTTAATTTAAACGACATTCCAGAAGATCCTTTTAAAGATTTTGGAGAAGAAATAAAAATTGAAGAAAATGATTTGCCATTTTAAAAATTAAGGAGGAAATATTATGGCAGAGTTTTATAAAAAAAGAAAAAAAATATGCTATATGTGTGCAGGTAAAGATATAAACTATAAAGATGTAGAAACATTAAAAAAATACATAAATGAAAGAGGAAAGATTCTTCCAAGACGTGTAACAGGAGCATGTGCAAAACATCAAAGACATATAGCAGGTGAAATAAAAAAAGCTCGTATTATTGGTTTATTACCATTTGTAAAATAAAACCTAGTTTAGGTTTTTTTTATTTAAAAAATTAAAATTAAAAATTTTATTCACATATCTAAAATAAAATGACATATTAAAGTTTTTCTGTTATAATATTTAAAGAAACAAGGAGGCAAGTTATGAATCTAAAAGGTTTGAAAAAGTTATTAACAAAAGAGTTAATATTATCAAAAGAAGTATTTTTAATAGGACACAATAACATAGATTTAGATGCTTTCGCAGCAATGGCAGGGTTCTCTTTAATAACTAAATTTTTTAAAAACAAAACATATCTAATAATAAATGATAAAGAAATTGAACCATCCACAAAAATAGCTTTAGAAGATTTAAAAACAAAATTAAACATAATATCAATAACTGAAGCAAAAAAGCTTATTACTAAAAAATCAATTTTAGTTATTTTAGATACTAACAAACCAAAGTTAATAAGTGCAAACAACCTTTTAGAAAGTTTTAAAAACGTTATAGTAATAGATCATCACACTAAAACAAGTGATACTTTAAAATCAGAAAATGTCTACATCGATGAAAAAGCCTCATCAACCTCTGAGATAGTTTCTATGCTTTTATATAGATTTAAAATAAAAGTTCCAAAACAATATGCAACAGTAATGCTCGGAGGAATTGCATTAGATACAAATAACTTCATGTACAAAATGACTAGAAAAACTTTTTTCTATTGTTATTACCTATCTACTAAAGGTGCAGATGTTGACGAAGCCCAAATGTTTTTAAAACAAGATCTTGAAGAATACGTAAATAGATCTAAAATGATAGCAAATACCAAAATAGAAGGAGAAATAGCTATAGCAACAGGGCAAAAAGGGAAAATATATACAACTCAAGAACTTGCTAAAACAGCAGATCTTCTCCTTGAATTTAAGGGTATTAAATCATCATTTGCCATTGGATATCTTGAAAAAAACAAAGTAGGGATAAGTGCAAGATCAATTGGAAAAATAAATGTAGGCAAATTAATGGAAGAATATGGTGGTGGTGGTCATAAAACAGAAGCAGCCACAATAATTGAAGGAATTACTGTAAAAAAAGTAGAAGAAAGTCTAAAAGAAAAAATAAAATAAAAAGAAGGTGTAAAAATGGAAGTAATCTTCATAAAAGACTTAAAAAATCAAGGTAAAAAAGGCGAAATAAAAGAAGTAAAAGATGGATTTGCTAAAAATTACTTAATTAAAAAAGGTTACGCTGTTCAAAAAACAAAAGAATCCTTACAAGAATTAAATAGACAAAACAAGCAAAAAATGCAAGAGGATGAAGAGAAAACCAAAAATGCTTTAGAGCAAAAAAAACTTCTTGAAAAAGAAAAACTAATCTTTACTGTAAAAACAGGATCCCAAGATAAAGTTTTTGGAAGTATTTCCATTAAACAAATTACAGAAAAACTACATGATAAATATAAAATAGACAAAAAACAAATTAATTTAAAAAATCCTATAACATCATTAGGATTTCATGAAGTAGAAATAAACTTATACAAGGATATAATTGCCAAAATAAAAATAGAAGTAAAAAAGTAGGTGTTAAAGTTGAAAAGAGAAATTCCTAACAATATTGAAGCAGAACAATCAGTACTTGGATCAATGTTACTATCAAAATATGCTCTTCAAAAAGCTATAGAGTCTCTTACTAATGAAAGTTTCTTTTTAGAAAAACATGCAAAAATATTTACAGCTATAAAAAACTTAGCCAATAAAGAAGTAGCTATAGATATTACAACCTTAACAACAGAATTAAAAGATGAAAACACTTTAAATGAAATTGGAGGAGTAGAATACTTAACAGAAATACTAGAAAACACTCCAACAGCAGCCAATATAGATCATTATATCAAAATAGTAGAAGATAAAAGCATTTTAAGAAACTTAATAGAAGAAGCAACATCAATAGCAACACTTGGATATTCAAGTGATTTACCTATCAACGAAACATTAGATAAAGCTGAGTCAAAAATTTTAAATGTTGTTAAAAATAGAAAATCATCTGACATTAAACAAATGCCTGAAATTTTAACAGAATTTCAAGAAAACTTAGAAAAACTTGCTAATAACAAAGGTAAAATAAGTGGTATTCCCTCAGGATTTTACGATTTAGATAATATAACAGATGGATTTCATAAAAATGAACTTATAATTATAGCAGCTCGTCCTGCTATGGGAAAAACTGCTCTTGCATTAAATATTGCAACTAATGTTGCCTTAAAATCAAAAAAATCAGTAATCATCTTTACTTTAGAAATGCGTGCAGAACAACTAGTATCACGTATGATTTCATCACTTGGACAAGTTGATGCAAAAAAAATCCAAAATGGTTCACTTGATAGCAAAGATTGGCAAAGAGTAAATGAAGCCATGAGTCAGCTTGCAGAAACTAATATTTATATTGATGATTCACCTGGAGTAACAATTGGAGATATTAAAGCAAAAGCAAGAAGAATAGCAAGTAGTGATGAAAATTTAGGAATGATTTTAATCGATTACTTAACTTTAATAGGAAGTATGGGGAAATACTCTGGTAATAGACAACAAGAAGTATCAGAAATATCAAGAGCTTTAAAAACTTTAGCATTAGAATTACAAATTCCTGTTATAACACTTGCCCAACTTTCTAGAACTCCAGAGTTAAGAGAAAATAAAAGACCAATCTTAAGCGACCTAAGAGAATCAGGATCAATCGAACAAGATGCTGATATTGTAGCATTTATTTATCGAGATGACTATTACAACGAAGATTCAAAAATAGACGATAACATGAGTAAAACAGAATTAATAATTAGAAAAAACAGAAGTGGTAGAATAGGAACAGCAGAAGTGTTATTTAAGAAAAACACCTTATCGTTTATGAATTATAAAAATGATGAAAAGAAAGAGGTGGCTGCTAGTGAATAAAACGAAATACGTTTTTCTAATTATACTAGCATTTGCAATAAGTATTTTAATAGTGATTTTTGAAAGTACATCTTATGTTTTCTATGAAGCCCAAAATATTTACAGAGTTTATCTAAATGGTAAGTCTTTAGGAATTATAGAAAATAAAAAAGAACTAGAGGATTATGTAAATAAAAAACAACAAGCTATAAAAGAAAAATATAATGTAGATAACGTTTATATTCCACAAGGATTAAAAATTCGCGAAGAAACAACATATAATGAAAAAACAGAATCTGTAGAAGATATATATAACAAAATTTCAAGTGAAGAAGATTTTACTATAAATGGTTATACAGTTACAATAACTGATACTAAAACTAAAAAAAATAACGAACAAAATTCAAAAAATAACAAGAAAAATAGTAAAGAAAAGGAAGAAACAACTAAAATAAAAGAATATATCTACATTTTAGATGATGACATTTTAACATCTGCTGTAAATGATGTAGTAAGATCATTTGTTGATGAAAAGCAATATGATGATTATTTAAAAGAAACATCAAAAGATTTAACAAAAATAGGAACACTTATTGAAAATGTCTATATAAAGGAACAAATTTCTGTTAAAAAAGAAAGAATTCCTGCTAATCAAAAAATTTATCAAACAGAACAAGACTTAGCAAGATATCTTCTTTTTGGAACAGATAAAGAAAGCAAAACATATACAGTAAAATCAGGAGATAATGTAAAAGATATAGCATATAACAATAAAATGTCTACAGAAGAATTTTTAATAGCCAACAAAGATATAACAGATGAAAATGCTCTTTTATATGAAGGACAAAAAGTTGTAATTAGTTACATCAATCCAGTAATTACTGTTGTAGAAGAAACACATAATGTTAAAAAAGAAAAAATAAGATACAAAACTATTGAACGTGAAGATTCAGATATGATGCCTGGACATTCACAGGTAATTCAACAAGGTAAAAAAGGAGAAAGCATCGTAACTAGAAAAATAGAAAAACAAAATGGTAAAATAACAGAAGCAATCATTGTTTCTAATGAAGTAATTTCTGAACCAATTAATAAGATAGTAAGGACAGGGGCAAATGTAGATTGGGTATGGCCAACAACAAGAAATTACACTATAACAGAAAACTTTGGTTATGGACTTCGCGCAGATATTGGAGAAACTACAAGCAGAATGCATGAAGGAATAGATATCGCAGGTCTTGGATGTGGGTCCCCAATATATGCCGCTCAAAGCGGAACAGTTACAGTAGCAGGATGGTATTATGGTTATGGACTTGCAGTCCAAATCACTCATGATGGAGGATATACTTCATTATATGGTCATATGAATGATGTCTATGTTTCAACAGGACAAACAGTTAAAAAAGGAGATAGAATCGGCGCCATGGGGAACACTGGTTATTCCTATGGATGTCACTTACACTTCCAATTAGAATATAACGGAAGCCTATTCGATCCTCTTTCATTATACTAATGAAAATAACAGTATTAGCAAGTGGTTCAAAAGGTAATTCAACTCTAATTGAAACAGAAAACAAAAACATTTTAATAGATGTTGGATTACCTTTATCTAATCTAGAAAAAAGATTATCCAAACCATTTCCTAAAATAGATATTTTAATAATAACCCATACTCATAGTGATCATATAAAAGGAATAACATCTCTTTTAAAAAAACAAAAACCAATAATATATACTTCTAAAGATGGAAATTTAAATGAATTAATATCTTATGAAAATATAAAATATGATAAAGAAATAACTTTAGAAAACTTACAAATCGAATTATTTGATCTTTCTCATGATGTTCCTTGCCTTGGGGTATTTCTAAAAGAAAATGATCAAGAATTAGTATACATAACAGATACAGGATATATTAAAGAAAAATTACTTAAAAAATATCAAAACAAAACAATTTATATTTTAGAAAGCAACTACGAAGAAGAAATGTTAAATCATGGAAGATATCCATATAACATAAAACAAAGAATAAGAAGTGATCGCGGACATATTTCCAATGAAGATACAGGAAGATATCTAAAAAAATTCTTAGGAAATAATACCAAATACATTATGCTCGCACATTTAAGTGAAGAAAATAATACCGAAGAAAAGGTAAAAGAACATGTTCAAGAAATAGTAGAAAATATAGAATATAAACCACAAGGAATAATAATCTGTAGTCAAACAGAAAAAAAAGAAGTAACCATTTAAGGAGATAAAATGATAAAAATAATATGTTTAGGAAAAATAAAAGAAAGCTACTTATGCGAAGCTATAAAAGATTATCAAGCAAGACTTTCCAAATATACTAAATTAGAAATAATTGAGTTAAAAGATGAGACAGGAAGTCCAAAAGAAATCCTAAAAAAAGAATCTATAGAGATAAAAAAACACCTAACAGATAAAGATAATATAATTATTTTAGATATTGATGGAAAAAGTTTAAATAGTGAAGAGTTTTCCAAACTTATAAATGATGAATTAACTTATAATAGTAATATTACCTTTATAATAGGATCATCATATGGTTTAGATAATGAAATAAAAAAGTTAACTAATAAAATAATTTCTTTTTCTCATCTTACCTTTCCTCATCAATTATTTAGAGTATTACTCCTTGAACAAATATATCGAAGTTTTAAAATTATAAATAACGAAAGTTATCATAAATAGGGTTAACCCTATTTTTTTTGCATAAAATTTACTGGTGATTATCTTGGACCTAATAAATAAAATTATCTGGGCAGTTGCCATAAGTTTTATTCTTTTAAATAGTATTTATTATTCACTAAAATTAAAATTTCCCCAGTTTTCCATAAAAAATATTATAAAAAGTTTAAAAAAATCAAAAGAAAAAGCAACTATATCTCCAAAAGATACTCTAGTAATGGCCTTATCCTCTAAAATAGGAGTAGGGGCTCTCGCCGGAATAGCTATATCAATTCACTTCGGAGGACTTGGAACAATCTTTTGGATTTGGGTATCAACTTTTTTTTTATCAATAATAACTTATATAGAAAATGCTTTATCCATAATATATAAAGAAAAAGATGGAAAATACCAAAAAAGTGGACCATCATATTACATAAAAAAAGGACTAAATAATAAAACATTAAGTATTGTTTATGGAATAATAATACTTATAACTTATATATTTTTTTTCTTACCAATTCAAAACAATACTATAACTTCTCTAACAAATAGTATTTATAGTACTGATAAAATAATAATTTCTTTAGTAGTAACAATATTATCAGGAATAATTATAGTAAAAGGAATAAAAACAATTTCCAATATTTGTAATAAACTATTTCCCATAATGATGATTATTTTCATCATAATAGGAACTATAATTGCTATAGAAAATATAGATATTATTCCAAGCTTATTAACTCGAATCATTCAAGAAGCAGTAAATAAAAACGCCATTTCTGGAGGAGTTTTTTACACAATAATTTTAGCACTCCAAAAAAGCATCTTTGCTAATGAATCAGGAGTAGGCACAAGTGCAATAATATCAGGAACAACTGAAAACAAAGATTATAAACTTCAAGGAAATATTGGTATAATACAAACCTATTTTATAAATTTTATAATCATAACAATTACTGCTTTAATAATAGGAACATCAAACTATCAAGATATAAATATAATAAATGGAATAGAACTAACTAAAGAAGCCTTCTCTTACCATTTAGGACATTTTGGAGAAATAATGCTCTTAATAATACTACTTTTATTCTCTTTTTCAACAATAATAACAATTTACTATTATGGAGAAAGTTCTCTTAAATTTTTAACAAAAAAAAGAGGGAGCATCACCCTATTAAAAATAGTAACTATAATATCCCTTTTTATCGGAGGAATAATAAATCCAGGAACAATATGGTCTTTAATAGATATATCATTAGGAATACTTACCATTATCAACATGTATGCTATATACAAATTAAAAGATATAATAATATCAAAACTAAAAAAATAGTGCTATAATTATATCAAGGAGGCAGTTATGATAACAGAAAAATGGGATAAAATTTTAGAAGATGAATATAAAAAAGATTATTTCATAAATATGTTAAAAACACTTCAAATAGAGTATAGAATAAAAACAGTTTACCCAAAAAGATCAGATGTTTTTAGAGCACTTAGATTAACAGATTATGATAATATAAAAGTTGTAATTTTAGGACAAGATCCTTATCATGGAGAAGGGGAAGCAGAAGGTCTTTCTTTCTCAGTTCAAGAGGGAATAAAAAAACCACCTTCTCTTAAAAATATCTTTAAAGAACTAAAAGACGATTTAGGGTACGATGAACCAGAAAGTGGATCTCTTATAAAATGGGCCAAAGAAGGAGTACTTTTATTAAACTCATTATTAACAGTAGAAAAAGATAAACCATTATCTCATAAAACTCTTGGTTGGGAAAGATTTACAGATGAAATTATTAAAAAAATAAATGAAAAAGATACTCCAGTAGTATTTATTCTCTGGGGATCATATGCAAGAAGTAAAAAAGTATATATAACAAATCCAAATCATTACATTATAGAATCTGCTCATCCATCACCATTTTCTGCTAGATATGGCTTTTTTGGAAGTAAACCATTTTCTAAGGCCAATAATTATTTAATATCAAAAAAAATTAGTCCAGTTAACTTTAAACTAGACTAATTTTTAAATATTTCATATTCTTCGAGTTTTCTTATTTTAAATGATTTATAATCACTAAACTTAAGTAATCTTAAAATTTTATTAAAATACTTCTTTAAAAATATTTCATTATAATTTAAAACATTAGCATTATAAAAATCTTTAAGACCATCTAAATTTTCTTCTAAAGCATTAAGTTCCTTAACTTTCTTTTTTAATTTAGAGTCTTTTTTATCATTAATATACTTATTTATATCAAAACTTACATTAAACAAAGCATCTTCTTTTTCATAAATAGATAAATCATCACTATAATTAAAATTTTTTTTAATCTTCTCATTTTTAATAGATTTAAGAAGAGAATTAACAAGTTCCAATTTTTTATCTAATAAATCATTTATATTTTCTTCACAAATATCTATAGAATTGTTAATATCTTTTAGTTTAGAATATTTAAAAAACATATATCCAAAACCAATAATTAAAATTAAAATGATTATTCCAATTGCATATATCATCAAATCACCTATCTTTAAGTAACATTATAACATAAAAAAAAGAACTTTAAAATATATACTTACTATTATTTAAAATTCCTTTTAAAAATATTTAAAACCTATATTACTTTATAATTAATTTCTTCATCAAACACTATAAAGTCTAAATAAATAGATAAAAGTAAATACCATTTCCCAGTTTTTGGATCACTAATAACAAAATGATCTCTTGCAGCTTGTTCAACAACTCCTGTAAATATTCTATCACGCCATTCATTAGAATCAGGAAAAGTCATATAAAAACTAGCAACTTTACCTTTATTCATTCTTAAAATATTTTCAACATAAGACTGTTCCATAGGTAAATCTGGTGCATAAGAAGAAGTATTATAATCTGCAGTAATATTGTTAGGAATAGTATTGTTATCTAAAGCCGGATTAAAATAACCGTTATTCATAAATCATCCTCCTAACAAACTATATGAAAAAAATATAAGTAGTATACTAGTAAAAAAGATAAAAAAAGTATATAATTAAAATGGTGATAAAATGAAAGTAAAAGTAGGAGTTTCATTAAGACATATACATTTAACAGAAGAAGATTATAGTCAAATATTTGATGAAGAACTAACAGAAAATAGGAAAATAAATCAACCGGGCCAATTTGCTTCAAATCAAACTGTAACTTTACAAAATAATGATAAGAAAATAGAAAATGTAAGAATAGTAGGACCATTTAGAAAATATACCCAAGTAGAAATATCAAGAACAGATGCCTATGCTTTAAGATTAAATCCTCCAGTAAGAAAGTCAGGAGATTTAAATGGTGCAGAAGAAATAACAATTATCGGAAAAACAGGTAAGATAACTAGAAAAGCATGTATTATAGCAGATAGACATATTCATATAACCAAAGAAGAAAGAGAAAAACTAAATTTAACAAAAGATAAATATAAAGTAAAAATAAATGGTGAACGCGGAGGAATACTCGGAGAAGTTCATATAAGTGAAAACGAAAAATCCTATTATGAAATGCATATAGATTCAGATGATGCAAATGCTTTTAACTTAAAACAAAATGATGAAGTTGAGATAATAGATGAATAGACAGATATCTGTCTTTTTATATTGAAACAAAGAAGTAATTGAGTTATAATAAATGTATAAGAAACTAAAGGAGTGATTCCAAATGAAGAAATTTATGTCTGGGGGGGGGTTATATAAAAGAAAAATAAAATATATAACATCTCTAATAATAACAGTAGTAGGATTACTGTCTTTAATAGCGGGAACAAGTTATGCAATATTAAAAGATAGTGTTGAAAGTGAAAACGAACAAGTAATAAAAGCAGGAAGTGTAGAGTTAGAACTTTCTGAATATTATGAAAGTATGAATAAAGGAATAGAAGTAAAAGAAGATAAAGATGGATTACTTGGAGAACCATATAAATTTAGTATAAAGAACATAGGAAGTGAAGTAGCAAAATATGATGTAAAACTAGTTAATGAAGCAACAGAAAATAAAATACTAGATAAATATATAAAGATAGGTCTAGAAGTCAATGGAGAAGAAATGGGACCAATGAATATAGAAGAAGTAAAGAAAATAATAGATAGTAATATAATAAATGAGAAAGAGATAATAAACTATAGTTTAAGGATATGGTTAGATAAGGAACATGAAAAAGAGATAGAAAAAATAGAAGATGGAAAAGCAATATTCAAAATACAAGTAGAAGCGAAACAAAGAGAATATGAAGAGAACTTAGATAAAAGTGGAGCGAACAAACCAGTGTTATCAAAAAGTATGATACCAGTATATTATGATAGTAAGAAAGATGTATGGAGGAAAGCAGACAAAGAAAATAAAGATTATGAATACAAATGGTATGATTACAATAATAAGATGTGGGCAAATAGTGTAACATATGACCATACTAAGGTTTATAATGAAAGTAATACTGAAGATAATAAAATAGGAACTGTAAATGGAGCACAATATACAGAAGAGGGAATGACATTTGATGGAGAGAATGACTATGTAGATGTAGGACTTGCTAATTATAATTTTGAAAATAATATAACAGTAGCAACAAGATTTAAAACAAGTGTGTCAAGTAATGATGAAGCAAAAGTTATAATATCAAATGCAGAAGCAGGGGGAATTAGTATTTTATTAGCAAAAGACAATACTATTTGTTTGGACACATATTCACAAGAAAAAAAAGCATATGTTAGTATATGCTCAAACGTAAAAGCAGAAAAAGATAAATGGTATACGGTAGTAGGAACATATGATGAAAGTAACATAAAATTATATGTAAATGGAGAATTAAAACAAACACAAAAATTAACAGATGCAGTAATGCTGTCACTAATGCCATATGTAATTGGCGCAACTCCAGATGCTGATAAGATGTTACAATATTTTAAAGGAACAATAAGTGATACATTAGTAATGAAAAATGCATTAAGTGAAGATGAAGCAAAAGAGTTAAGTAGTGATAATAATTTTAAAGATTATTCAAGTGATGAAAATACACTTGTATATAATAATTTAAGGAGTTATGAATCAAGAGAAAATGGGACAGAAGTACCAATGGATATGATAAGTACAATGCAAGTATGGATACCAAGATACAAATATAAAGTATGGAATTATAATGAAGATGGAACACATACAAGTGAACCACAAGAAATACAAATAACATTTGAAAAAGGAAATAAGAGTACTGGAGATATAACATGTACAGATAAAATTCAAGGAGAAGATGGAGATGGAACGTCAGAAACATGTACATTAAAAACTACACAACAAAAATGTACAGATGATACATGTAATGGGAAAACCTATACCCACCCCGGATTCACTTTTGGAAAAGATGAACTCACAGGATTTTGGGTAGGAAAATTTGAGTTATCCAGTGATACAGTATGTACTCCAAAAGGTGAGGAGGCTTTAGGAAATGGTTGTAATTCAGATAAAATAAGGCCTTTAATAAAACCAAATTTATACTCATGGATAGGAGCCCAAATAAGTACGTTTGAAACAGTAGCACTTGCAATGAATGATGATAATAACAAATATGGATTTGCTAAAACAGATGACACACATATAATAATGGCAAAAGAATGGGGAGCAATAGCATACTTATCACACTCAAAATATGGAAAAGATGGAGAAGTAGATAATAATGCATATTATAATTCAGATATAACAAAACAATATATGACAGGGTGTGGACCACAAGCCAAAGAAAGTAGTGCACCAATGACAACATGTAATAGTTATGAAACACCTTTAGGAAAAGAAGCCTCGACAACAGGCAACATCTATGGGGTATATGATATGGCTGGAGGTTCATGGGAGTCAGCGATGTTAAATGTGATAGGAAAAGATGGAACATCTAAGATGAGCGGACGTAGTACAACATACAATTCAGGATATAAAGGTTTATTATATGATGATAATAAATATACAGAATATAATGATGGGATAGCATATCCCGATACAAAATATTATGAACAAATAAGTTTTGGAACAACATATAAGCAAACAGAAACAACAAAAAGAGGAAAACTTGGAGAAATGATAAGAGAAACGTATAATAAAAATGATACAACAGATGGAACAATTTCATGGAATGATGATTGGGGAAGAAATGCTTATTCTGTCAGTCCGTGGTTCGCCCTAGGTGGTTATTCATCTGACACAAACACACTCCGTGCAGGGGTTTTTGCTACGGTCACAATCGATGACGATAAGGTCAGTCCCTCTTCTCGTCTAATTATCTCAAACATAAATTAAACACTAAAATACTAAAAACACATAGTAAGAAAAGAAACTTACTATGTATTTTTTTTATCACGATAATCTTCAATTTTATCTAAAACTTCATCAGTAGGATTATCATATTCATCAAAAGTAATACCAATTTCATTTAAATCATAATCATTTAAAAGACCAACATCATTCATTAAATAATATAAGTACTCTTTATTAAAATCACTGTTTTTCTTGTTTATCATAACTTCCCTCCTTTAAATTAGGTTCTGTGCCCTCCAAATAATACAGAATCTTTTTATTTTCATTCTTACTAGAAACAGGATTACCTGTTATAGGATTTACTAAAACACCAACCACATCTTCAGGAACATCATACCAACTTGCATCTTTCTTATCAAAATACTTCTCCATACTTTTAATCCACGAACTCTTGTTACCTGCAACTATATTGGTAGAAATACTACTATTATCATCATATCCTGCCCATGAAGCAAATACCACTTCAGGAGTATATCCAATAACCCAAGAATCAGTATCAGTACTTCCTGTTTTAATGGCATATTTATGAGTAATATCACTGGTCATACTAATACAAGTTGGATAAGTATAATCAATAAGATTAGTATCATATGTACTAGTTAAAAGTTCACTAATAATGAAAGTAATATCACTATTAAAAATAATTTCTTCCTTTTTCTCTTTATATTCATATAAAGTATTGCCCTTTTTATCAACTACCTTCGAAATAAGATGTGGCGTAACCTTTTTTCCGCCATTAGCAAGTGAAGCATAAGCAGCTGCAAGTTCAGTAATATTAACCTCATATGCTCCTAAAGCAAGTGAAGGAGATTTTTCCATTTTAGAGGTTATTCCTACTTTTTTTAAAGTTTCAAAAAGTTCTTCTTCCCCTAAAAACAAATGGGTCTTAACAGCATATATATTATCAGAATATGCAATAGCAGCCGCTAAAGAAATTTCCTTGTTAGCATAAATATTTCCATAATTTTTTGGAGAATAAGTCTTTTTATTATCAAAATAAAAGTTAGTTTCTTTACTAAAAAAAGTAGTACTCGGAGTAAATCCATTTTCTAAGGCTCGATAATAAAGAAAAGGTTTAATAGTAGAACCTGGTTGTCTAAGAGAATTTATTGCTCTATTAAACTGACTTTTTCCATAATTAAGACCTCCAATTAAAGCAATAACAGATCCATCCTTTGGATTAATCATCACTTTAGCAGTCTCAGAATTTTCATCAATTGCATTTTTCTTAAGACCTGCCTCCAAAGCCTTTTGGGCATCAACATCTAAAGTAGTATAAATCCTAATATTACCAGTATCCAAATAACTATTAGGAATAGTGCCTAAATTATTAAGTTCATTCATGACAGCATCATTATAATAAATAAGAGAAGACAAATCACTTCCAAAATCATCATTTTTTAAAACAAGTTTCTTTTTATAAGCAGCATCCATTTCTTCTTTACTTATATAACCATTATTATACATTCTCTCAAGAACAACTTTTTGTCTTTTTTTAGAAAGATCAAAATTATCAACAGGAGAATAATCTGAAGGGCTATTAGGAATACCTGCTAAAACAGAAGCCTCTGACAAAGATAAATCTTTAACATCTTTATTAAAATAATATTTAGCAGCGTTACTAACACCATACATACCATGTCCATAATTTATAGTGTTTAAATAACCCTCTAAAATTTCATCCTTAGTATAATGAGCCTCAAGTTCATAAGTAAGCCACATTTCTTTCCATTTCCTTTTCCAAGACTGCTCAAAATCTAAAAACAAGTTTTTAGCATATTGCTGAGTAATCGATGATGCCCCTTGCTCTATTTCTCCAGCAGCTAAATTAACCATCATTGCTTTAGCTATTCTTGGATAATCAAAACCCCAATGAGTATAAAAATTCTTATCTTCAACACTAATGGTAGCATTAATTAAATTTTCATTCATTTCATCAAGTGGAATCCAAGAATCATTACCATTCCCCTGAAATACAAGTTTTCCCTTATTATCAAACACAGAAAAAGCATTAGCACTACTTATATCTAGTTTCGGAGTTATATAAGCATATAAAAAACCAATTAAATTAAATAAAATAAAAATTCCAATTAATGAAAAAATACTTAAAAGAGCAATTTTAGTTATCTTATTTTTCATATATAAGACTCCTTTTCTAAATTTAGTATGAAAAAAAACTAAAAAAATATGTGAAAGATTATTAAAATATGCTATAATCATCACAAAAAGGAGAATTAATGGAAAAAGTTAAAATAAAAATTAAAATAAATGCCTATAATATAGAGGGCATAGGAAGTTTAAATAAAAATATTTTAAAAATAAAAGACAAAGAAGATACAATCTATTTTAACCTTGATTTAAAAGCGTTAATAAAACAAAATAAGGACTTAAAAATAGTATTAGATTTTGAAAATAAATTAGTTACTTATGAACTTATAAAGGAAAAACAAAAATTTAGTAATATTTTAAGGGTAAAATTATTGACTATTTCAGACAAACAAGTTATGATTAATTATCAGATAGAAGAAGAGTCATTCTGTCTTAAAATTAACTATGAAACAATATAGCAAATTAACATATAATGATTAAAAGAAAGGACGATAAAAATGAAAAAATTAGCAAAAGAAGACTTAGAATTAATGTCTTACAATGATATTGCAAATATTTTATTAACAGAAAAGCCAAATCAGACAACTTTAGAAGTTTTTCAAAAAATAGTAGAAATGCTTGAACTGCCTAAAAAAGTGCTAGAAAATAAAATAGGAGAATTTTATACAGCTTTAACTAATGATAAAAGATTTATTCTCCTTGAAGATGGAACTTGGGATTTAAGACAAAATCATAAAACTGCAGGTTTAGCAAAAGAAGAAGACATAGATGATTTTGATGAAGATATAGAGGATTATGAAGATCAAGAAGCAGAAAAAGAAGTAGAAGATTCATATGATGACGACCAAGATGATGATGTATCAGATGTAACAGAAGAATACAAAAACCTAGTTATAGTAGATGAAGAAGATTTAGAACAAAACTAAAAAGGTGTCGTGATAAAAATGATAGAAAGATTAGAAAGTATTGAAAAAAAATATAATGAATTAACAACAGAGTTATCTAAACCAGAAACATTAAACGATGTAAGCCTGTTAACAAAATTATCAAAAGAACAAAGTTCTTTAGAAGAAGTAGTAAATACTTATAAAAAGTATAAAGAAATAACAAATTCAATAAAAGAAGATGAAGAACTACTAAAAGATAAAGAACTAAAAGACATAGCAAGAGAAGAACTTATAACTCTTGAAGAAGAAAAAAAAGCTTTAGAATCATCTCTTGAAGTTATGCTTCTTCCAAAAGATGAAAACGATGAAAAAAATATTATTATGGAAATTCGCGGAGCAGCTGGAGGAGATGAAGCCAACATTTTCGCAGGAGATCTTTTTCGCATGTATCAAAGATATGCAGAAAAACAAAACTGGAAAGTAGAAGTAATAAATGCTGAAGAATCTGCAAGTGGAGGTTTTTCTCAAATAGAATGCTTAATCAAAGGAGAAAACGTTTATTCAAAATTAAAATATGAGAGCGGCGCACATCGCGTTCAAAGAGTGCCACAAACAGAATCACAAGGAAGAATTCATACATCAACAGCTACTGTAATAGTAATGCCTGAAGAAGAAAACATAGAAATAGAAGTAAAACCTGAAGATATAAAAGTAGATGTCTATAGAAGTGGTGGAGCAGGAGGACAATCAGTAAATACAACTGATTCTGCCGTTAGGATGACTCATATACCTACAGGAATAGTAGTAACATGTCAAAATGAAAGAAGTCAGCTTCAAAATAAAGAAAAAGCTCTCCAAATTTTAAAAGCTAAAATATATGAAGAAGAAAAAAGAAAACAAGAAGAAGAAGCTGGAACTGAAAGAAGAAGCAAAATAGGTACAGGAGATCGCTCAGAAAAGATAAGGACTTATAATTATCCTCAAAATAGAGTAACAGACCATAGAATAGGACTTACTCTAAATAAATTAGATAGAATTATTGAGGGAGATCTTGACGAAGTAATAGAATCTTTGATAAGTGAAGACCAAAAAAGAAAGCTCGAAGGAAATGAAAATTAAAGATTTATTAGAAAACAAAAATATAACTGAAGACAAAAATAAACTTGCCATAGGGCAAGTTTTAAATATGTCAAATCCAGAGATAAGTATTAATAAAGAAAAAGAAATAACAAAAGATGAGTACAAAAAGTATAAAAAAGTAGTAAAAAAATTACAAAAAGGTCTTCCAATCCAGTACATAACCAAAGAAGCATACTTTTATAATGATAAATATTACGTTAATAAAGACGTTTTAATACCAAGACTAGAAACAGAAACCTTGGTAGATGATATAAATAAATTAATAAAAAATAAATTTAAAAATCAAAATTTAAATGTTTTAGACATAGGAACAGGTTCAGGAATAATAGCAATAACCCTAAATAAACTTAATAAAAATTTAAATATAACTGCAACAGATATATCAAAAAAAGCTCTAAAAATAGCTGAAAAAAACCAAAAAATTCATAACACAAATGTCAAATTCATAAAAACTAATCTTTATCAAGATATAAATAATAAATTTGATATAATCATAAGCAATCCTCCATATATTGAAGAAAAATCTCAACATATAGAAAAAGAAGTATTAAAAAATGAACCAAAAATAGCACTTTTCGGAGGGAAAGATGGATTAAAATATTATAGAGAAATATTAAAAAATATAAAAGCTATTCTTAAAGAAAATCATATAATAGCTTTTGAAATAGGAGAAAATCAAGGTAAAAAAATAGAAAAAATAGTAAAAGAAATTTTACCAAAAGATGAAATAATCATAAAAAAAGATTACAATAATTTTGATAGATATATATATATAATTTCTAAGGATAATTAACATTACAAAAATTGACAATTATAAGAAAATATAGTAAACTTTCACATATAATGAGGAAGATGATTTATGGAAAAAGAAAAAATATTAGTAGGCCGTAATGAACAAGATAAAATAGAATTTATATGTTTCCAAGGTAAACCTTATCCAATTGATGATAAAGAGCCTTATATTAAGCAATTAAAAGCTATAGAAGCCGATAGACCAAATTTAAACTTTTTAAAAACTTTCAATGAACCAGGTAGCACAGAAACAGTGCGAAAAGGTAGTAAAGAATATGAAAAGTATAAAATAATGTTAAAAGAGCGACAAACTATAGAACAAAAGCTTAATGATAAAATTCATGCTAAAAATATAAAGGTATATACAAATTCAATTAATAAATGTTTTGAAGATGTAGCAACAGGAGTTCAAATAAAACTTATGCATACTAATTATCAAATAGATAATGACTTGTTCGCTACATCAGATATAGGAAAATCAAGAAACAATCAACAAGATTCAGTATTAATTATGAATCATCCTCTTAATCATGATTTTAAACTACTCGCAGTTTCAGATGGAGTAGGAGGAAGTCAAGGTGGTGAATTAGTAAGTAATCATCTTCTAAAAAAACTAGGAATATGGTTTCAAAATTTAGAGCCAAAATCTTATGAAAACCTAGAAAAAATAAAAGAACCACTTAACAATATTCTTAAAATAATCTTACAAGATAAAAATCTTCCAAAGAATGCTGCAGCAACTTTATCTTTAGTAATAGTAGGAAAAAATAATACTTTAATAACAAATATTGGCGATTCAGGAGTTTATACTATGAAAGATGATAGTATAAACAAAGAAACAAAAGATGACTCTTATGTTCAATTATTATTTGATAATGGTAATATAAAATCAGAAGCTTTAATGCCATTTCATAAAAAAAGTAATATAGTTACCCAAGTGGTTAGTAAAGATAGTGATTATAATCCGAATTTTAAAGTTATCCCAAATACTAACTATGATCTCATATTTGCGGCAACAGATGGAGTAACTGATGTAATTCCAGAGGAAAGTTTAAAAAATATTATTCAAAATAGTAAAAAAGAACAAATAACCTCTAGGATTATTGAAAAAACAAACACAGAGGATAATGATTTAATTGAAACATTAAATAGTTTATCAAAAGAAGAGCTAAAAAAAGCAGAATATGATTTAAAAGCACAAGGTGATTCATATTATCATGATATTCCCGGAGGAAAAGATAATGCTACAGTAGCAGCTTTTATAAAAAAATAAAAAAATGAATAAAAAAAGAAGTTAAGTATCATTAATTATATAGGTGATACAAATGAAAAAACTTCTTCTTTTTATTTTAATGATTATAGTTTTATTTACTGTAATAAATTCATATAAAGAAGATTATTACACAATACCAAACGAATCAATTAGAATCAGAATAATACCAAATAGTAATAGTGTTGAAGATCAATATGCCAAAAAACAAGTCAAGACAAATCTTGAATTAGATATAAAAGATGATTTAAAAAACTCTAAAACTATTTCAGATTCAAGACAAATAATAAAAAATAACTTACCTAATTATGAAAACACTGTAAAAAATGTTTTAAAAAGCGAAAATATAATGCAAAAATATAGTATAGATTATGGATATCACTATTTCCCAGAAAAAATATATAAAGGAGTAAAATATGAAGAAGGAGAATATGAATCGCTTTTAGTAACTTTAGGAGAAGGTAAAGGTGATAATTGGTGGTGTATTTTATTCCCTCCACTATGCTCCTTAGAAGTAGACGAGAATAATAATGAAAAAATTGAATATAGTTTATATGTAAAAGAAATGTTTGACAAATTTATAAAATAAACATTTCTTTTTTTTATAAAAAAATAAAAGGTGTTGACAAAAAAAGACAAAAATGTTATAATAATGCCAATCCAAAAAAGAAGGGGGAATTTTTTATGGATAATAAATATTCAATTAACAGAGATAAGAATGGAAGAATTACATGGGTAAAAGTAGAAAATGTAAATGGTGAAGTAGAAATAAAACAAATAAAAAATGTTGAAGATGCTTCAGAATATATGAAGAGTTTACAAAAAATTAATAAAGACTACAATGACTTTTTCCTAAAAATTGCTAGTAATGATTATGAAGACCAAAAAGCAAAAACTTTAGAAAAAGAAAGAAAAAGAATTCTTAATGAAAATTATAAAGAAAAAAAGAGAGCAATAAAAGAAAAAAATCCATCAAGATTCTCATTAAGAAAGAAAGCAGCAGCCGGAGTCGTTGCAGCAGCACTTGCTTTAAGTGCAATTCCTGGAGTTAATTTTGCTAAATCATTATTTAAAAATAACCAAGGAACAAATGTATATGCTGAAGAAGACAAAGATCAAAAAGCTAATGTTAATGAAGAAAACAAGGAATTAAAAGCAATATATGAAAAAATATTAGCCTATGAAGATGGAGAAGAAATAGTTAAACATTTACAATTAATAGATCAAGATCAAAAAGCAAAAAATGAAATTTTAGCTAAATATCCAGATAGTGATGGAAATGTCTTATTCTATAAGGCTGAAGAAGTTGCCGCACGTCATGCAATAGGTAATGGTACAGATATGAAAGTTCCTTTATTACTTCCTGCAAATTTAGTAATTTGTCCTTACTTAGAAGCAGCAACAATATCAACAATGGGAATGGCAGCAATGGGAGATGTAAATGAATGGGAAACATTATTATTTAATGATGATGTAAAAAAAGAATATATGTCCCTAGTAAATCCAATGAAAAAATTATTCAAAGGAGAACAAGGAGCAGAAAAAGAAGTTGAAGCAAGTTTTGCAAAACTATTCGAAACACCAGAAACTTATCCAGAAGCAACAAGTTATGCTGCTTATGATGGTATGTTAGCTAATGCTGAATTTTTAGGAGCAATATCAAGTGATAAAGTTAAAGAATATCAAGAAATAACAAAAACTAATAATGCTATATTAAATTACGTAATGAAATATATAGAAACAAAAGAAGAGTTAACAAAAAATAGTAAAGATATCTATAAATTAGCTTTAGAAGCTTATGACATCATGGATAAAAAAAATATAAAAACAGATTTAAAATCAAGAGATAGATATGATGTTTCAACTACTGAAAGATTTAAACAAATGCATGAATTAATATTCTCTGGAAGCGGGGAAGGATCTTTAATAGTAACATCTAAAACAAAAACAAAAACAGTTACAAGAAAAATAAGTAGAGCAGAAGCAAAAAGAATATTTGGTGAGGCAGCCGTTGAAAAAGCAGAAAAAGAAGCCGAAGCAAATCAAAAAGTTGATACAAATGGTGATGGTAAACCAGATAAAACAATTCCTGAAGCAAATAAAGATGGGGATAAGAAAAAAGAAGAATTACAAGAACAAGCTAGAAATTATGAAAAAGATTTCGCACTTGGACAAAAAGATGCTCTAGCAGGAAAATCAAAACAAAAGAATACTTCAGGATATAATGCTGGTTATGCTCAAGGTCTAAAAATGAAAGAAGCAGCAAAAGAAGAAGAGATAGTGAAAAAAGAAGAAACTTTCACACCAGAACCAACAAAACAGGCAGAACCTGCACAACCATCAAAACCAGCAGAATCAACAAAACCTTCTACATCACAAGATTCATCAGATGATGTAGTAAGCAAAGAAGAATACTGGGAACCTGCAGAACCAACAAATATCAATGAACCAGTTAAATCAGAATCAAATAGACAAAAAGTAACAGAAATAAAATCTTTAGATAAAATAGAAATACAAATAGATGGAACAACATATGAATCAGGAATTCAAAGAGTAAGATCGTAATAGTAAAGGGGGTAAATGGAAATGAATTACGAACAAAATACTGATTTTAATAATAATTATAATTCAAATATGAATAATATGGGAAATAATAAAGAACCATTAAGTTATCATATTAAAAGATTCTTAATAGGATTCTTACTTATACTAGTACTAATATTTTTATTACTTTGGTTATTTCCAACTAAATCTGGATTAAAAGATGCTTTCAATGATTTTGCAGATAGATTAGATCCATTATATGACAGAATATTCCAAGAAAACTTGGATACAATGAAAGAAGTTGCAATAAGTTACTATACAACTGAAAGACTTCCTAAAAAAGAAGGCGACACAAAGAAACTAACATTAGGCGATATGTTAGAAATGAAACTATTATTATCAATAAAAGATAAAAATGGTGAAACATGTGATCTTGACGATTCATATGTAGAATTAACTAAATTAAAGAAAGAATATAAAATGAAAGTTAATTTATCATGTGGAGATGAAGAAGATTATATAATAGTATATTTAGGATGCTATAATTATTGTTTAAATGACATATGTGAAAAGAAAGAGGTAGCACAAGCTGCTACATCATCTGGATATGTATCAGGAGGAACACCATCAAATACACAAAACTTCTTTAAAAGAATTACAAATAATATTACAAGAGTAACTAAAAAAGTAGTTAAAAAGACAATCAATGTAATAGTTCCAGATAAACCAAGTAACCCTGATAACCCAGATAATCCACCAAAACCAGAAGATCCAATCTATAAATATTTATACAAAAAAGAAGTATCAGTAGATTATGGTAGAGAATATAGTGATTGGACAGACTGGTCAAACAATATTGAATACGACCCAGATAATAACAATATTAATTGGGGACAACATGAATTTGATTGGTATGAAAAAGTTGGTGCTAAAACAACTAAAATAACAAAAAGAGTAGCAGATACATCTAAACCAATTTATCAAAATAAACAAGTTTATATTGGTTCGTACTCAAAATGGGCATGTTCTGGATATGATTATTTCATGACATCATCATCAAGTACAACTTATAAAGTAGTGTCAGGATGGTCATATCAAGGTCAAATAACAACTTCAACATTACCATCAGATTCAAATAGTGTTAAATATGAATTCGTAAGAATGGATTTCAAAAACTGTGGTGATGTATGTAGTATTACACCAATATATACATTCAACAAATATACAAGAAGTGTTACAACAACAACAGATGTTTCTTCATCAAAAGAATCATTAACAGCAAAATGTAAAAGTGTTGTTAAAACAGACATCCCAGTATATGCAAACGTAGATGAATTCATAGCTTATGGTAAAAAATTAGTAACTGAAACAAATAAGGTATACTATTATCATAAAAAAACTCGTACTCTTGAAAGAGAAGCCTATACAGGTAAAAAAGAATATACAGCTTGGTCATATAGCAAAAACGATCAAACATTAATCAATCAAGGTTATAAATATACAGGAGTTTATGAAAAAGTAAATTAATAAAGAGCAAGGAAATCCTTGCTTTTTTTTGTATAATCATACTAAAATACTATATATGGAGGAAGTTTTATGGAAAAAAAGAATTTATATATTGATTTTGATGGAGTTATTTTAGATACAATTACACCATTATATGAAGAATTAGAAAAACAAAATATAACAGATGAAGAAGATATGAGAAATTTTTATATAAATTATCCTTGGGAAAATATAATAAATGATAAATATATATTAAATGATTCAATAAATAATATAAAACAAATAATAGAAAGTAATAAGTTTAATTTAGCAATATTAACCCATGTAAATTCCTTAAATGAAGCAGTTTTAAAAATAAATTATTTAAGAAAATACTTTAGTGATATAACAATAATACCTTGTCCAAAACAAATACCTAAAACAAAAATGATTCACACTAAAGATTCCATTTTAATAGATGATTACGCAGGTAATTTAAGACAGTGGGAAAAAGAAGGTGGAATACCTGTAAGATTTAGTTTAAAAGGTAATGGCAAGGGTTTTAAAACATTAAAAAGTTTAAAAGAAATAATAAATATGTTTGAATAGATAAAAAACATTTATTTCCATTGAAAAACATCATAAATAATGATATCATGATAATAGTAACAAGGAACGCCAAAAAAAACTAGGCATATATTACTATAGAAAAAGAGTTGATGAGAAGTATGAAAAAAATAATAATTAACGGGCAAAATAAACTTAGTGGAACAATTAGAATAAGTGGTGCAAAAAATGCTGCTGTAGCTCTTATTCCCGCAGCAATTTTAACAGATGAAGAAGCAACAATATGTAATGTTCCAGAAATATCAGATATAGCCTCTATTGAAGAAATATTAAAATTTTTAAATATAAATGTCAAAAGGGCAACAGAAACTATGATTATAAATCCTGAAAATATGGAAAACAAAGTAATACCTGTTGAAATATCAAGTAAATTAAGGGCGTCATATTACTTTATGGGGGCTTTACTTGCTAAATATAAACATGTAGAAATGTATTTCCCTGGAGGATGTAAAATAGGTTCAAGACCAATTAATCTCCATTTAGAAGGATTTAGAAAACTTGGAGCCAAAATTGAAGAAGATGGAGACAAATATATAATAACAGCAGATAAATTAAAAGGTGCTAATATCTATCTTGATATGGCATCAGTAGGTGCTACAATAAACATAATGATCGCAGCTACTAAAGCTGAAGGAATGACAATAATAGAAAATGCTGCCAGAGAACCAGAAATAGTAAATGTTGCTACATTCTTAAATAATATGGGAGCACAAATTGTTGGTGCTGGAACAAGTGTTATAAAAATAAAAGGTGTAAAAAAATTAACAAAAGGATTTGCTGAAATAATTCCTGATAGAATAGAAGCTGGAACATATACTATATTAGGAACTCTTTTAGGAGATCCACTTAAAATAAGCAATATAATTCCTGAACATATCGAAGCATTAACATCAAAATTAGAAGCAGCAGGAGCAAATATTGAAATAGAAGAAGATAGTATAATATGCAAAAAAAGCGATAACTTAAAGCCAGTTAATATCAAAACATACTACTATCCAGGATTTGCAACTGATTTACAACAACCATTCTCTGTTCTATTAACACAGTGCAAAGGTAAATCACAAATAGAAGAAACCATCTATGAAAATAGATTTATGCATGTAAAATACTTAAATGACATGGGTGCAGATATAGAAATAAAAGGAATGAAAGCAATAGTAAAAGGGGATACATATTTAAAAGGAAAAACAGTAAAAGCAACAGATCTTCGTGCCGGAGCAGCCCTTATAATTGCAGGTTTAATAGCAGAAGGAAAAACAGTGGTTGAAGAAGTTGAACATATTTTAAGAGGATATGAAGGAATAATTGAAAAACTTTCAAATGTTGGAGCAGATATAAAACTTGAAGAAAAAACTTGCCAAACTAATTAATTTCTGCTATACTACTAAAGAATTATTATTACTATGACAAAAAAAGTCATGGCGAAAGGAGCGACATATATGAAAAAAGATATTCATAAAGAACAAAAAGAAGTAACATTTAAATGTTTATGTGGCGAAAGTTTCAAAGCAATGTCTACATCAAAAGATGATGAAATACATGTTGAAATATGTTCAAAATGTCATCCATTTTATACTGGAACACAAGGAACAGCCAAAATGACAGGAAATGTTGAAAAATTCAAACAAAAATATGGAATGAAGAACTAAGGTTCTTTTTTTTATTAAAAAAATAGTATATAATACTTAAGAGGTGATAAAATGAAAATAGCTTTAGCAGCAGATCATGGTGGTTATAATTTAAAACAATATTTAATCGAATCATTACAAAAAGATTACCAAATAATAGATTTAGGAACTCATTCTGAAGAATTTGTGGATTTTCCAAAATATGGAATATTACTCGGAGAAAAAATAGCCAAAAAAGAAGCAGATATTGGAATAGCAATCTGTAAAAGTGGTATCGGAATATCTATAGCAGTTAATAAAGTAAAAGGTGCTTACTGTGCTAAAATAAATACTATAGAAGAAGCAAGTCTTGCTAAAAAACATAATAGAGCAAACGTTATAGCCTTTTCAGGAAAAACAGATAAAGAATATGCTTTAGAAATGGTTCATACTTTTTTAAATGAAAAACCTTTAGAAGAAGAAAGATATTTAAGAAGAATAAATCAAATAAAAGAATACGAAAATGCTAATTAAATTCCTTTTATATGCTTTAATAACACCACTTGTAATATTTTCTCTTGATGCAGTTAATATAAATCAAATATTTAAAAAAAATAAAGTATTTAAAGCAAGATTATTTTTCTTCTTTATAGCAATTTCTTTAATTTATTTAGTAACAAACTTTATCTACGACTGTGCATCACTATCAAAAATTATTTAAAATATGTATAAAACCTCATTATTTGTTAAAACTTATAATGAGGTGATTTTATATGACAAAAAGAAGTTCAAGGTATTATTTATTACAAGGAATAGTAATTTCTATAATCGCATTAGTATGCTTAGTAAGTTATGCTGTTACTCAGTCTTTAAAAACAGCAGAGGATGAACAAATTGATAACTTAAGATATGTCTCTTATGAAATACTAACAGATAATGTTATGCCAGTATCAGCAGAAGATGAACAAACAACTGAAAGCGAAGAAAGTGAAAGTAACACTGATATAGTAAGACCATATACTGCAGAAGGAGTAGAGATAGGAAAAAGTTATTATGACTATCAAGCAGAAGAAGATAGTCAAGAAGATGCAATCATTTACTATGAAAACACTTATATTCAAAACAAAGGAGTAGATTATGTAAGTAAAGAAGTTTTTGAAGTAAATGCTATAGAAGATGGTAAAGTTGTATCAATATCTGAAGATGATATTGTAGGTACTACAGTAAAAATAGAACACGATAATAATATGATAAGTGTATATCAAAGCATAAAAGATGTAAAAGTAAAAGAAAAAGATGAAGTAAAAAAGGGACAAGTAATTGCCACAAGTGGAACTAATAATATAAGTAGCGATTTAGGAAATCATTTACATTTTGAACTATATAATAAAAATATTCTAGTTAATCCAGAAGAATTCTTCACAAATACTGAAGGAAATTAATATGTTTAGCAAAGACATAGGAATAGATTTAGGAACAGTTAATATCCTTATATATGTAAAAGGTGAAGGAATAGTTCTAAATGAACCAAGTGTCATAGTAATAGATGATGAAACTAAAGATGTAATAGCAGTTGGTGAAGAAGCAAATAGTATGCTTGGAAAGACACCAGGAAAATTAAAAGCTATAAAACCAATGAAAGATGGAGTTATCGCCAATTTTGATATGGTTGCATCCTTACTTGAGCATTTTTTAAGAAAAGTTAAACTAGGAACAAAAATTAGTAAACCTAGAATATTAATATGTTGTCCATCAAATATAACAGAAGTTGAGAAAAATGCAATTAAAGAAGTAGCAGAAAAAACAGGGGCCAAAAAAGTATTTGTAGAAGAAGAACCTAAAGTAGCGGCAGTAGGAGCAGGGCTTGATATAGGAAAACCTGAAGGTAATATGGTTGTAGATATTGGTGGAGGAACAACAGATATAGCAGTTCTATCACTTGGAAATATTGTTACAAGTGCCTCAATAAAAACAGCAGGCAATACTTTTGATCAAAATATAATTGATTATATAAAAGAAAAATATAAATTGTTAGTTGGAGAAAAAACAGCAGAAAACATTAAAATAAAAATAGGAACAGTTAAGCAAGGAAAAAGTAAAAATAAAATGGAAGTAAAAGGAAGAGATTTGGTAGGAGGACTTCCAAAAACAATAACTATATCAAGTGAGGAAATAGAAGTTGCCTTAAAAGAAAGCATTAAAAAGATAGTAGCTATGATAAAAGTAGTTTTAGAACAAACTCCTCCTGAACTTTCAGCAGATATAATAGAAAGAGGAATAATAATTACTGGTGGTGGCGCTCTTTTAAATGGCCTACCAGAATTACTTCAAGAAGAATTAAAAGTACCAGTATTTAAAGCAGAAGAACCGCTTTCATGTGTAGCAGAAGGTACAGGAATAATGTTAGAAAAACTATATTATATAGATAAATAAACAATATTTTATCTATATTTTTTTATAAAGGCATGTTATAATCACTATAGGTGGTATTATGTTAGATTTAAGTAATCATTTGCATATCTTTATAATAATTGCAACTTGTTTTATCTTTTCATTTTTAGTGACATTTTATATAAAGAAAGTAGCAAAACATATTGGAGCTATTGATATGCCAGATAAAAGAAAAGTTCACACTAAGCCAATGCCTAGACTAGGAGGACTCGGAGTTTTTCTAACATTTCTTTTTGGCTATATGCTATTTGGGGTACAAAGCATTCAAATGAATTCAATATTAATTGGAGCATTTATAATTATAATAGTCGGAGTAATAGATGATATTAGTCCACTAGGAGCTAAAACAAAACTTTTAGGACAAATAATTGCTGCAGCAATTGTTCTATTCTATGGTGGTATAGCACTTGATAAAATAACTATAGGCAGTTTCCATATAGATTTTGGTATTTTTACTTACCCACTTACTATATTATTTATAGTTGGATGTATAAATATAATAAATTTAATAGATGGACTGGATGGACTATCAACAGGAACATGTAGCATTTTTTATTCCACAATAGGAATAATTGCTTTTATAAAAGCAAGTTTCGGAGGATTAGATGTATCTCTTGCATTCATTATGCTCGGAGCATCACTTGGATTCCTATGTCATAACTTTTATCCAGCAAAAATATTTTCAGGAGATTCTGGTTCAATGTTTCAAGGTTTTATGATAGCAACTATATCACTATTAGGATTTAAAACAGTAACAATGACATCATTCTTTATTCCAATATTATTATTAGGAATACCAATTTTAGATACATTATTTGCAATTATTAGAAGAATGATAAAAAAACAACCAATATATATGCCTGATAAAGCTCATCTGCATCATCAACTTTTAAATTTAGGGCTATCACATAGAAATACAGTACTTGCAATTTATGCAATGAATATATTATTTGCATTTGCTTCTGTAATTTATTCAATAAATGATAAAACACTAGGAATAATAATATATATATTTATACTTTTATTAATAGGATTTATAATTACAAAAACGAGTATTATTGCTGATAAAAAAGGAAAGAATTGACAAAATTCTTTTTTTTATGTTAAAAAAAATAAAAAGGGCTAAAAAAGATGATAAAATAGTAAATGGAAAAAAATGGAAAAGCACATCATTTGCGTAACAATTGCGTTACAAAGAAAGATAGATATAGTATAATCGGAAGTGAGGTAGTATATATGAAGGATTTCATAAAATGGTTAGGGGTAAATGAGAAAATAGCAAAGGTAGTAGTGTGGTTACTGATAATAATGGTTATGTTAATAATATTCAATACAGCTATGGAAAGTATGGGATTTCCACATTATGCAGTAACATATGAAAATCTAAAGGAAATAAATGTTATAAAAGCAATAGATTATATAACAAATTGGATAGTTATCATATTAAATTTTTATGCAGTTATGCTCATAGTGTTTAGAGTAAAAGATGCCAAGAAATTATTTAAATTTAGTATTGTATATTTATTACTAAATATATTAGTAGTAGGAATATTTGATAAAGGAATAGCACAATTATTTGTAATAATCTTCTTCATAGTATTTGGTTATATATATTCAAAAAGAAAAATAAGAAGTATCATATATATATTTTTAAGTATAGGATTAAATGTAGTAATAGAAGGAATAACATATATGTATAAAGTAAGATTTATAGATTTTACACAAATAAATGAAACAACGAGGAATTTATTATCAATAGATTACTTTATAATTATGGGAATAATTATATTAGTAAAAGAAGTATATTTAAAGAAAAGAGGTGTAAAAGATGGGACAAAGCCTATTATGGTGGGGCAAATTCGACAAAGAAAACAAATTTGCAAAGAAACTAGCAAAAAAAGTAGTTAACATAGCAAAATAATAAATAAAAAGAATAATAGATAAAAGGGCCCTTGTCTATTATTAAACAAATAGGAGGAATAAATGAATAAGAAAGGAAACGAAGAAAAAGAGAAGAGAAAGAGAAAGAACGGGATTTGGTTTAATAATACAGCATCGATAGAGAATTTTGCCCAAACAAGAGCAGAAAAATTAGAGAGAATAATAGAAAATGTAATATTTTATGGAATAACAATACCACTTCAATTAATACAAACAGCGGGAGTATTTGTAATAGCATATTTTAATGATGCGTTTGCAGAGTTATCATTTTTTCTAATAGGATTTTTCTTTGTGAGAACACTTTTAGGGGAGACATTTCATTTAAACTCGACAGTGGCATGTACGACATTCACATGGACAATATTTTATATAATAACAGCCTTAATACCGAGCATATATGTAAGTGTGTTATTATGTATAATATTAGGTAGTATGTTAGCGGTATACATGAACTATATAGTAGTAAAGGGAGAAGAGAAGTGCCAAAGAGATTAAAGACATTGATGAATTTACCGACGAACAAAGAGGAATTAATAGAGAAATGTAGAGAAAAAGGATTGAATGGGTATGAGACAGAGATAATAGTAAGGATATACTGGAAGAAACAGAGTTTAACATACATATCATATAATATGGATTTTTCGAAATATGGGAGGGCACAGAAATACTATTCAGTGAGAAGTTTAAACAACTTTCACAAAGAAGCTTTTTTAAAATTAATTTCTTAACTTTTTATTCTTCAGATATAATAAAAATAAAACTTAGCAAATTAATATTTTTGCTAAGTTTTTACTTTATACAAAATTTTGAAACATATTTAATATATCATAAAAATGTTTTTACAAAAAACACTCTGGTGCCGATTAACAGAATTGAACTGATCTCTGATGCTTACCATGCATCTGTTTTACCACTAAACTAAATCGGCATTTATAAAAAAATTATTACTTAATGGTGGAGACGAGGAGAATTGAACTCCTGTCCAAAAGCAAATTAAATTTAAACATCTACAAGTTTAGTTAATTGAAAAAATTCATTATCCACAAAGCAATTAACAACCACATAGACAACTATCCTATAAAAATTCATTACTATATATAGGAACTATAGTAATATAGCCTACTTAGTATTACCCTAATATATTCCAGTAAGCAGAGAATATACAAGAGCTCGCTCTAGTTAATTAAATTAAGCGAATTGTAATTGTCTGTTTCCAGTTATTTTTAAAAATGCATTTAAAGATTGCCATCTACTTGCAGTTTAAATCATTATACTCTTGTCGAACCCTATCGTCCCCGTGGACTAATTATAACATAAAACTATGAAAAACTCAATAAAAACATTATAATATAAATAAAGTAACAAATAAGTTCCATTACAAATTAAAAAGATGATAAAATAGTAAATGGAAAAAAATGGAAAAGCACATCATTTGCGTAACAATTGCGTTACAAAGAAAGATAGATATAGTATAATCGGAAGTGAGGTAGTATATATGAAGGATTTCATAAAATGGTTAGGGGTAAATGAGAAAATAGCAAAGGTAGTAGTGTGGTTACTGATAATAATGGTTATGTTAATAATATTCAATACAGCTATGGAAAGTATGGGATTTCCACATTATGCAGTAACATATGAAAATCTAAAGGAAATAAATGTTATAAAAGCAATAGATTATATAACAAATTGGATAGTTATCATATTAAATTTTTATGCAGTTATGCTCATAGTGTTTAGAGTAAAAGATGCCAAGAAATTATTTAAATTTAGTATTGTATATTTATTACTAAATATATTAGTAGTAGGAATATTTGATAAAGGAATAGCACAATTATTTGTAATAATCTTCTTCATAGTATTTGGTTATATATATTCAAAAAGAAAAATAAGAAGTATCATATATATATTTTTAAGTATAGGATTAAATGTAGTAATAGAAGGAATAACATATATGTATAAAGTAAGATTTATAGATTTTACACAAATAAATGAAACAACGAGGAATTTATTATCAATAGATTACTTTATAATTATGGGAATAATTATATTAGTAAAAGAAGTATATTTAAAGAAAAGAGGTGTAAAAGATGGGACAAAGCCTATTATGGTGGGGCAAATTCGACAAAGAAAACAAATTTGCAAAGAAACTAGCAAAAAAAGTAGTTAACATAGCAAAATAATAAATAAAAAGAATAATAGATAAAAGGGCCCTTGTCTATTATTAAACAAATAGGAGGAATAAATGAATAAGAAAGGAAACGAAGAAAAAGAGAAGAGAAAGAGAAAGAACGGGATTTGGTTTAATAATACAGCATCGATAGAGAATTTTGCCCAAACAAGAGCAGAAAAATTAGAGAGAATAATAGAAAATGTAATATTTTATGGAATAACAATACCACTTCAATTAATACAAACAGCGGGAGTATTTGTAATAGCATATTTTAATGATGCGTTTGCAGAGTTATCATTTTTTCTAATAGGATTTTTCTTTGTGAGAACACTTTTAGGGGAGACATTTCATTTAAACTCGACAGTGGCATGTACGACATTCACATGGACAATATTTTATATAATAACAGCCTTAATACCGAGCATATATGTAAGTGTGTTATTATGTATAATATTAGGTAGTATGTTAGCGGTATACATGAACTATATAGTAGTAAAGGGAGAAGAGAAGTGCCAAAGAGATTAAAGACATTGATGAATTTACCGACGAACAAAGAGGAATTAATAGAGAAATGTAGAGAAAAGGGATTGAATGGGTATGAGACAGAGATAATAGTAAGGATATACTGGAAGAAACAGAGTTTAACATACATATCATACAATATGGATTTTTCGAAATATGGGAGGGCACAGAAATACTATTCGGTGAGAAGTTTAAACAACTTTCACAAAGAAGCTTTTTTAAAATTAATTTCTTAACTTTTTATTCTTCATTAAACCACTTTTGTGGTTTTATTTTTTTTATAAATATGATAAACTTAAATAAAGGAGATGATATTATGAAATTAAATATTCGTGGTGAAAAAACAAATATAACTGATTCTATGAAAAATTATGCTGAAGAAAAAATTCAAAAGTTAAATAAGTACATAGAAAACAGTGATGAAGTAACAGGTACCATTCTATTCAAAGTATATGGGCCAAAACAAAAAATTGAAGTAACTATACCTCTTAAAGGATGCACTTTAAGAGTAGAAGAAGAAGGTGTAGATTTTTACGCTGTTATTGATACATCTATTGATAAATTAGAAAGACAAATTGTTAAAAATAAAACAAGAATTTCAGGAAAAAAACAAAAAGGAAAATTTGATTTCATTTTAAATATTGAAAATATAGATTCAGATGAAGAAAACCAAAATCAAATAGTTAAGAGAAAAACAGTAGAATTAAAACCAATGGATGAGGAAGAAGCAATTCTTCAAATGGAATTATTAAATCATGATTTCTACATGTTTAAAAACATTGAAACTGATAAAGTTGCAGTAATATATAAAAGAAAACATAATGATTACGGAATTATTGAAGAAGAATAAAAGCTATTAATTTTCTAATAGCTTTTTTATTTGTACAACTAATGATATAATAAACATATTAAAAGGGAGGCAATCTTATGTTTAAAATACATTCGAAGTATAAACCAAGCGGGGACCAACCACAAGCGATAAATAGTTTAGTAAATGGCATAAAAGATGGAAAAAAACATCAAGTACTTCTCGGAGCAACAGGTACTGGAAAAACTTTTACCATAGCTAATGTAATAAAAGAAACCAACAAAAAAACTTTAGTTCTTGCACATAACAAAACATTAGCAGGACAACTTTATGCTGAATTAAAAGAATTATTTCCTGAAAACAGAGTAGAGTATTTTGTTTCTTACTATGACTATTATCAACCAGAAGCCTACATACCTGGTACAGATACCTATATTGAAAAAGATGCCTCAATTAATGATGAAATAGATCAGTTAAGACACGCAGCTACAAGTGCTCTTCTTTCAAGAGAAGATGTAATAGTAGTAGCATCAGTTTCCTGCATTTATGGTATCGGAGAAGTTGAAGAATATAAAAACAATACTATAACATTAACAGTAGGAGAGGAAATTGAAAGAAATAAAGTAATGAAAAAATTAATCGATATGTTATATGATCGAAACGATCATGATTTTAAGCGTGGTACATTTAGAGTCCGAGGAGACGTTTTAGAAATAATCCCAACTTATGAAAATAGAAATGGAATACGTGTAGAATTTTTTGGAGATGAAATAGATAAAATATCTGAAATAGATACCTTAACAGGAAAAGTTTTAAATGTAATAAAAAATACAACAATATTTCCTGCGAGTCATTTCGTAACAAGCGAGGAAAAGTTAAAAGAAGCTATAAAAAGAATAAAAGAAGAGTTAGAAGAAAGACTTGCCTTTCTAAGAGAAAATAACAAACTTCTCGAGGCAGAACGATTAGAACAACGCACAAAATATGACATAGAAATGCTTACAGAAACAGGTTTTTGTAGTGGAGTTGAAAATTATTCTCGTCATTTAAGTGGCCGAAAAGAAGGAGAAACACCTACAACTTTAATGGACTTTTTTGGAGATGATTATCTTCTTGTAATAGATGAATCACATGTAACAATACCCCAAGTAAGAGCCATGTATAATGGAGATAGAGCAAGAAAAACAACTCTTGTAGAATATGGTTTTCGTCTTCCAAGTGCACTTGATAATAGACCTCTTAAATTTAACGAATTTGAAAACAAAACAGATCAAATAATCTATGTATCAGCAACTCCCGGGGACTATGAGCTAGAACTTGCAGAAAACAAAGTAGATCAAATCATTCGTCCAACAGGACTATTAGATCCAACAATAGAAATTAGAAAAACTGAAGGTCAAATAGATGATTTAGTAGGAGAAATAAGAAAAAGAGCAAGTAAAAATGAACGTGTACTTATTACAACTTTAACTATTAGAATGAGTGAAGAGTTAACTAAATATTTAAAAGACTTAGACATTAAAGTAGCCTATCTTCACTCTGAAATAAAAACCCTTGAAAGATTAAAAATAATAAGAGAGTTAAGACAAGGTAAATACGATTGTATTGTAGGAATAAATCTCCTTCGCGAGGGCTTAGATATTCCTGAAGTAAGTTTAATCGCTATATTAGATGCTGATAAAGAAGGATTCTTAAGAAGCGAAAGAAGTTTAATTCAAACTATAGGTAGATGTGCCAGAAATGCAAATGGACACGTTATAATGTATGCTGATATAGTAACTGACAGCATGAATTTAGCAATAACTGAAACTAAACGCCGTAGAACAATTCAAGAAGAGTATAATAAAGAACATAACATAATCCCTAAAACAATAATTAAAGAAATACCAGAATTAATATCAAATGTTGATGAAAAAGAACTGGAAAAAATGGAAAAATCTCAAAATAGTGATATAATTAACATAGAAAATATCGATAAAATAGAAGAAGAAATGAGAAAAGCAGCTAAAGAACTAGATTTTGAAAGAGCAATGCAGTTAAGAGATATATTATTTGAATTAAAAACGAAATAGGAGTTTAAATATGGCAAAGAAAAGGAAAAGAAAGAAAGTAAAAAAAAATTTTAAAAGATTTACAACCTTTATATTAGCAATAGTTTTTGCAATCGGTGTATTAACAGTCTTAAAATATTATATAGCTTATAATGAAGATTTAAAGCCAATAAGTGATAAAAAAGATTACTATAATATCTCTGATTTTGGATTTATAAGATTAAAAAGCCAAACTGATTACAATAAAAATGGTACTGATGATTACACCGATATGTTAAATGGAGAAAAGCAGTATGCAAAATGGAATCCTAAATATGTCAGTAAATATTATGCTGGAGGATATCCTGAAGTAGAAAAAGAAGGTATTTGTGCCGACCTTATTTGGTATGCTTTCAAAACAGCAGGTTACAGTTTAAAAGATATGATTTCCCAAGATATAGATAATACATACAAAAAAGGAACTTATGGCATTGAAATAAGAGATAGTAACATCGATTTTCGAAGAGTAGGAAATATGGATTTGTTTTTCCAAAGATACGCCAAAAGTTTAGAAACAGATATGTATAGTATTGGTAATTTTATGCCGGGAGATATTTTAGTTTTTGATGATGGAGATCATATAGCAATGATATCTGATAAATATAACGAAAGAGGAGTTCCTTATTTAATTCAAAATAGAGATGAAACTCAAAAACAAAAAGAAGAGGATCGCCTAGAAGAAACAGATATGCAAATAACAAGTCATTATAGATTTGAGTATAATGACAAAATCGAATCTTTAATAGATCAAATAAAGTAGTTAAAATAAATAAAGTAAATTCGCAAGTAATAGTTGCCAAAAAAATATATTAAATAAACCAAAAGAAAACAAGATAAATATATTGTATAGAGGTGTAGTATGAATAAAAAAGAAGTATTTAAAGCAGAATTAAATTATATACAAGATGAAAACTATAGAAAAAGTGCAGAAAACTTATTAGATTTAGTACCAGATTATTTTTTTACAGTTCCTGCAGCTTCTACTGGTAAATATCATCCAGAGTTTGCTCAAGGAGATGGAGGTCTTGTAAGACATACTAAAGTTGCAATCAGAATAGCTAAAGATATCTTAGATTTAGAGTATTTAAAAAATATATTTACCGAAAGAGAAAAAGATTTAATGTTAATTGCTATCATGTTTCACGATACTCAAAAATTAGGAGACCCTAAAGAAAAGTATACAAGATTTGATCATCCATTACTCGGAGCAAATTTTATAAAGCAAAACAAAGATAAAACATTATTTAAAGAAGAGGATATATTATTAATTACTAAAGCGATGTCTTCTCATATGGGAGAGTGGAATAAAAGTAACTATAGTAATGTAACATTACCAAAACCAAATGATAAATATGAATTCTTCGTTCATATGTGCGATTATCTTTCTAGTAAAAAGTACTTAAATGTTAAGTTTAATAATAATGAAATCATATTATAAAAACATATGAAAATAATATTTCACCATAAAAGAAATATTATTTTTTATTAACAAAAAAATTATTAAATACGCTTTCAATTATTTTGCCAAAGAAACGACATCCTATTTCAAAAATACAAAAAAGTGATATTTTAAGATAGAATATTTTTAGTAAAACTTTCATAAAGAAAAACTTTATTTTTAAACTATTAATATATTTTAAATAAATTTTATTTTTATTTTCATAAATTGCTTTAGCACAATATTTTCCAGAATCGAGGCCATATCTAAGTCCAGATAAGGTAAGTGGATCACATGCCCCAACAGCATCACCTACAAAGAAAATATTTTCATTTATAATAGGAGTTCTAATACCAATAGGAGTAAAAGCGCCTGTAAGTTTTTTACTATCATATTTAAATCCAAGAGTTGTTAAGAAAGAACTAAATAAATCATTATAATTGATATTTTTGTTGAAAACATCAGTTAATCCAATATTAGTAATTCCATTACAAGAACTAACCCAGCCATAACCTTTTTTAGATACACCAAAATGAATTTGAATTTCTTCTTTTTTATCACTTTTAAAAATCATTTGCATAGCAATATTTGTCTTTAGATTATTTTGATATCTATTCCCAAAACTATTACAACCATCAGCAAAAACTAAATAATCATAATTAACCTTTTCATTCTTTGACAAAGATATCCATTTTTCGTCAATGTTATGATATGTTATTTTACAGTTTTCATAAATTTTAACACCTTTAGAAATAGCAAGCTTATAAAAAGCATAATCAAGTTCCGTTCTATCTATTTTTTTATTAGTATATAAAAACTTATTAACAATTTTTTGTTTTAGATTAAATCTATAAAAAATATTAAAATCTTTAATTAAAGAGTAATGACATTTATTAATATCAAGACCAAATTTTTCATAAGTTTTCTTAGTTTTTGAAGTAATATAACCTGCACAACATTTGTATCTAGGAAATTTGTATTTTTCAATAACTATAATATCATTAACACCCAACTTTACTAAATTAAGGGCAGTAGAAATTCCTGAAGGTCCCGCACCAATAATAACGACTTTACATTTGCTTTTCATAAAAACATCACCAACACATATCAATAATTATATCACAACTAAAAAAATATTGACAAAAGTATAGGGGGGGGGTATCCTTATAATAGGAAAATAAAATATGAAGGAGCATATGAAAGCATATGAAAAAAGTTAATAAAAAAGGATTTACAATGGTAGAAATACTGATAACAGTAGCCATAATAGCGGTACTCGCAGGTATAGCAATACCAGTAGTAACACATTATATGAATGAAGGAAGAAATGAGTATAATGAGAAATTAAAAGATCAATTATTAATATCAGGTAAAGAATACTTTACAGATAATAGACAAAAATTGCCAGTAAAAAGTTATACAGGAGTATATAGAAACGGGCAAGACTTTAGTTATGTAAGTTTGCCAGAGATGCAAAGTAATAACTATATAAGCAAAGAATTTGTAGATTCAGAAGGTAATGAATGTACAGAAAGTTATGTATACGTAAAACAAAAAATAAATAGTAGTGAATATAAATGGTATGCATGTTTAAGATGTACAGATAAAAATGGTAATGTATATGATCCTACTAAAGATACAAGTAGTGAAGAAGAACAGATAGCATGTAATATAACAGATTGGGGTGATAAAGAAAATCCAAGCTGTAATGTAGAAGCTGCAGAATATACAGATCCGACGGCAATAACAGAAGGTAAAGTATATAATCCAAAAGCAGTAAAACTAAAAGAAGTAAAAGAAGATAGACAGATAGCATATATAGAGATAATAAATATGACAACAGAAGAGATAGTAGGAATAGAGTTAAATGATAATAGCGAAGTAACCCAAAAAGAAATAATTAGTTACATAAATAAACATATGAAAGAAGGAATAGAAGGAGAATATGAAATACATGTAGTAGATGCAGGAGGAAATAGTACAGGAAATGCTTGTGCAAAATTTATAATAGATAATACAGCACCAAAAGTAAGTTATACAGAAGATAAGAAACCACAAACAGATGGATGGTATATACCAGAGTTAAATGTAACTGCGAAATGTACAGATGAAGGAGTAATAAATACATTAAAGAATCAAATAATACAAAATGGGAAAACATATACAGGGGAAACAACACATAAAGATACAATAAAAACAGCATCAATATCAACAATGCCAAAGAAATATACAACAACATGTGAAGATAAAGCAGGAAATAAAACAACAAAAGACAAAAATTATTATGTAAGAAGTGATTCATATACAACTGGGGACCCAATATATTGTAAGAATACAACACCATCAAGTAGTTGGTTAGGATTAAATAAAACAACAAGCATGACAGTAACATGTTATGTACCGACAGATAAAACAGCAACAATAGATGTAAGTAAGATGGTATTAAAAAACAATTTAGGAACATTATCGAAAGCATCAACAGGAGTATATAATACAAATGAAAATAAAGTAGTAGAATATAAACTAACATATACAGCAAGTAAAACAAATCAATTAGGAAGTGACAACATAATAATAAATGAAGGATTTGTAACAGCAGGAGGACAAAAGAATAAGAAGATAACATCAGGAGAAATAAATGTAGATACAAAAGCACCAGTAATAACATATAAAGCAAATAAAAATAAAGTAAGTGAAAAAAGTTATTATGCAGTATCAAGCTCATCACCATTTAGTGTAACAGTAAGTTGTAGTGATACAGGAAGTGGAGTAAAAACATTATCAAGTAATTCAAATGTAAATAGTACGAAACATACAACTAACCCATATACATATACAATAAAATCCCCAATGAAAGGATTTAAAGTATCAGGAACATGTGAAGATAATGCAGGAAATGTAACATCGAATAGTGCAACATATAATGTAGCAACATACTCAGCACATAAAGATTGCGGTGTAAAACAATATAAATCATGTGTAAATTCATCATGTGATTGTAAAACATATAAATCATGTAGAAATTCATCATGTGATTGCGCATTATATAAAAGAGGTTCAAGTTGTACTTGTGCAACTTCTTCTTGCTCTAAAAGATCTGCTTGTAATAAAGGTAGCTGCAAAACATATAAAACTAATAAAAATTGTACAACAAAAAAAGTTACTGCTAAATCTTGTACAGTAACATGGAACTTAAGTTATCCTTCTTGTCCATCCGGCTATACAAGAAAAAGCACAGGGTATAAAGTTTGTAATGCTGGTACAGCAGGTTCTGGAATTACTACAGTAAAGGCATTTAGTAATTGCCAAAAATGTACTACCACTAAAACTTGTTCAGCGTATAATTATACTACTGGATCAAATTGTCCATGTACTGCATATACATGTACTAAATACAATAGATGTTCAAAAGCAGGATGTGAAACCAGAGAGTCATGTAGGGCAAAGACATGTGGATGTCAAACACATTATTCATGTAGAGCAAAAACATGTGGAGTAGAAAGTTACAAATCTTGTTATCACTATTAAAAAACTGATAATAAATATTATAAAAGATCACAAAAAAGTGATCTTTTTCTATTTTATAAAATCCATAATCAAAAATTCTTATCTATTTAAAAAAGACTAAAAATATGTTATAATACAAACTTAGAAAAGGGAGCAAAATAAAAAAGGGAAGTGTTTTATATGGAAAAAATAATAATTAAAGGAGCAAAAGAAAACAATTTAAAAAATATATCTTTAGAACTACCTAAAAATAAATTTATAGTTATGACTGGAGTATCAGGAAGTGGTAAATCTTCTCTTGCATTTGATACAATTTATAAAGAAGGAGAAAGGCGTTATCTAGAAAGCTTATCTGCTTATGCTAGACAATTTCTCGGAGGAACAGAAAAACCAAATGTTGATTCCATTGAAGGACTTTCACCAGCTATTTCAATAGATCAAAAAACAACTAATAAAAATCCTCGTTCAACAGTAGGAACAGTAACTGAATTATACGATCACTTAAGACTTCTATACTCAAAAATAGGTATTCCCTATTGTCCTAATCACAATATCCCTATTACTAATCAAAGTATTGAAGAAATGACCAACAAAGTTCTTGAACTTGAAGAAAAAACAAAAATAATAATTTTATCTCCTGTAATAGAAGGTAAAAAAGGAACTCATAAAGACTTATTTGAAGATCTAAGAAAAAGTGGTTATGTTAGGGTAAACATAGATGGAGAAGAATATGATCTCGGAGATACAATTGAACTTGAAAAAAACAAAAAACATAATATTGAAGTAGTAATAGATCGTTTAGTTATAAAACCAGATATAAAATCAAGATTATATGAATCAATTGAAACTGGGTGTAAACTGTCAAAAGGTAAGATATTTATTCAAATTCCAAACGGGGAAAAAATAGTCTTTTCTGAAAACTTTGCTTGCCCTTATTGTAATTTTTCCTTAAACGAATTAGAACCCCGTACCTTTAGTTTCAATGCTCCTTATGGGGCTTGTCCTGACTGTAAAGGTCTTGGAGTAAAATTAGTAATGGATCCAGATTTAGTAATACCTGATAAAAACAAAAGAATAAAAGATGGAGGTATTGTACCTTTTGGAGATGATGAAGAAAACATAAACTATTTAAAACTACAAAATTTTTGTGATCATTATTCTATAGATTTAAATAAAAAAATAAAGGATTTTACCAAAAAAGAACTAGATATGATTCTATATGGTACTAATGACTTAATTCATTTCCATTATCGCAGTAAAAATGGACATCTCTCAGATAGTTATGGAACTTATGAAGGCATAATAACTAATCTAGAAAGAAGATACATGGAAACAAGTAGTACTTGGATTAGGGAATGGCTTGAAAGATATATGGTAGAGTTAATGTGTCCTACTTGTAAAGGTGCGAGATTAAAAAAAGAAGTATTACAAGTTTTAATAAATGGTAAAAATATTTATGAAGTAACAAATTTAAGTATTAAAAATTTATATGAATTTATGAGTAATTTAAAATTATCTGAAGAACAAACCCAAATATCTAAACTTATTGTAAACGAAATCAAAGATAGATTAAGTTTTCTTATAAACGTTGGATTAGATTATTTAACCTTAAGTAGAAGTGCTGGAACTCTATCAGGAGGAGAAGCTCAGAGAATTAGACTTGCAACTCAAGTAGGTACTAGACTAACAGGAGTTTTATATGTTTTAGATGAACCAAGTATTGGACTTCATCAAAGAGATAATGATAGACTTATTGACACAATGCTTAGCATGAGAGATTTAGGGAACACTTTAATAGTTGTTGAACACGACACAGATACAATGAAAAAATGTGACTTTTTAGTAGATATAGGGCCTCTCGCAGGAGATGAAGGAGGAAAAATAGTGTCAATAGGCACTCCTGAAGAAGTTGCAAACGACGATAATAGTCTTACAGGAAGATATTTAAGTGGCAAAGAATGTATTATGGTTCCAAAAAAAAGAAGAAAAGGGACAGGTAAATTTCTAGAACTCAAAGGTGCCAAGGAAAATAATTTGAAAAATATTAATGTAAAATTTCCTCTCGGAACATTTACCTGTGTAACAGGAGTATCAGGAAGTGGCAAAAGTACTTTAATAAATCAAATATTAACTAGAATTTTATATAATCATGTTTATAGTTCAAAAGAAAAACCTGGAGCATATAGACAAATAAAAGGTTTAGAAAATATTGACAAAATTGTTCATATCTCCCAAAATCCAATCGGAAGAACTCCAAGATCTAACCCTGCAACCTATACAGGAGTATTTGATGATATCCGTGAATTATTTGCATCAACTAAAGAAGCAAAAATGCTTGGATATGACAAAAGCAGATTTTCATTTAACGTAAAAGGTGGAAGATGTGAAGCCTGCCGTGGTGATGGTGTTAAAAAAATAGAAATGCATTTCTTACCAGATGTTTACGTTCCATGTGAAGTATGTCATGGTGCAAGGTATAATACTGAAAGTTTAAAAATAAAATTTAAAGGGAAAAATATTAATGAAGTTCTAGATCTTCGTGTAACACAGGCCTTGAAGTTCTTTGAAAACGTTCCAAAAATAAAAAGAAAGTTAAAAGTTTTAGATGACGTAGGACTTGGTTATATAAAACTTGGTCAACCTGCGCCAACTTTATCAGGAGGAGAAGCCTCTCGTGTAAAACTAGCTAAAGAACTTCAAAAAAAACCAACTGGAAAAACTTTATTTGTTATGGACGAACCAACAACAGGACTTCACGCCCATGACATAAAGAAGTTACTTGCAATTATTAACAAAATAGTAGATAATAAAGATAGTGTAATAGTAATAGAACATAATCTAGATATGATAAAAACAGCTGATTACATTATAGATTTAGGACCAGAAGGTGGAGAAAAAGGTGGCGAAGTAATAGCAACTGGAACTCCAGAACAAATAGCAAAAGTAGAAAAATCTTATACAGGACAGTATTTAAAAAAAGTTTTAAACAATAATTAATAAAGGAGGGAGTACATGAATCCAGTTTTAATATCGCTCGGACCAATTGACATTTATTGGTATTCAATTACTATGCTCCTTGCTATTTTAGCGGGTTCATTTCTCTTTCTGAAAACAGCCAAAAAAGATGGCTATAATGAAGACTTTTTAACTAACCTTGTTTTCTATGGAGCAATCTTTGGCATAATAGGTGCCAGAATTTATTATGTAATATTTAATTTAAGTTATTATTTAAGTAATCCGTTTCAAATAATAGCTATTTGGAATGGTGGTCTCGCAGTTCATGGTGCTATAATTTGTGGCGGTATCTGGTTTATTTACTACTGCAAAAAAAACAAAAAAAATGTTCTAAAAATTTTTGATTTAGCAGCACCAGCAATGCTCCTTGCCCAAGCAATAGGAAGATGGGGGAACTTTTTTAATAGTGAAGCCCATGGGCCTGAAGTAGCAAAAGAAACTTTAGAAAATTTAAATATACCACAATTCATTATAAATGGTATGAATATTAATGGAACATACTATCATCCTACCTTCTATTATGAATGTATATGGAATTTAATTGGTTTTGTTTTATTAATTATTATAAGAAAAAAATTTAAGTTAAAACCAGGAAGACTTGTAGGAATATATTTTATGTGGTATTCATTCATAAGATTCTTTATTGAAAGTCTTAGAACAGACTCTTTAATGCTTGGACCATTTAAAGTAGCTCAAATAGTTTCTGTACTATTATTCTTACTAGGATTATACTTAGTTATTCGAAAGAAAAAAGATACAAGAGTAAATAGATTAAAAGAAAGGACTGAAGAAAATGAAAAACATATATGATGTTGCCATAGTAGGAGCAGGTCCTGCCGGTATAACAGCAGCAATCTATATAAAAAGAGCAAATTTAAACTGTTGCATAATTGAAAAAGAAATGCCTGGAGGAGAACTAAATAAAACTTCGACAGTTGAAAACTATCCTGGATTTGTCAAAATAACAGGACCAGATTTAGCAGAGCATTTTACTGAACAATTAGACAGTTTAAAAATAAAACAAATATTTTCTGAAGTAGTAAGTATTAAAAACAATAAAAAAAGTAAAATTTTAACTCTAAAAAATGGAAACAAAATAGAAGCTAAAAAAATAATTCTCGCAGTTGGAAGAACTCCTAAAAAATTAGAAAAAGATGGTTCAAATACTCTTGAAGGAAAAGGAATAAGTTTCTGCTCACTATGTGATGGAAATCTTTACAAAAATGAAGATGTATCAATTGTTGGAGCAGGTAATAGTGCTTTGGAAGAATCCCTTTATTTATCAGATATTTGTAAAACTGTTACAATCTTATGTAGAAGTAATAAAGTAAAAGGAGATAAAATCTTAATAAATAAAATAAAAGAAAAAGAAAATATTAAAATTATAAAAAATGCTACTGTTGAAAAATTTAATGAAGAAAATGGTGTTTTAAAATCTGTAACTTTAAAAGTAAAGGAAAAGGAAAAAGAACTGCCAACCAAAGCATGTTTTATCTTTATTGGTTATGAACCAGATACAAATTTCTTAAAAAACCTTGAAATTTTGGATGAAAAAGGTTATATTATTGTAGACCAACAAAGAAAAACACCTATTGAAGGTATATATGCTGCTGGGGATGTAGTAAAAAAAGATGCTTTTCAATTAGTAACAGCAACTGCTGATGGAGCACTGGCAGCAGTAACTTGCATAAAAGAAATAAAAGAGGTGTAAAATGAAACTAAACAATCATGGTTGGGGACTTATGGCCTTTCTAATATTAGCATTTGTAATCTTAATGGTAATTTTCCTAGTAGCAGGAGAAATAGTAACCATTAGGGATTTATATTAAAAAACAAAGAAAAAGAGGAGTAAACTATCATTTAATTAAAGAGAGTCTATGTTTGGTGTAAATAGATATTAGATATAGTTGAAGGTAGCTTTGGAGTTAATTGTTTGAACTTTAGTAAAACAATTCACAGGTATGTGTTATATACAAATAAGGTAATAAACTATTACAAATTAAGGTGGTACCACGATTACATCGTCCTTGGGTGATGTAATTTTTTTTATAGAAAAGAGGTAAAAGATGAAAGAGAAAAACCAAAACATTATAAGATTTTACTTATATGCAAATACCTTAAAAGAACGACTTCGTACAGGGTTTGTAGAAATAGGAATAGAAAAGGAAAGAATTGAAAGTGTAGCAGAGCATATCTATGGAACATTAATTCTTGGAATTATGATAGCAAGTGAATACGAACTAAATTTAGATATGGAAAAAGTCTTAAAAATACTAACGCTTCATGAAACTGAAGAAATAATAATGGGAGATTTAACTATAAGATCAAACATAACAAGAGAAGAAAAATTAAAACTAGGACGAGAATGCGTTAGCAAAATAACTAAAAATCTTTTGAAAAAACAAGAAATAGATAATTTGCTCGAAGAATTTAATGAAAGAAAAACAAAAGAAGCAAAGTTTTGTTATAAAGTTGATAAAATAGAATGTGATTTTCAAATTAAAATATATGATCTTCAAAAAGCAATGTCCTATGAAAAAGCTAAAGAAGATTTAAAATATTATGGTGATAGAGCAGAAATAGTAAGTAAAAACGCCAAAACTGCTAGTGATTTTTGGATAGAATATGATAAAATCATATATCAAGGAGATGAAATATTTGAAAGTCTTATTGAAGACATTCAAAAAATAGATAAACTAGTAAAACCAAAAAATTAGAAAGAAGATGATAAAATGTTAGATAAAAAATATAATCACAAAGAAGTAGAAAAAGGAAAATATAAAAAGTGGTTAGAGAAAGAATATTTTCAAAGTGGAGATAAATCAAAAGATCCATATTGTATAGTAATACCACCACCAAACGTAACAGGGAAACTTCATCTAGGGCATGCCTGGGATACTGCGCTCCAAGACATTATTATAAGATATAAGAGAATGGATGGATTTGATGCTATGTGGCTTCCAGGAATGGATCATGCAGCCATAGCAACTGAAGCCAAAGTTGTTGCAAAATTAAAAAAGGAAGGCATAAATAAATATGAGCTAGGCCGTGAAGGTTTTCTTGAAAAAGCTTGGGAATGGAAAGAAGAATATGCTGAAAACATTAGAAAACAATGGGCAAAACTTGGACTTAGTCTAGATTATAGAAAAGAACGTTTCACCTTAGATGAAGGCCTTTCAAATGCCGTAAAAGAAGTATTTGTAAGACTTTATAACGAAGGATTAATATATCGTGGTGAGAGAATTATTAATTGGGATCCTGAAGCAAAAACAGCACTTTCTAATGAAGAAGTAATTTATAAAGAAGTAAAAGGAGCATTTTATCATATAAAATACTTTATAGAAGGAGAAGACGATTATCTAGAAATAGCAACAACTCGTCCTGAAACACTTCTCGGAGATACAGCGGTTGCAGTAAATGAAAATGATGAAAGGTATCAAAAATATATAGGTAAAAATGTAATACTACCTCTTCTAAATAAAAAAATTCCTGTAATAGCAGATCAACATGCAGATCCAGAATTTGGAACAGGAGTAGTAAAAATAACTCCAGCACATGATCCTAATGACTTTGAAGTAGGAGAAAGACATAATCTTGAAAGAATAAATATTTTAAACGAAGATGGAACCATGAATGAAAAAACTGGTAAATATCAAGGTTTAGATAGATTTAAAGCTCGTGATGAAATCGTAAAAGATTTAGAAAAAGAAGGACTTTTAATAAAAATAGAAGAGATAACTCATAATGTAGGACATTCAGAAAGAACAGGAGTAATGGTAGAACCATATCTTTCAAAACAATGGTTTGTAAAAATGCGACCTCTCGCAGATCGCATATTAGAAAATCAAAAAAATAAGGAAACAAAAGTAAATTTTGTACCAGCAAGATATGAAAAAACTATGAATCACTGGATGGAAATAACTTATGATTGGTGTATATCAAGACAGCTTTGGTGGGGGCACAGAATTCCTGCTTGGTATAAAGGAGAAGAAGTATATGTAGGACTTGAAAAACCAAAAGGAGAAGGCTGGAAGCAAGATGAAGATGTATTAGACACATGGTTTTCAAGTGCCCTTTGGCCTTTCTCAACTCTTGGATGGCCAAACGAAACTGAAGACCTAAAAAGATATTATCCAAATAATGTATTAGTTACAGGCTATGACATAATTCCTTTTTGGGTTAATAGAATGACTTTTCAAGCCTTGCATTTCACTAATCAAAGACCATTTAAAGACTGTTTAATCCATGGATTAATAAGAGATAAAATGGGCAGAAAAATGTCAAAATCCCTAGGTAACGGAGTAGATCCGATGGATGTAATAGATACCTATGGCGCTGATGCTTTAAGATTTTTCCTAACAACTAATACAGCACCAGGAATGGATTTAAGATATGATGAAGAAAAAGTAAAATCAGCTTGGAACTTCATTAATAAACTTTGGAATGCTTCTAGATTTGTATTAATGAATATAGAAGACATAGATAATATAGATTATGAAGGAAAAGATTTATCAATTGAAGATAAATGGATTTTAACAAAACTTAATGAAACAATAAAAACCGTAAGAACAAATATGGAAAAATATGAATTTAACAATGCTGGAGGAGCACTTTATAAATTTATTTGGGAAGATTTTTGTGATAATTATATAGAACTATCTAAATCAAAATTAAATAATGCTACTACTAAAAAAGTATTATTAAAAGTAATAACAGATATTTTAAAAATGCTTCATCCATTTATGCCTTATGTAACTGAAGAAATATATTCAAAACTAAATGTAAAAGAAGCAGAAAGTATTATGATAAGTAGTTATCCTAAATATAATAAAAAAGAAGTATTTGAGGAAAAAGAAAAACTAGATAAAGTAATTGAAGATATTACAAATATAAGAAACTTAAAAGTTACAAATAACATTACCAAAGAAGCAGGTATATCTTTAAAGGCCGAAAAAGAAGTAGAAGATATCTATAAAAACATGTTAAAAATAACCTATGAAAATCTAAATAAAGAAAAAGAAGGAGAAAAATATGAATATAAATCTCCATATATTAACATAGTTTATTTTCAAAAAGGAAAAGAAATAGATAAAAATATTTTAAAAACTGAAATAGAAAAATTAGAAGCTTCAATAAATAAAAGAAAAAAACTTTTAGCAAATGAGAACTATGTAAATAAAGCCCCTGCAAATGTTGTTGAACAAGACAGAAAAAAATTAAAAGAAGAAGAAGAAAAACTAGAAAGATTAAAAGAACAGTTGTAATAATTGTTCTTTTTATATTAAATAAAAAATCAAAATAATTAAATTTTTATTGCATACAATAAAAGTGTATAACAAAATTTACCAAATATTATTGACAAACTAAAATCAAAATGTTATATTACAAACGTTGAATTTTATTTAGGTTTATTTCGGTAAACCTAATAAAAATTAGAAAAAATGATACACCTGGGTATGTGTGTAGAAAGGAGAAGTTATGCCAACAATAAATCAATTAGTAAGAAAGAATAGAAAAGACAAAACAAGAAAGTCTAAATCTCCAGTACTCGGAGTTAGAATGAACACATTAAAGAAGAAAAATGTTAATACTGCATCACCACAAAAACGTGGAGTATGTGTGCGTGTAGGAACAAAAACACCAAAGAAACCAAACTCAGCATTAAGAAAATATGCTCGTGTTCGTTTATCAAACGGTAAAGAAGTAGATGCTTATATTCCTGGAGAAGGACATAATCTTCAAGAACATAGTGTTGTACTAATTCGTGGCGGACGTGTTAAAGACTTAATCGGTGTACGTTATCATATTGTTCGTGGAACAATGGATACACAAGGAGTTAAAGATCGTAAAAAAGCTCGTTCAAAATACGGAACTAAAAAAGGAAAATAATAAAATATAAAGGAGGAAAACAAAAATGCGTAAAAGAAGAGCAGAAAAAAGAGATGTTTTACCAGATCCTATATATAAATCAAAAGTTGTTACAAAATTAATTAACTCAATGATGATAGATGGAAAAAGAGGTAAAGCAGAAAAAATCTTATATAGTGCCTTTGATATGATAAAAGAAAAAACAGGCAAAGAACCAATGGAAGTATTTAATGAAGCACTTGAAAATATTAAACCAGCTTTAGAAGTTAAATCACGTCGTGTTGGTGGATCTAATTATCAAGTTCCTATTGAAGTATCAGCTGAAAGATCACAAACTCTAGGACTTAGATGGTTAATAAATTATGCAAGACTAAGAGGAGGTCATGGTATGGCTGAAAACTTAGCAAATGAAATAATTGATGCATCAAATAATACTGGTGCAGCAGTAAAAAAACGTGAAGATACTCACAGAATGGCCGAAGCAAATAAAGCATTCGCTCATTATAAGTGGTAGGAAAGGAAATAAAATATGGCAAGACAAACTAGTTTAGAAAAAACAAGAAATTTCGGAATTATGGCTCATATCGATGCCGGAAAAACTACAGCAACTGAACGTATTTTATTCCATACAAAGAAAATCCATAAAATAGGAGAAACTCATGATGGTGCTTCTCAAATGGACTGGATGGAGCAAGAAAAAGAACGTGGAATTACAATCACTTCAGCAGCAACAACAGCTTTCTGGAAAGGATATAGATATAACATCATTGATACTCCTGGACACGTAGACTTCACAGTTGAAGTACAACGTAGTTTAAGAGTTCTAGATGGTGCTGTACTTTTACTAGATTCAAATGCTGGTGTAGAACCACAAAGTGAAACTGTATGGAGACAAGCTAATGAATATCACGTACCTAGAATTATCTTCTCAAATAAAATGGATAAATTAGGGGCAGATTTTTATATGAGCTTACAAAGTGTTAAAGATAGACTTGGAGCAAATACTGCAGCAATAGAACTTCCAATTGGAGCAGAAAGTGATTTTAATGGAATAATAGATTTAATAACTTTAAAAGCATATCATTATGATGGTGGAGCAGAAGAAAATGCTGAAGAAATTGATATACCAGAAGATATGAAATCTAAAGTAGAAGAATATAGAACTAATATGATCGAAGCAATAGCTGAATTCGATGATGAATTAATGGAAAAATATCTTGAAGGTGAAGAAGTTTCAGTAGAGATGATAAAACGTGCTATTAGAAATGGTGTTTTAAAAGCAGAATTCTTCCCATTCATGTGTGGTACTGCTCTTGGTAATAAAGGAATAAAATTATTACTTGATGCAGTTATAGATTACTTACCATCTCCTATTGATATTCCTGCAATTAAAGGGACAAATGCCAAAGGAGAAGAAGACGATAGAAAAGTATCAGATGAAGAACCTTTCAGTGCTTTAGCATTTAAAGTAATGACAGATCCATTCGTTGGACGTCTAACATTCTTTAGAGTGTACTCAGGACACTTAGCAAGTGGTTCATATGTATTAAATAGTACTAAAAATTCAAAAGAAAGAATTGGTCGTATTCTTCAAATGCATGCTAATGATAGAACAGAAATATCAGAAGTATGGACTGGAGATATTGCAGCAGCAGTAGGACTTAAAAATACAACAACAGGGGACACTTTATGTGATGAAAAGAAACCAATTATCCTTGAATCAATTGATGTACCAGATCCAGTAATTGAACTTGCTATTGAACCAAAATCAAAAGCTGATCAAGATAAAATGGCAATAGCACTTCAAAAATTAGCAGAAGAAGATCCAACATTCAAAGTTCATACAGATGTTGAAACAGGACAAACAATAATCGCAGGTATCGGAGAACTTCATCTAGATGTTCTAGTGGATCGTATGAAAAGAGAATTCCATGTGGAAGCAAATGTTGGTAAACCACAAGTTGCTTATCGTGAAACAATAACTAGGTCAGGAGAATGTGAAGGTAAGTATATTAAACAATCTGGTGGTCGTGGACAATATGGACACGTATGGGTAAGATTTGAACCAAATCATGACAAAGGTTATGAATTTGTTGATGAAATAGTTGGAGGAGTAGTTCCAAGAGAATATATTCCTGTAGTTGATAAAGGATTGCAAGATGCCCTAAAAACAGGTATTCTTGCTGGCTTCCCAATGATAGATGTAAAAGCTACTCTATATGATGGTTCATACCATGATGTCGATTCAAGTGAAATGGCCTTTAAAGTTGCAGCATCACTTGCACTTAAAGAAGCTAAAAATAAATGTCAACCAATAATTCTTGAACCAATTATGAAAGTTGACATTGTCGTACCAGAAGAATATTTTGGTAATGTAATGGGTGATATTACTGCAAGAAGGGGGAAACCACTTTCACAAGAATCTCGTGGAAATTCAATCAAATTTTCTGCAATGGTACCACTATCTGAAATGTTTGGATACGCAACAAGTATAAGATCAAATACTCAAGGACGTGGAACATTCCAAATGGTTGCAGATCATTATGAAGAAGTACCAAAATCAATTGCCGAAGAAATAATTAAAAAAAGCGGTAATTAACAAAAAAAGGTAGAAACAGTTGAAAAATCTTCAATTGTTAGATACAATAATAATTGAAATAAAAAAAGGAGGAAATTAAAAATATGGCAAAAGAAAAATTTGACCGTAGTAAACCACATGTTAATGTTGGTACAATAGGTCACGTAGACCACGGTAAAACAACACTAACAGCTGCTATTACAAAAGTTTTAGCAGAACAAGGTGGAGCAGAGTTTGTAGATTATGCAAACATTGATAAAGCTCCTGAAGAAAGAGAACGTGGTATTACAATTAATACCGCACACGTTGAGTATGAAACTGCAAAAAGACATTATGCTCACGTAGACTGCCCAGGACATGCCGATTATGTTAAAAACATGATTACTGGTGCAGCACAAATGGATGGTGCAATCTTAGTAATTGCTGCTACAGATGGACCAATGGCTCAAACTAGAGAACATATTCTATTATCACGTCAAGTTGGAGTACCAAAAATGGTTGTATTCTTAAATAAATGTGATATGGTAGATGATCCTGAATTACTTGAATTAGTAGAAATGGAAGTTAGAGATCTACTTAATGAATATGACTATGATGGTGACAACACTCCAATCATTTCTGGATCTGCACTTAAAGCTCTTGAAGGAGATCCAAAATATGTTGAAAAAATTAAAGAACTTATGGATGCAGTTGATGAATGGATTCCAACTCCTGAACGTGATACTGAAAAACCATTCTTAATGAGTATTGAAGATGTATTCACAATCACAGGACGTGGAACAGTTGTTACAGGACGTGTTGAACGTGGTAAATTAAACCTTAATGACGAAGTTGAAATTGTTGGTATTAAACCAACTAAGAAAACAGTTGTTACAGGAATTGAAATGTTTAAAAAATCTTTAGATTATGCTGAAGCAGGAGATAATGCCGGAGTATTACTTCGTGGAATTTCCAGAGAAGAAGTTGAACGTGGACAAGTACTTGCTAAACCAGGTTCAGTTACACCTCATAAGAAATTTACTGCTGAAGTTTATGTATTATCTAAAGAAGAAGGTGGACGTCATACTCCATTCTTCGCAAACTACAGACCACAATTCTATTTCAGAACAACAGATGTTACTGGTGTAATTGAATTACCTGCAGGTGTTGAAATGGTTATGCCTGGTGACAATGTTAATATGACAGTAGAATTAATCCACCCAATTGCTATCGAAAACGGAACTCAATTCTCAATCCGTGAAGGTGGTAGAACAGTTGGTGCTGGTGTAGTTTCATCAGTTATTGAATAATAAGTAACAAAATAATAAGAAACCAATTAATTGGTTTCTTTTTTTTGTACCTTATGTTATAATAAAACTATAAGAAACTAAAGGAGTGAGTCCAAATGAAGAAAATTATGCTTGGGGGGGGGGTATTAAATAAAGTAAAAGAATATAAAAAAGTATTTTTGGGCTTAATATGTTTAATAATCTTAATGGCAGGAGTATTTATATTATATAAAGTATCAAATTCATATGCAATAACAAATAAAACATTTACTAGACAAAAAATGCAGGATATGGTAGTTGCAACTGCATTAAGTTATTACTATAATAATTTATATACTGATTATGGACAAAATTTAAAGGATACAAATTATGGATTCACAAAGGCTACAGTAAGCGGAACAATGGCCTGGAGAAATTTAAATGTTACTCCAGAACAAACAACTATGACTAATGATTTTTTCATCGATTGTTCAGGATTTGTGTATATTGTTTATAAAAATGCTTTAGGTTATGATTTTTCTAATTATTATAAAAATGGGACTTATTCATATTTTTATGATGGTAAAAAATATCCATATTATAATATGTCAGACAGCAATATAAAAAATTATCCAGATATTTTTTATACTACTAAACAAAATCAAGGATGGTTCCAAAAAGAAGTAAATAATGTTGGTTTAGGGGTAGATACACGTTATTTTGCTGCAATATCTAAACAAACGGCAAGCAATAATAAAACCAACGTAAGTAGTACAACAGGCTCTTATTTAAATAATAATAAAAATAATAAAACTCAAGCAGTATATTACTTTGAAGCAGAAGGTACAACTGTGAGTGCAGTTCAAAAAGAGATTGCAGGCAAAAGTACAAAGGTTATAGCAGAACTAAAAAGTATTTTACAACCAGGAGATATTATTAATTATGCATTTAGAAATAAAAATGCAGATGGGAGTGTATCAGGAAGTCCTGGTCATGTAATGATATATGTAGGAGGAGCTATAAATAAAAATGAACAGGGTCTTATTCATTCATATGGGGCTGATTATACTTATAATTCAGACGGATCAATGAAAAGCACTGGTGATGATACATATGGAATCAGATATGATACAGTAGAAGAATGGTTCCCAACAAAAATATTAACTGAGACTAGTACTCAAATAGGTTATAGAATATCAGTTGAAAGACCTATAAATCAATTTTGTAACGGGACTAATGTTTGTACTATACCAACAGAATCAGATGATTTTTCTAAAGCAGTAGATCAAAATGTAATAGATAATTCAGTAGCAAGAGAAAAGCTATCAAGATTAAAAATAAGACAATATGCATATGAAGATGTAAAATATGGAACAAATGGAAGAACATATAATACAATTAGTGATAAAAATTCTGTAAATGAGGGCGATGAAATAACTTATAATTTAACAATACAAAATAAAGCAAATTATAGTTATTGTTCAAGAGGTGCGTATTACACTAAGAGTGCTTGTGAAGCAAATAAATATACATGGAAATATGCAACAAATAGTGCTAGTTATCAATATAAAAATCTATCTATAACAAATAAAATACCAGATGGTACAGAATATGTTGAAAATAGTTGCAATAATTGTAGTTATGATAAAAATAGTAAAACTATTACTTGGAAAGTAGATGAAATAATCCCAAATAGTGGAATGGTAGATAATGTTTACAGTAATGACAATCCAACATACACATATAAATACAAAGTAAAAGTAACAACAGATAAAGATATAACAAATAAAGGAATGAAAATAACAACAAACGAAGGAGAAACATTACAATTAGGAGAGTTAAAAACAAAAGTAAATCCAACAATAAACGGAATAAATATAACAAAAATGGAAGAAGAAATAACAAAATTTGAAAATTTAGTGAAAAATGGAAAAATAACAAATAATGGAAGTGCAATAACAAATAACTACAAAAAAGATTTAGATAATATAACAAGTACAATAACTTTATCAGATGGAGAATTTGCTAAAATGATTTATTATAATAGTCTAGGAATAGATATAGGATATATAAGAGCTAAAAGTAATAACGAAAATGATATGCTTACAGCACTATTTAATACTAAGGATGTAACAGTAGGAACAGAAAAGAAAAAAATATACTATATGAAAACAGATACAAAGGCAGCAAATTTAACAGGAAATCAAAAAAACATAAGAGAGATGTTGGTGCCAGGATTATATGGAGGAAGATATTTAAGAGGTAATGATAATGGAGATAGAGAAAAGCTAATAAGAGCAAGAAATAATGGATTTAGTATAGGAATAGGTGTAAATGATTTAGAATATGGAGATATAATATTTGACTTAACAAATAATACGAGCAAAATAGAATCATTTATGTATGTAGGGCAAGATAGTGATGGATATCCAAAGTTTATAGATTTTACAAGTGCAGGGGTAAAACATTATGATAAAAACAGTACTAAAACAGGATTTACAAGATTATATGAGATATATGCCAAAGATTTATTTTGGGTATTAAGGCCCACAAGAGTGTATGGGACAACAGTAAATTTAGAATATAATGGAGGAAATGTAGTAGGTAATCATTTAGTAGCCTATAAAACATATAAAAACTTACCAAATACTACAAAAGATGCTTATACAACAACATATAGTTATGGAAAAACAGTAAGTAGTACATATCCAAAAAGTGAAAAAAGTACAAATACATTTGAAGGATGGTATAGCGATAAAAACTTAGTAAATAAAGTATCCAATTCTAGTAACCTAATAAGTGAAAGCAATCATACATTGTACGCAAAATATACAACAAGTGCAGTAACATTACCAAATGCAACATTAACAGGATATACATTTAATGGTTGGTATAAAGAAGGAACATATACAACAAAAGTTAAAAATGGAGGAGCATCATATACACCGACATCAAATGCAACTTTATATGGTAAGTTTGATGCAAATACATACACAATAAAATATGAAATGAATGGAGGAATAAATTATAATGGTAATTGCCCAACAAGCGGAACATATGACGAAGAAATATATTGTTCAACACCAATAAAGACAGTAACAGTAAAAGGAGAAGAAAATGGCACTGGAGCAACAATAGGACCATATTATAGTAAATCTCAAGTATTTGCTGGCTGGACAAGTAACGCCTCAGCAGGCCTAACATCATCAGCAAGTAAAACAACTGGAGGAACAAGAAATTATTATAATGGATTAATATCAAGAGCATTAATAATAAATGATGTATTAACAGACGCTGAAATTAAAGAAAACTTTACTAATTCATTTAACTATACGACAAATGCAAATCAATTATTTTATAGAATATTCTATAATGGATTAGAATTAAATGGAACAAGTGATTATTTTACAACATCATTAAGGAATAAAGATTTTGGAAAAAAAATAACAGTAGTAGCAAAATTCTATACAAAAGCAGGAACAGAAAATGGGGGAGCACTAATAGATAATTATAGTAATAAAAATGGATTTGAATTTTATGTGGAACAAAATACAAATGCAGCATGTTTTCAATTTGCATTAAATAGTACAGATACATCACAGACATCAGTATGTACAGGAGCAATACCATTTAAAGAATGGCACACGGTAGTAGCAACCTATGATGGAAGTACAATGAAAATATATCTAGATGGAGAAAAAGTCAATGAGAAAGCAGCAGTAGGAACAATAAGAGAATCATCAAGAGAAGTGATAGTAGGAGCAGGGCCAAGCGAATCAACATTACCAACATATGGAATATGGACAGGAGATACAACAACAAATACATACTTTAAGAACTTAAGAGACAAAAATGGAGAAGTAACATTAACAGCTAACTGGAAACCAGTAGCAGTTCCACTTCAAACAATAAGTAAGGATGGAAATACATGTGTATGGAATTCACAAGCAGATGGAAATGGTACAGATTATACAACAAGTTATACACCAACGGCAACAAGTCCAGCATCAGTAACTCTATATGCAAAATGTAATGATACAACAAAACCGGTAGGAAAAATAACAACAACAAATACATTAAAATCAGCAAAACAAACAGCAACATTATCATGTACAGATACAGCTGGAGTAACAAAATACTACTTTGGCACAAAATCAGCACCAACAGATAGTGATTATACTTCAATAACATCAAGTAAAGACTACTCAACAACATCAGAAGTAAATAAGGCTGGTCAATATTACTTATTCTGTAAGGATGAAGCAGGAAATACATCAACAAGCGTATCACAAATATATAGAAGTTATGTAGTAAATAATATGTTACTAAAAGTAAGTGGAGAAAAAGGAGTTTATACAACAGCAAACTATAAACAAGAAAGTACAGAAACGTATATAGCACCAAACAGCACAAGTTTAACATTGGCAAATATATATAAAGTACCAACACATGCAACAGAATCAACATTTAAAGGAATAAGCACAGGGGCAGCAAGTGAAACAGCAGCTTCAGTAAGTCAAACAGTGCCAAGTTTAACAGCAGATTCAACATATTCAATGTGGTTTGATAGAACAGAATATGAAATAACAGTAGCAACAGATGGAAATGGAAGTCATAAAGTAACAGCACAAAGTAATAAAACAGGAGTAACAGCAACAACATCAGGAACTTCAGGAAATAAGAGTTTAACAGCAAGAAGTGGAGAAACAATAACATCAACAGCAACAGCAAATACTGGATATACATTTAGTAAATTTACAGGATTATCAACAAGTTCAGAATCACCAGCAATAGTAACAGTAGGTTCGGCAGGAACAATAACTTCAACATTTATACCAAATACATATACAATAACATTAAATAGTAACGGAGCAACAACAGATGCACAACCAGGAAGTTTACAAATAACATATAACACAAAGGTAATAACTCCAAGTACAATAACAATACCAAAGAAAGAACACACAGTAAGTGGATTTAAAACATCAAAAGAAAGTAATTCAGATAATGCTACAGTATCATCAACAAATGAACTAACATCAACAGCAACATTTGAAGGATGGTATACAGAAGCAAGTTCAGGAAGTTTAGTGTTAAGCAATGCAACAAGTCCAGTATTACAAAATAATATAACAGGATATACGGATACAAGTGGGAACTGGATAAGAAATGCAGCAACTACATTGTATGCTAGATGGCAAGCACAAAAGATAACATTACCAACAATAGAAAAAGAAGGATACATATGTGGTTGGACAGAAAAAGAAAATGGGAAAGAAATAACTTATGCATCAGGATCACAATATACACCAACAGAAAATGTAACATTATATGGAGTGTGCGAGACAAAATTAAATGAAGTAAAAATAAATTTAAATAGTAACGGAGCAACAACAGATGTACAACCAGGAAGTTTACAAATAACATATAACACAAAAACATTAAATCCATCGAGTATAACATTACCAAAGAAAGAATATAAAATAAGAGGATTTACAACATCAGAAGGAAATGATTCAGATAATGCTACAGTATCATCAACAAATGAATTAACATCAACAGCAACATTTGAAGGATGGTATACAGAAGCAAGTTCAGGAAGTTTAGTGTTAAGCAATGCAACAAGTCCAGTATTACAAAATAATATAACAGGATATACAGATGAAAATGGTAATTGGAGCAAATTTGGAACAACAACACTATATGCAAAGTGGAGTGCAATGCCAAGTGTAACATTACCAACGATTACAAAGGCAGGATATACATGTGGTTGGACAGAAAAAGAAAATGGGAAAGAAATAACTTATGAAACAGGAGGAGAGTATACACCAACAAAAAGTATAACAACAATGTATGGTACTTGTAGCAAAAATATAATAACAAATACCTATACATTAACATTAGAAGAAAATGGAGCAAGCATAGAAAATAAAGCATTAATCTGTACAGGAGAGAGTAATTGTGAAATAGTATTACCTGATATAACAAGAGAAGGCTATGAAATAATAGGATATGCAAGTAGTAGTACAGCAAAGGAAAAAGAATATGAGGTTGGAGATAGAATAATATTATCAAGCGACACGACACTATATGCAATAACAAAAAAGAAACTAACAGCAACATTTAAAACAACAAATAGTGATTTAACAATAACAAAAGCATCAGAAAGTTGTTATATATATAATGAAGAAACAGGATGTAATATAACACTTCCAAATATAACAGCAACAGGTTATGAAATATTAGGATTCAGTACAACAGATGAAGATATGGGTATATTAGAAGGAAATATAGTAACATTAACTCAGGATACAACATACTATGCAAGAGCAAAAAAGATAAAAGAGTTTACAGCAGTATTCATATTTAACGGAAATGAAGAAAGATTAAGTTGTAGAACAACAGGTGATAGCTGCAAAATAGTAACGCCTCAAAAAACAGTAACAGATGGTGAATTTTTAGGGTGGAGTCTAACAAATGGAGGTAGTGTAGATTATAATGTAGGAATTGAGATTACTTTAACAAAAGATATAACATTATATGGAGTATATAAAAAGGAAGAAATAAAACCACCTGAAACAAGTACTTATACATTAACATTAGAAGAAAATGGAGCAAGTATAGAAAATAAAACATTAAGCTGTACAGGAGAGGGTAATTGTGAAATAGTATTACCAGATATAACAAGAGAAGGCTATGAAATAATAGGATACGCAAGTAGTAATACAGCAAAGGAAAAAGAATATGCAGTTGGAGATAGAATAACAATAACAGATAACATGACGTTATATGCAATAACAAAAAAGAAACTAACAGCAAAATTCGAAACACCAAATAACAAGATAAAAATATCAAAAGCATCAGAAAGTTGTTATATATACAATAAAGAATTAGCATGTGATATAACTTTACCAGAAGTAGAAGAAACAAACTATGAAATAATAGGATTTAGTATATCAAGTGAAGATGAGGGAATAAAACCAGGAAGTAAAATATCAATAACAAAAGATGAAATATATAAATTGAGAATAGATGAAACAGTAAAAATATTAACAGCAACATTCATATATAAAAATGGAAAAGAAGAAATAAGTTGTAAGACAACATATAATAGTTGTAGTGTAATAGCACCACAAAGAAGTATAAAAAATGGAATACTATTAGGATATAGCATTATAGAAAATGGAGAAGTATTATATAAAGTTGGAGAAGAAATAAAACTAGATAGTGATAGAATATTCTATGCAAAATATAAGGTAATAGAAGAACAAAACAAAAAGAAAGAAGAAATAGAAGGAACAGTAATAGAGGTACCAGATACAGGAAGTTTTATATCAATTATAGGAATAATATTAGGATTATCATTGGTATCAGTAGGAGCATATGAAGTATATAACAGAAATAAAACAAAAAAATAAATTGTGGATGTAAATTTAAATTGAAATTACAAAAAAAGCAAATATGTAAAAAATATTTGCTTTTAATCATATATTGTGCTAAAATACATTTAGTTATTAACAAGGAGGGATAGTATGGAAATAGTACAAATTTGTTTATTAGTATTATGTGCCATATTAATAACACTAGTGCTTCTTCAAAGCAGTAAATCAGGCGATATGGGTAATATTATGTCTGGTGCTACTAGTGATTTATTTAAAAATAGAAAAGAACGCGGCTCAGAATTAGTAATAAGTAGATTAACTTTAATTCTTGGATTAGTATTTGTAATTACTTGTCTTATAATATCCTTTATGTAAAAAAAATAAGTGTTAATAAGGTGTCATATGATATCTTTTTTTTTTATTATGTGATATTATAATATTAAGGTGATGATATGTCAAATAGAATATTAGAGATACTAACAATCTCAAGACATAATGGTTTAACAAAAGAAGAAGTATACAAAAAATTAGGATACACTAATTTGTCTTTTGAGGATTTTGAGGATGCATTTGAAAAAATGATTGAAGAACATCAAATATATCAAACAGGAAAAGACAAGTATATAAGAAATCCTTTTGAAGAAGGAGAAGTAAAAGTAAATAAAAAAGGAGAAGTTTTTGTAAAATGTGATGATATAACAATATCTGTTGAAAAAAATACTTTTAATTGTATAACTGGAGATATTGTAAAAGTTAAAATAACAGACTTTGATGAAAAACGTGGTACTTTAAAAGAAGTTGTAAAAAGGGCAGGTCAAAGCGCTGAAGTAATTACAGAAAAAGGAGTAAGATATGCCGTCCTTAAAAATGGTATGAAGTATAAAATACGTTTAGATGAAAAAATAGTAGATGGAACAATAATAGGTATAAAAATAGAAAATACTAAGAAAAATAAAGAACCTGTTGCAGTTTTAGATAGAATAATTGGTCATAAAAACGAACCACGTTCAGATGATAAAGCAATTCTTTATGCTAATGGTTTTGAATACGAATGGAATGATGAAATAAAAGATGAATTACTTTTAATTCCAAGTACTATAACAGAAGAGGAAATAAAAGGAAGAAGGGACCTACGAGATAAAACTATTTTTACAATAGATGGTGATGATACTAAAGATATTGATGATGCTATAAGTTTAGAAAAACTTCCAAATGGTAACTATAAATTAGGAGTCCATATAGCAGATGTATCTAATTATGTAAAATATGGTACTGCTATATTTAGAGAAGCTTATGAAAGAGGTACCAGTGTTTACATGAATACTGTTGTAAATCCAGAACTACCTGTAGAACTTTCAAATGGGATATGTTCCTTAAATCCTGATGTAGATAGACTTGCACTTACTTTTGATATGGAAATAACTCCTAAAGGTAAAGTTGCAAAATTAGATATGTATGAAAGCGTTATTAGATCAAGAAAGCAAATGACCTATAAAAATGTTAATAAAATTTTAGAAGAAAATGAAATCCCTGAAGACTATAAAGAATTTTCTGATACTTTAAAATTAATGAATGATTTAAGATTAATACTTGAAAAAAATAGAATATCACGCGGTTATCAAAATTTTGAAATTCCTGAACAAAAAATAAACACTGATGAAAATGGTGTTCCAACAGAAATGTTAAGAAGAGAGCAAAGAAGTGGAGAAAAATTAATAGAACAATTTATGTTAATAGCAAATGAAAGTGTTGCAACGCATTTTTATAATTTAGGAATTCCTTTTATGTATAGAGACCATGATGTTTTAAATGAAGATAGATTGAGACATGTCGTTTCAGTTATGACAGAATATGGTGAAAAGATAAACATAAAGGAAAAATTTGGAACTTCCAAATATTTGCAGCAACTTCTTAAAAGCCTGGAGGATTCAAAAAGAAAAGAAGTATTTAGTGAAATGCTGGTAAGATGTTTAGATAAGGCTGATTATAGAGAGTACAATATTGGACATTTTAGTATTGGAATAGACGAGGTAAAAAGAGAGGCTTATGGACAAGTAACCTCTCCTATAAGAAGACTACCAGATTTAATTAATCATATGATTATTAAGGCTCATCTTAACAATAATAACGAATATTTATATAGCGATGAATTTAAAGAAGCAATGAAAAAAGTAGGTATTCAATCTTCAAATAGAGAAGTAGCAGCTGATGAATGCGAAAGACAATCAAACAAAATGAAATCAGCTGAATATATGCAAAATTATATTGGTGAAGAATATCAAGCTATGATAGTAGGCTTTACTGAAAAGGGAGGTATGTATGTAAGACTTCCAAATCTTATTGAAGGTAGAGTAGGCTATGAATCAATGAATGACCATTATGGATATAATCCAGAAACAGAAGTTTTAATAGGTCAAAGAGGTAAAAAAATCTACAGACTCGGTGATATTATTCCAGTAAAACTAGTACGTGCATCAAAAGAACAATCAGAAATAGATTTTGAGATTATTGAACCAAAAGTTAGAACAAGGAAAAAATAAAATGGAAATAGTAAATAGAAAAGCTAGATACAATTATTTTATAGAAGATGAAATAGAATGCGGAATAGAACTTTTAGGAAGTGAAGTAAAATCTATTCGCGAAGGATCATGCAATATAAAAGATTGTTATGCCAAAATAAAAAATAATGAAGTTTATGTTATTAACATGTTTATAAAAAAATATAGTCATAGTTCTGAGATATTTAATCAAAGTGAAACGAGACAAAGAAAATTATTACTTCATAAAAAAGAAATATTAAAACTAAATGAAAAAGTAAATAAAGAAGGCTATACGTTAATCCCTCTTAAAATTTATTTTAATAAAGATAATAGAGCAAAACTTCTTCTCGGAGTATGTAAAGGTAAAAAGAATTATGATAAAAGAGAAACTATCAAAGAAAGAGATATTAAAAGAAAAATAGAAAAAGATTTAAAAAAATATTAAAAAATGTATAAAAGTTAATAAATAGTTAATAATATAAGTGGAGAATGATTTTTTGTTCTCCTTATATAGCACCTATATCTATAGGTGCTTTTTAGTTCATATATTTAAAATAGAAATTATATAATTAAATATGAATAGTGAAGAGACTATAGAAAAATTAAAGCAACTGAAAATAGAAGATTTTATATGGCTAATATATATTGGAATAATATTTCTTAGTTGGTACTCTAATACTTTAGAAAGAAAGTATTTTATAGAAAAAAATTTACAAAGTAAAGAAAAATATAGAGATATAACAACTTTAATATTTACTATTTTAGTAATTGTATATATTTATTTTTTAAAAGATTCATATAAAGGCATAAAAAATTTAAAACCTTGGGATACATCTCAAAAGAAAAATTTAACATACTTATCGTTTATAGCATCTCTTTTAATAGCTATAAGCGGAATAATATTTCTATACATATCATTAACGGATGAAAACATAGATGTTGAAATAGCTTTTAATTAACAAAAGTATAAGTAAAGAAAAAAATAAAAAAGGAGGGATTTCTTTGCTACCTAATATTCCTCCTAAAATTTTTTCTTTAAGTGCTGTTATAGTAGGATATATATTAATAGATGATATGACAGCAAATGAACAAAATGCACTTGGTAACTGGTTAATGCTTGTGGCCCAAGTTTTATCAACTAATGCTTTTTATAGACAAGTAATGCAGGAAAGAGGACTTCAAAAAGTAGGTTCAACGGAATCAGGGAATATTAGATCTAAAACAAATATGGAAAGTGATGCAAATGAGAATGAAACATATAAAAATGATAGAGAGTTTAAAAGTGAAACAGAACAAACCTTGGATATGTTAGAAAAAATGGTCAAGGCAATTCAAGTAGAAATAAATAATATAAAAAACTCATAAAATCATTAGAAAAACCAAGGATAATTTTAAAAATAAAAAAAATGATAAATTCGATGTAAATATAAAAAATGATAAAAGATGAAATAGCTTGACAATACGTGGGGGGGGGGGTGATAATATATTTATAGAAAGGAGAAAATTATATGAAGAAAGTATTATTTATGGTATTTGCATTCGCAGTAAGTATGTTTATTGTTCCAAATGTTTTTGCTGAAGCTAATTGTAATCCAACTAGTGAAACAGAATTGGACACCGCTCTTAGCAGTTGTTCTGTTATTAATTTACAAAAAGATAAAGCATATAATGAAAAAGATTACACTATTTCAAATAATGTTGTAATTAATGGAAATGGTGCTACTGTTAAAGGCACATTTTCAATAACAAACGGTGCAACAAAAGTTAATTTTAATAATTTAACAATTACTAAAAATAATGGTGCAAATGGAAGCCAACCTGAATTTATTAAAGTTAAAACAAAAGCAACAGTTAATATTTCAGGAGTTCAAATGTATTATTCGGATGAAAATGACTCATCAAAATTTACTAGTGCTGGTTCTGGAGTAGTTGTTTATAATACTAGTGGTAATGGTTCAACTATAACTATTTCTAATTCAACTATTCATGCGAAATATGCAGTATGGATTGAAGGTGGTTCTAATACAGTAAATATTAAAAATAGTGATTTAGCGGGTTATGCAGCTTTGGATTTAACTAGTTATGATGCAGACAGCGGTGCAGTAACAGGTAATAAAGTTACTATAGATAATAGTAAATTAACAGGTTATGCAGCCGCAAAGAATGGTAGTAATTCTTATGGAACTATCGTTGTAGGTAATCAACAAAATGTAAGTCTTGATATTAAAAATAATTCAGTAATTCAAAACGCTTTTACTGGACATTCAACATATGATTCATTTGATGTCATTTTAATGGCTAAATATAGTAATAAGGAAACAAAAGGTGTAGATATAAATGTTTCTAATTCAACTCTTATAAATAATGCTAGTACAAATGATTTAGGTGCTATATTTAATAATAATGAAGCTGAAAATATCACATTTAAGGCAACCAATACACAAATTGCTGGAAATTTGATAGCTGGTATTGATGCATATTATGTTGACTTTGTTGTAGATGGAAAGAGTAATATTGTTTTAGTAGACAAAGATGGCAAAATAAATCCTAAAGATATTCCAAATACTGAAAAAAATGGATATGATTTTGTTGGATGGTACTATGAAGGAACTGATACATGGTTTAATACTGACGATGTAATTGATGGAAATGTTACAGTATATGCTAAATTTACTAAACTAGAAAATTTTGAAGATAATACAAATATTGTCGTTAACAAAGTTGTAGATAAAACAAAACTTGATGATGTACCAAAAACAGGAAATATTTATTCAGCATTAAGTTTTATGAATTATTTAAGATAATATAAAAGACTGCTTGAAATTATTGTTTCAAATAGTCTTTTTTATTGTATAAATATAATAAAAATTCATAAAAACATTGACAAATACATATCATTTGTATATAATCTAATATGTAAAAAAAGGAAAGAGATGTATAAATCCACCTGATAGCGAATAGCTATAGGTCAAAAGCCAAGTTAAATAAAATAATATATTTATGTTTTTTGGTGGATTAGAGTACATTTCGTACTCTTTTTATATTTTAGTGGAGGTGTTTAGTATAGCTAAAAAAAGTAATGATTTGTTATGTAACGAACAAATAAAAATTCCTCATGTTCTAGTAATCGGACCAAACGGGGAACAAATGGGAATTAAACCCATAAATGATGCTCAAACAATTGCAAATTATGCTGGACTTGATCTTGTGTTAATAAATGCAAATTCAAATCCTGCAGTCTGTAAAATAATGGATTATAATAAGTTTAAATACGAAAAGGCAAAGAAAGCTAAAGAAAGCCGTAAAAAACAACAAGCAAACAATGTTGAACTTAAAGAATATCGTCTTTCACCAGTAATCGATGTTGGAGATTTTGAAACTAAACTAAGAAATGCTTCAAAATATTTAGAAAAGGGTCATAAAATTAAACTTAGTATTAGATTCAAAGGAAGACAAATAATCCATCCAGAACTTGGAGAAGAAGTAATGAACAGATTTGCAGAAAAAACAAAAGATATAGCAACTGTAGAGCAAAAAGCCAAATTAGAAGGCAGAAGCATGACAATGTTACTCGCACCAATTAAAGAAAATAAATAGGAGGTAAACATGGGAAAATTAAAAACACATAAAGGAACAAAGAAATCATTAAACATTAGACAAAGTGGTTCAATTACTAAATCAAACTCAGTAGGACAACATAAGACTGGTAAAAAACCAACAAGTGCTAATAGAAAGAAAAGACAAGGGTCAAACCTAAGTAATTCAGATTACAAAAGAATAAAAAATGTTATATAAAATAGGAGAGGAGTAGAAAAACATGGTAAGAGTAAAAAATAGTGTTGCAACACGTGCAAGACGTAAAAAAGTACTAAAAAAGGCAGAAGGTTATTTTGGTAGTAAACATAGACTTTATAAAACAGCTCACGAACAAGTAATGCATTCTGAAAGATATGCTTATCGTGATAGAAAACAAACAAAAAGAAACTTTAGAAAGTTATGGATAACAAGAATTAATGCTGAATGTAGAGTAAATGATATTAGTTATTCTAGATTTATAGATGGCCTTAATAAAGCAGGTGTAGAAGTTAACAGAAAAATGTTATCAGAACTTGCAATTCATGATAAAGAAGCATTTAAAGATTTAGTAAAAATTGCTAAAGGAGAAAAAGTAAAAGCACCTACTGTAAAAGTTCAAGAAGAAACTAAAGAAAAACCTGCAAAAAGCGAAGCAAAAAAAGATACTAAAGCAAGTGAAGATTTATCTAAACTTACTGTAGCAGAACTTAAAAAAATAGCCAAAGATAAAAAAGTTGAAGGTTATACTTCAATGAAAAAAGCAGAATTAATTGCTGCTTTAAAATAAACATACTAAAGAATTTTAATATCAAGTGCCAATTATGGTGATATTATTTTGAATTTAGTAGAAGTAAAACGAAGGAGGAAATTATTATGACAGTAGTGTCAATGAGTTATTTATTAGAAGCAGGAGTTCACTTCGGACATCAAAAAAGAAGATGGAATCCTAAAATGAAAGAATATATTTATACATCAAGAGATGATATTTATATTATTGATTTACAAAAAACAGTTAAACAAATAGAAGAAGCATATGCTGAAATTAAGAAAATTGCTCAAAATGGAGGAACTTTCTTATATGTAGGTACTAAAAAACAAGCTAGTGAAGCAATGGAAGAAAATGCAAAACGTACTAATATGTACTTTGTTAATGAAAGATGGCTTGGTGGAACACTTACAAACTTTAGAACAATTAGAAATAGAATAAAAAGATTAGATGAAATTGAAAAAATGGAAGAAGACGGGATTTTTGAAGCTTTACCAAAAAAAGAAGTAATTCAAATTAAAAAAGAATACGAAAAATTAAATAGAAACTTACGTGGTATAAGAGAAATGAAAAAAGTTCCAAATGCTTTAATAATTGTTGATCCAAGAGCAGAAGAAACAGCAATAAAAGAAGCAAGAAAATTAAAAATACCAGTATTTGGTATAGTGGATACTAATTGTGATCCAGATATGGTAGATTATGTAATTCCTGCTAACGATGATGCTGTTAGAGCTGTAAAATTAGTAATTGGAGCATTAACAAATGCGATAGCAGAAGTAAATGGTAACGAATTAATAGATTGTGTTTCACAAGAAGATATGAAAAAATCTTCTAAAGGAGAAAGTGCTAAACAAGAAGATAAAGAAGAAAGTAAATCAGATAAAAAAGAAATAAAAGAAGAAAAAGTAGCAAAAGAAGCACCTAAAAAAGAAGAAAAGAAAGAAAAGACTGTTAAAGCAAAAGATGATGAAACAAAAGAAGAAAAACCAAAGAAAGCAAAAGCAGTAAAAAAAGAAGTTGATTTAGAATCAAAGACTTTAACTGAATTAAAAGCTATAGCTAAAGAAAAAGGATTAAAAGGTTATAGTACAATGAAAAAAGCTGACCTAGTAGCAGCATTAAAATAATTTTATAGGAGGTCATTAAATGTTTAGTGCACAAGATGTAAAAAGTTTAAGAGAAAAAACTGGTGCAGGAATGATGGACTGCAAAAAAGCATTACAAGAATCAAATGGAAATATGGATGATGCTATAACATGGCTTAGAGAAAAAGGAATATCAAAAGCTGCAAAAAAGGCTGAAAGAATTGCAGCAGAAGGCACAACTGAAGCTGCATCACTAAACAATTCTGCTGTAATTTTTGAAGTAAATTCTGAAACAGATTTTGTTGCTAAAAATGAAGAGTTTAAAAATTTAATTAATAAACTAAGTAAAACATTAGTAGATAAAGATGTAAAAACAATAGAGGAAGCAAATAAACTTACTCTTGAAGGTTCAAGTGAAACTATTGAAGAAGCAATTATAAATTTAACTGCTAAAATAGGAGAAAAAATAAGTTTCAGAAGATTTGAAATAGTTAAAAAGACTGATAGTCAAGTATTTGGAATTTACTCACATATGGGAGGTAAAATTACAGTTTTAGTTGTTCTTGAAGGAGCAACTGAAGATGTTGCAAGAGATGTTGCTATGCATGCAGCAGCAATGAGACCACTTTATTTAAATAGTGAATCAGTTCCAAATGATGTTTTAGAAAAAGAACAAAAAATTATGAAAGAACAATTACTTAACGAAGGAAAACCTGAAGATAGAGTAGAACAAATTCTAGTAGGAAAAACTAAAAAATTCTATGAAGAAGTTTGTTTGGAAAATCAAATATATATAAAAGCTGAAAATAAAGAATCAGTTGGAAAATATGTTTCAGATAATGGCGGAAAAATAGTTAAAATGGTTAGATACGAAGTAGGCGAAGGAATGGAAAAAAGAAACGAAAACTTTGCTGAAGAAGTAAAAAATCAAATAAATGGTTAATTAAAAAGCTATCAATTGATAGCTTTTTTGTTTTAACAAGAAAATAGTTTCAATAATCAAAAAAAGAAGATACTTGTATAATGAGTGAGGAAATAATAAAGATGCTTATAAAAAAATAGTATCTTTTTCTTTTCACTCTATTGACTATTTATTATAAATATACTATACTTTAATTATAAAAATAGTATAGAGGAGGCATTTTATGGAACGAAAAATAATAAATGATTTAGTAAAATGGAAAATGGATGCATATCGAAAACCATTACTTATATATGGAATAAGTGGTTGCGGAAAAACTCATACTGTACTTAATTTTGGACAAAATGAATATAAAAATACTATTTATTTTGATTGTTTTGAAAATTTAGAACTTGATTATGTAATTGAAAAAAACACAACAAAAGATAAATTAATAAGAGGACTATCTGCTATTTCATTAGAAACAATTTTAAAAGATGATAGCTTAATCATTTTTGACAATGTAAACGAAAAAACTATTACTGCTGTAAAAAAACTTTTTACAGGAGATGATTATCATATCATTATGATAACAAGTAGTATGGAAATTGTTAATAACAATAAATCAGATCAAGTAAACTATAAAAAAATGGATTTAGTAACATTTCCAGAATATTTAAAATATATAGGCAAAGAACAACTTGTAGATTTTATAATGGATTCTTTTAAGAATAATAAATCAATGCCATTTCATACTTTAGCAATAGAGCTTTATAACGACTTTGTTTTAACAGGAGGATATCCTAATGCTATAGTAGAATATCATAATAATCAAAATTATAATATGCTAGGGAATATTCACATTGAAAATATCAAATTAATGAAATATAATTTATTAAAACTTGATAATTTAATTGATATAAAAAGAGGACAAGAAGTATATAACAATATTTCTATTCAACTGCTAAAAGACAATAAAAAATTTCAGTATGGTAATATAAAAACAGGAGGTAGAAGTAAAGAATATGAAAAATCAATAGAATTTTTAGAACAAAATAATATGATAATAAAAAGTTCTAGAGTTACAGAATTAACATCTCCTTTATCAAAAGCAAAAGATGATGAAAGTTTTAAACTATACTATAACGATTCTGGAATTTTATATAAAAAAATGAATGTAAGTGGTAATAGATTAATAACCAATTCTAAATTATTAGAACTTTTATATGAAAATAATATTGTATCAACCCTTGCAAGTAATGGTTTTAACATTTATCATTATCATTCTGGGGGAAAAGCCTTTATTGATATAGTAATAAAAACAAGAACAGGGAAAATAATACCTATTGAAATAATTCATGGAGAAGCAAATTCTAAATCAAAGAGCATGACTTTGTCAATGAAAAAATATAATCTTAATTTAGGTATTCGCTTTGGAGGAGAAGACTTTAAAGTAAAGAACAATATAAAATATGTTCCATATTATGCAGCTTTTTGTGTAGTAGAAAGCCTATAATAATTAAAACCTATTATTAAAATAGGTTTTTTCTTATGGAAAAAACGTAAGAAAATTTGACAAAAATTTTAAAGTTTGATAAAATATCTAATTGTCTCACAAAAAGAGGTGAAAAAAGATGTTTTATGATGAAAAAAAAGCAATAGAAAAATGTGAGGAAGAACCACTCCAGATTTTTAATTTAATTGATGAAGGACATTTAGAAGTAGTAGATCAAATATTAAAAAAGAAATCTACTAACATCAATACAGTAAATGAAAATGATGATGACATACTAAGTTACCTTTTAATAAAAAATCATTATGATTTAGTTTTAAAATATATTAAAAGAAAAGACTGGGATGTAAATCATCAAAATAAAGATGGAAATACATTTGCTCATATTTTAGCTACTAAAAATTATCTTGAAGTAATAGAAATAATTAAAATTCTATATAGAAATAAAAGTTTCATTCCTAATATTAGAAACAAAAATGGTGAAACAATTCTAGATAGATCTTTAAATAGTAATTACATATATACAACTGTTAAAATCCTTGAAGATAAAAGATTTAATAATATAGATGTAGTTGCATTTCAAAATTTATATGAAAAATATATTAAAAATGAAGATTACGGTTTCTATTCAAAAATGAGTAACCTTGAAGTAATAGTAGATAATTTAAAAAAGAAACAATTACTTCCAGCACTTAACAAGATAATTGAAGTAATCGTTAATAATATTGAAGAAATAAAACAAATGATTAAAAATAATGATACAAAAACATTAGATAATTTAATTTATGGAGAAGCAAATGAAATATAATAGGTAGATTATTGATTAATTTACCTTTTTATTTTATAATCTACAAGAGGAGTGATTAGTATGAACATGCCAAATCTAAAGGATGCTCGTAAAAGAACTAAAGAAGAAGTAATTACAAAAAATTATAATAATGAAAAAACTGTTAAAAACAAACTAAATAATAAAACTTTTTATATAAAAACATATGGCTGTCAAATGAATGAACATGATAGTGAAAATATGATTGCCATTTTAAAAGAAATGGGTATGAATAGAGTAGAGGATATGGAAGAAGCTGATTTAATTCTACTTAATACTTGTTCAATAAGAGAAAACGCTCATAATAAAGTATTTGGTATGTTAGGAAGAATAAAACATTTAAAACAAACTAAAAAGAATATTGTAGTTGGACTTACAGGCTGTATGGCTCAGGAAGAAAAGGTAGCAGAAGATATTAAAAATAAATATAAATGGATGGATTTTGTTTTAGGAACTCATAATATTCATAAACTTAGTAATATTGTTTATGACTCGTTTAAAGAAAAAATATTAAAAATAGATGCCCCAAGTATTGAGGGAGAAATAATAGAGAACATGCCTGTTGATAGACAAAATAAATATAAAGCATACGTTAATATTATGTATGGTTGTGATAAGTTTTGTACATATTGTATTGTACCTTATACAAGAGGAAAACAAAGAAGTAGAAATAAAAATGACATTATAAAAGAAGTAGAATCTTTAGTAAAAGACGGTTATAAAGAAGTAACTTTATTAGGGCAAAATGTTAACGCCTATGGGAAAGATTTAAATGATAACTATAATATGGCAAATCTTTTAGAGGACACTGCAAAAACAGGAATAGAAAGAGTAAGATTTATGACCTCACATCCATGGGATTTTACAGATGAAATGATTGATGTAATTGCTAAATACAAAAACATCATGCCAAGTATTCATCTTCCAGTACAGTCTGGTAATGATAAAATTTTAAAACTTATGGGTAGACGTTATACTAAAGAAGAATATTTAACTTTATTTAATAAACTTAAAAAGAAAATACCTAATGTGGCTATATCTACTGATATAATTGTAGGATTTCCTAATGAAACTGATGAAGAGTTTCAAGATACATTAAATTTGGTAGAAGAATGTAAATTTGATCTTGCATATACTTTTATTTTTTCTAAAAGAGTAGGAACACCTGCAGAAAAGATGAAAGATAGCATAACAATAGAAGAGAAAGAACAAAGATTATATAAACTTAATGAATTAGTCAATAAATATGCTCTTTTAAATAATAAAAAATTAGAAGGAAAAATTGTTCCGGTTTTAGTAGAACAAGCAAGTGATAAAGATGGATTTTTAATGGGGTATACAGATACTAATAAACTAGTTAATTTAAAAGGTCCAGAAAAAATAATAGGTAGCATAGTAAATGTAAAAATAACTGATGCTAAAACATGGAGTTTAAATGGAGAATACATAGAAAAGTAGTTCTCCTTTTTATTGACAAAAATACAAAAAAATCTATAATAGAGAAGTCGAGGTGATACTTTATGATAAAGGTAATAGTAGGAATACAATGGGGAGATGAAGGAAAGGGAAGAGCTTCTCATTTTGAATCTAAAGATGCAGAAATAGTAATAAGGGCAACAGGGGGTAATAATGCTGGTCATACTGTTGTAGCAAATGGCAAAAAATTTTCTATGCATTTACTACCAAGTTCAATTATAAGAGATAATGTTTTATCAATAATTGGTCCTGGCGTGGTAATAGATCCAAAAGTTTTAATATCTGAAATAGAAGAAATGAAAAAAGAAAATATAGATATAGATGAAAATAGGCTACTAATAAGTGATAGAGCTCATGTTATTTTACCTCACCACATAGCTCTAGATAATTTAGGAGAGCAATTAAAGAAAAATAAAATAGGAACAACAGGTAGAGGAATAGGCCCATGTTATAGTGAAAAAGCTGATAGAACTAATATTAGAATGATAGATATTAAAAATCCAAAAGATTTAAAAGAAAAACTTTCTATATCGTTAAAAAAAGCTAATGCCTTATTTGAAACATTTGATCTTCCCCAAATATCTTTAGAAGATGAGTATAACTTATGTTTAGAATATGGTAATAAATTAAACAACTATATAGATGATTCACAAAATACAATAATGGATGCTTATATTAATAATAAAACAATAATTATAGAAGGAGCTCAAGCACTATACTTAGATATTGACCATGGAGATTATCCATTTGTAACCTCATCAAACCCTAATGCCAGTGGTACATGTTCAGGAGCAGGAATAGGGCCTACTTTAGTTGATGAAGTAGTTGGAATTATGAAAGCTTATTCATCAAGAGTAGGTGAAGGACCATTTCCAACAGAATTAGAAGATGGAACTGGAGATAAAATAAGAGAGTTAGGTCATGAATATGGAACAACTACAGGTAGACCAAGAAGATGTGGATGGCTTGATTTAGTAATGATAAAAAATGCTAAATATATAAATGGTCTTACAAGCCTTTGCATAAATCACGTTGATACAATAGGTAAACTTGATGAAATAAAAGTATGCGTAGGTTATGATTATAAAGGAAAAATAATAGATTATGTACCAATCGATAGAGAAAACTGCACTCCTGTTTACAAAACTTTTAAAGGTAACTGGAACACTGAAGGAGTACAAACTTATGAAAATCTTCCAAATAACGCTAAAGGGTATTTAGAATTTATTGAAAATTATACTGATATACCAGTAAAATATATTGGAATAGGGGCAGATGAATTACAAACAATTATTAAAGATTCTAAAACAAAAACTTTAAAAAATAATAATACTAGAATAAGAAAGTAATAAAAATAGTTATTTTTTCTAAAAAAAGTCAACAAAATCCCAATAAAGGCATAAATTAAATTGAGGGGTGATGTAGTGGCAAACTATAGAGAAATCGTTACTAAAACAGTGCTTGGAAAAGGAAAAAAGAAATTTACTAATCATTATTCTTTAACTCCTGAAGAAGCGCCAACTACAATATTAGGATGTTGGGTAATTAACCATAAATTTGAAGGTTTTAAAGAAAATGATAAAATTAAAGTAAAAGGAACATGTGATGTTAATATTTGGTATTCATATGATAATGATACAAAAACATTAGTATCAAAACAAACAATTTCTTATGAAGAACTATTAAATGTTACAAGAAGAAGAGAAAGCAATATAAGTTCTGATAGTGAAGTTATTGTAAGAAGTTTAAGTGGACCAACTTGTACAAAAGTAGATATAAATAATGGTCTAATTGAATATGATATCGAAAAAGAATTAGGAATTGAAATTGTAGGAGATGCTAAAGTTAGAATAGCAGTAGATGAAGACGAAGATGAATGGGAAGAAATAATAGATGAAGATAATGAAAATAAAATAATGGAAGAAATAGATCAAAATGTAAATGAAAATTTTATTAACGAAAATAAATAACCTATAAATGTAATCTATATTTATAGGTTTTTAATTAAAAAAAATAACTTGTCAACTTTTTTGGTTGACAAACATAAAGTTATAATATATAATACTATCAGATTGAAAGGAGAGAGAAATTATGGCAGTAAAAATTAGATTAACAAGAATGGGTTCTAAAAAAAGACCAAGTTATCGTATCGTAGCAACTGATTCAAGAAGTCCAAGAGATGGAAAATATCTTGAATTAATAGGATTTTATAATCCATTAACAGATCCTGCTGAAGTTAAAATAAATGAAGAGGTTGCTTTAAAATGGTTAAGAAATGGTGCAGTTTTAACTGATACAGCAAAAGATTTATTAAGTAATGCTGGTATTATGAAAAAATTCCACGAAGAAAGACAAAGCAAATAATGGATTTATTAAAATTAACTGAAGAAATAATATTATCACTTGTTGTTGACAAAGATTTAGTAGCAGTAAAACAATTTCCATCTGAAGATGAAAAAGAAATATTATTAGAAGTATTAATATCAGAAAATGATATGCCAAGAGTAATAGGAAAAAGTGGAAAAGTAATAAATTCAATAAGAACAATAGTTCAAGCTAGTAGTTACTTAAAAGATAATAAACAAGTAAAAATCAATGTTGATAGTATTTAACTATTGACAAATTAGCAATATTAAGTATAATTATAAGTGTCCTTTTTAAGGATCGCTTATCTGGGGAATTAGCTCAGCTGGCTAGAGCGCCTGCCTTGCACGCAGGAGGCCAAGGGTTCGAATCCCTTATTCTCCACCAATATAATAATTAAATCCTTATTTTATAAGGGTTTTTCTTTTGTTTTATATATAAAAATTAATAGGTAAATACTAATGATTACTGTACAAAAGCATTGTTTTATGTTATAATAACAAACATTAAAAAGGGAGGTTACTATGGAAAATTTAAAAACTTCAGAAAGAACATATTATAATGTATTCGTTTATAGTGATGATTTATTAAAAAAGTACTCTGCTATAGAGGCAAATATATGGAACAAATTAAAAGAAAAAAATTTGCCATTTGTAAATGCACCATCTAAAGCCTCTAAACTTAATGAAGAAAATCAAAAAAAATTACCTGGGTATAAAAGTGTCATCTATTTACCATTTTTAAAAAATTATGAAACATTAGAAAATGGGAAGACAACTGATAAACTAGACACTAAGTCTTTACTTGAAATATTTAAAGATTCGATGGAAAAATTAAAAGAGTTACATAGAAGCGGAATATGTCACTGTGATATTCATGGTAGAAATATAATGATAAATGAAAATTTAGATATAAAATTTATTGACTTTGAATCAATGATAATAGATTTTTATGTTCCTAAAGAACCATTATTTTTGTTAAATTCAAATTTAAATTCTGAAGAAATAATAAAAAAAGCTAAAAACAAAGATAAAATAGATATGCTAAAAATATTTATATGGTATTTACAAAATGGTACATTTAATAATCAACTTTTTGGAGAAATTTCTAGCATTGAAAATCTAGAATTTGATAAAAGTATAAAAAAAGAACTAGAAAATGTTTTATTTACTTTACAGGGGGTTAAAGATGACTATTATTTTTTAGATATAATAGACTATTTACAAAAGGAAGGATATGAATCCCCAAAAATATTAGCAAGAAATAAGTAAAAATAGTAACGTCAAAATGATGTTACTTTTTAATGCTTAAATATTGTCTATTTTTCCAAAACTATATATAATTATTTTAGAAATTAAAAAATTTTAAAATAAATTGCAATAAAATATCAATTTCAAACGTTATTATAATGAGAGGAGATAATGACATGAAAAATGGTATAGAAAAGTTAAATTCAAAATTAATTGAAAATCTCTTTTTAAAAATATCACAAAATGATGAAGAAGCATTTCATGAATTATACACTCTTACAAAATCATCGATCTATGGATATAGCCTGTCAATTTTAAAAAATCACGAACAATCACTTGATAATATGCAAGAAGTATTTATAAAAATATATGAAAATATAGATAGTTATAAATACCAAGGAAAACCAATGAACTGGATTTTTACAATTACTAAAAGCTTAGCATTAACAAAAATAAGAAAGCAAAAGAAAATAACTATATCAGAAATAGATGAAAATACTCTTATAAATCCAGATATAAGTGTAGAAGATAAAGCAACTATCAAAATTTTGCTTGAAAGTTTATCAGATGAGGAAAGACAAATAATAATTATGCACTTAATTGGTAAGCTAAAACACATTGAAATAGCAAATATTTTAGAAATGAAATTGTCGACAGTTCTCTCAAAATACCATAGAGCAATAAAAAAACTAAAGGAGGAGTGGAGGTGAAGCCATGAATACCAAAGATATAAAAGATAAAATAAATAAATCATTTAATAATTCTATACCAGACAATTTTGATAATATTCTCTTAAATTGTAAAAAGAAAGAAGGAAAAGAAAAAATGAAAAAAATTGAAAAAGAAGGAACAATTAAAAAAGCAAAAAACAAGTTTATACCAAAACTATCTTTTGCTCTAGCACTTATTCTCTTATTAACAGGAGTAACCTATTTTAGTTATAGCAAATTCTATCAAGTAGATTCAATAGTTCAATTAGATGTAAACCCAAGTATTGAACTTAAAGTAAGTAAAGATGAAAAAGTACTTGATGCTGTTGCTAAAAATAACGATGCCAAAGAAGTTTTAGAAGATATGGATTTAGAAAATGTTGATATTGATGTAGCATTAAATGCCATAATAGGATCATTAGTAACTAAAGGTTACATAGATGATTTATCAAATTCAATTTTAATTTCTGTAGAAAACAAAGATCATGAAAAAGGAGAACAATTAAGACAAAAATTATCAGAAAAAATAAGTAGTATTTTAGGAAATGACAAGATAAATGGATCAGTTCTAAGTCAAACACTAGATAAAGATAAAAAAGCTGAAGACCTTGCTAATAAATATGGAATTTCTTTAGGAAAGGCAAAATTAATTCTTGATGTTTTAGATAGCAATAGTCTTTTAAAAGAAACAGATTTAGTAGATTTATCAATAAATGAATTAAATGTTTTAAGTGAAAGCAATAAAACAAATCTTAAAGATATTCAAAAAGAAGGTACTGCAAGTACTAAATCATATATAGGTAAAACAAAAGCAAAAGAAATAGCTTTAAATCATGCTAAAGTATCAAATCCTAGAAATTTAGAAGTAGATTTCGATGCTGATGATGGAAAAATAGTTTATGAAGTAGAGTTTGATACTAGTAAATATGAATATGATTATGAAATAAATGCCAAAACAGGAGCAATTATTCACTCTCATAAAGAAAAGTCTGATAATTATAGTAATGATATTGACGATTATGATGATAATGATGACTATGATTATGATGATGACGATTACGATGATGATAATTATAATAATAAAGTAAATAGTAATAAAAATACAAGCACTAATAGTACTTCTAGTTATATTTCATCAAGCAGAGCAAAAGAAATAGCTTTAAGTCATGCAGGTGTTGGAAGTCCTAGAAACGTTCATGTAGAACTTGATCGTGAAGACAACGAATACTCTGTAGAATTTACAGCAAATGGCAAAGAATATGATTATGAAATAAATGCTAAAACAGGAAGAATAATTGACTATGATGTTGAAAGAATAGATAATGATTAACCCATTAAGGGTTTTTCTTTTTATAATATTATGATAAAATAAATATGAGGAGGGTTATTATGAAAATATTTTTAATAAGACATGGAGAGTCTATGCAAAACACTAAAGAAAATTATAAATTAAAATTACCTGATCACAAAGTATATTTAACAAAAAAGGGAGAAGATGATGCAGAAAAGGCAGGAATGTTTTTGAAAAAATATATAGAAGAAAATCAAATAAATTTAGATAATTCAACTATTTTTAATAGCCCCTATACAAGAGCTAGACAGACAAAAAACATAATAAATAGTTATTTAAATATTGAAGATCAAAAAGAAGATATAACTTTAATAGAACAAAGATATGGCCTTTTTAGTGACACCCCTCTTGAGGAATGTAAAAGAAAATATCCGCAGAATTTTGAATATTATGACAAATTATATAAAGAACAAGGAAGATTTTATGCTAAACTTCCTGATGGAGATAGTCCCTACGATGTTGCCTTAAGAATGAAACAATTTATAGATACATTATATAGAGATATCTATGAGGGTAAAGACACATTTTTTATTGTAAGTCATGGTACTACAATTAAATGTTTTATAATGGACTGGTTTCATTATAGCCCTGAATGGTATGATAAGGAGAAAAATTTAGATAACTGTGCAATAAGATTAATAGACAAAAATGAAAATAAATGGCAAGAAAAATATATTTATAAAGGTTCAGTAAGAAAAAGAAAATAAGTAAGTTTTGTATAAAAAAATAAAAATAGTTTCATTATATAAATGGAGGCAAAATATGGAAAATAACAATATGTCACCAAATGATTTAATCAATTTAAAGGAACTATTTAGTGAAAACTATTTAATAATTAAACAAACTAAAGAATGTGATAAAAAAACTCAAAATAAAGAAATAAAATTAATATTAAAACAAATGCGTGATACACATGAACAAAACTTATTAACAATTATGAAATTACTTGATGAGAAAGAAAGGATAATCTAATGGAAGAAAAAGAAATAATATCTACTCTTTACCTTTATGAACAAAATTTGTTAAAAAGTTGTACTAATAAATTACTCGAAGCATCAAATGAAATAATACATGATAATATTTTAAGCATATTTGATAACATTGATGAATTAAATAGAAAATTATATAAATATCTTCTAAAAAATGAATTAATAAAAAAAGATAAAGTAACTAAAAAGAAAAAAGAAAACTTATATGAAGAATTAGATGTAATGTTATTAAGAATAAATGAATAGTTTATTCTTTTTTTAGTCTTACTAAAATAAAAAAGGTAAAACATCATATTAATAATCATTAATATAAGTTAATTATCTAAAACATTAACTAAAAAGTTTTATTTCAAAGTTTTTTATTTACTAACTTTATCTAAAAGGAGTATAATGTTTATAGGTGATAATATGGATAAGATTTTAGAAGATGCTTTAGAAAAAGAAACAAGAAGACAAGAGGATAATATTGAATTAATTGCATCAGAAAACTATGTATCAAAAGATATACTAAAACTTCAAGGAAGTATACTTACTAACAAATACGCTGAAGGTTATCCTGAAAAGAGATATTATGGTGGTTGTGAATATATTGATATATTTGAAAATCAGGCTATTAAATATTTAAAGCAGTTGTTTGGAGTAAAATATGCAAATGTCCAACCTCATTCAGGTAGTAGTGCTAATTTAGCAGTTTATCGTGCACTTTTAAATCATGGAGACAAAGTTATGGGACTTGCTTTGACAAATGGAGGCCATTTAACCCATGGACATCCAATAAACTTTAGTGGTCGCGATTATGAAATAATATCATATGATTTAGATAAAGGAACAGAAAGGCTAGATTATGATGAAATTGAAAGATTAGCTTTAAAAGAAAAACCTAAAATGATAATTGCTGGAGCATCTGCTTATGCTTTAGAAATAGATTTTAAACGTTTTAAAGAAATAGCCGACAAAGTTGGAGCATATTTAATGGTAGATATGGCTCATATTGCAGGTTTAGTAGTAGCAGGTCTTCATCAAAACCCATGTCCTTATGCCGATGTAGTAACTTCAACTACTCATAAAACATTAAGAGGCCCACGTGGAGGAATAATTTTGACCAACAATGAAGACATTGCCAAAAAAATAGATAAAACAATTTTCCCTGGAATTCAAGGAGGCCCTTTAATGCATGTAATAGCAGCCAAGGCACAATGCTTTTATGAAGCGTTAAAGCCAGAATTTAAAGAATATCAAAAACAAGTTATAAAAAATGCTAAAGCAATGGCTGAACGCTTTAAAGAAAATGGTGTCAAAGTAGTTTCAGGAACAACAGAAAACCACCTTATGTTAATAGATGTTAAAAATTCATTTGGAATAACAGGAAAAGATGCAGAGAAAATTCTTGATCAAATCCATATAACATGTAATAAAAACTCGGTTCCAAACGAACAAGAATCTATGTTTACTACAAGTGGCATTAGAATAGGTACACCTGCAATGACTACAAGAGGTTTAAAAGAAAAAGAATTTAAGTTAATTGCAGATATTATAACTGAAACTCTTAAAAATGTTGATAATAAAGAAATATTAGAAAAAAATAAAAAAGAAGTTTTAAAATTAACAAAAAAATTTCCAATTTATAAATAACGAAAATAAATAAAAAATTGTAGAATACATCTTACAATTTTTTTACTTTTATAGTATACTTGTAAAAGTAGAAGCGTACACATTAAAAAGAAAATTTTACTTCTATAAAAATAGATGTTATAATTAAAAAGCGTTTGGAGGTAATTATGAATTGGGACTTAATTATAGATATAATTAGAAAAATCATAGATGTAACAATCGTATGGGTAATAGTTTATCAAATTTTAAAGAATGTTAAAAGTAATGTTAAACTTTCCTTATTATTCAAAGGAATATTAATTATTTGGATAATAAAAATAATTGCAGATGCAATAGGATTAGTTACAGTTGGACTTATACTTGAATATGTAATTCAATGGGGACCACTTGCTTTGATTATTATATTCCAACCGGAAATAAGAAGTATTTTAGAGCAAATAGGAAAAACACAACTTTTAGGAAGGCATAAAATTTTAACAGTTGATGAAAGAGAAAGGTTAGTATATGAAATTATAACTGCAGTTGATAATATGAGAAAGGCCAAAATAGGAGCTTTAATTGTTATTGAAAGAGATGTAAGTTTAATTGATTATATTAATAAAGCAACAAATTTATATGCTGAAATGTCAAGTGAACTTCTAGTTTCAATATTCTTCCCAAATAATCCACTACATGATGGAGGAGTAATAATACAAGGAGACAAAATAAGTTGTGCGGGAGCAGTATTTCCTACAAGCAACAGTTTAAAAATAAATAAAAGGTTAGGTACTAGACATCGTGCAGCTCTTGGGATAACCGAAGAGACAGATGCTCTAGCAATAGTAGTTTCCGAAGAAACAGGAAGAGTATCAATTGCAATTAAAGGAGAACTTTTCTATAATCTAACAATAGATGATGCTAGAATTTTACTAATTGATGAATTAAAACCAAAACAAGATGAATTCGAAGATGAATTTGAAGAGGAGGAAGATGTATAATGGCAAAGAAAAAATCCTCAAAGAAAAAGAAAAAATTTAAATTATTAAAAAAACTAGCTCGTGGCATCTATTATTTAATTAGTCAAATATATATAGTTATAGATAAAATTATTATAACTCCACTTGCTAAACTTATGTTACTAGCAATGAAACCATTTAAAGGTACTAGTAAACCCCTTGATAGACTTTTAAATAACAAATTAGTATTAATAAGTCTATCACTATTAATAGCTCTTATAGCTTTCTTTGGAGTTGATAAAATAACAGAAGTATTAACAAATAATTCTGCAGATATTATTTATAATAAACAAGTAACAGCTCTTTATAATGAAGAAGCATATGTTATTGAAGGACTTCCAGAAACAGTTGATATTACTTTGATTGGTAGAAGAGCGGATTTATATCTAGCTAAACAATTTCAAAATGACGAAGTAGTTATTGATCTTCGTGATTTAAAACCTGGAACCCATAAAGTAGATTTAAAATATAGTGGATCAGTTTCATCAATAGATTATAAACTAGATCCATCAGTAGCAACAGTTGTTGTTTATGAAAAAATGTCTGAATCTAAGAAAATAACTAAAGAAATTCTATATGAAGATAGTTTAGATTCTAAATATACTATTTCTGATATAAGTTTCAGTAGGGATGAAGTATATGTAAAAGGTGCAGAATACAAACTAGAACAAATAGCAACAGTTAAGGCTTTAGTTGATATTAGAAAAATAACTAAACCTACAGTTGGAACAACAACACTTAAAGAAATACCTCTTGTGGCTTATGATTCAAAAGGTAATAAACTGGACATAGAAATAGTTCCTGGAACAGTTGATGCTTCAATAGAAATAGCATCCCCAAGTAAAGAAGTACCACTTAGAGTTGTTCCAGAAGGTGAAGTTGCCTTTGGAAAAGCTATAGATGAAATAAAATTAAGTAAGACAAATGCTACTATTTATGGTAATGAAAGTGCCTTAGAAAAGATTTCATATATACCAGTAAATATAAATGTAGATGGTCTTGATAAGAAAACAGAATATACAGTTAACTTATCACTTCCAAGTGGAGTAAGAGAAATATCTACTAAATCTGTAGTTGCAGAAGTTACTTTAGCAGATGTTAAAGAAAAAACAGTTAAAAATATAAATATAGCAACTAAAAACTTAAAAGATGGCTTAACAGCTCAAGCTGCATCGCGTTCTGATTCAGTAGCAACAGTAATAGTAAAAGGATCAGCTACTAATATTAAAGATGCTTCTTCAGAAAATATTCAAGCATTTGTAGATTTACAAGGATTAGATAAAGGAACGCATAAAGTAAAAGTTCAAGTTACAGGAGAAGATTTAAAATTAACATATACACCAAAAACAACAACTGTAACAATAATAATAAAATAAAGGAAAGCACTTCAAAATAAAAGAAGTGTTTTTTTATTGACAAAACGATACGGGGGGGGGTATAATTAAACAAAAAGGAGTGATATTATGAAAAAATGTAAACATTGCCAAACAGAAATAGATGACAAAGCAAAAGTGTGTCCCAATTGTAAAAAGAAACAAGGTCTTCCCACTTGGTTAATAGTTATCATTGTAATAATACTAATTGTAGTAATTGTTTCTGCATTACCTGGAGAAGAAGAGGATAAGCAAGAACAAACAGGTACAACTGAGCCAAAGAAAACAGAGTTAGAACTTTTAAAAGGACATAAAGGGTATGCAGACGAATATGGAACTTTTTATTATATAGAGGGAACTGTCAAAAATAATACTGATAAAGATTATTCATATGTTGACATAGAATTTAATGTTTACGATAAAAATGGCAACAACTTAGGATCTTGTTATGATAATAATAGCAATCTTGAGGCTAATGGGACATGGAAGTTTAAAGCAGTATGTGATGGTGAAGCAAATGATATAACACGTTACAAACTAGTAGATATTGATGGATATTAAAACAAAAAAGCACTAATCATTAAGTGCTTTTTTTATTTTTTTATTTAAATTCAATTTTTTGAACTAAAAGTCCAATGTTAATTAAACCACATATACCAACAATTGTATAAACTATTCTAGCAAGTGCGCTACCATCACCAAAAATGAATTCAACTAAATTAAAATCAAATAAGCCAATTAGACCCCATACGATAGCACCTATAATAGTAAATACTAAGGCAACTTTTTGTAATGTTTCCATACCTTTCCTCCTTTATTAAATATTATGTATGCTTTTAAAAAAAATATTCATAAATAAATGTGAATATCTAAAAGAAACAAAAATATAATTAATTGAAAGCAAAAAGAGGTGAAAAATGAAAAGATTATTTATAACTGTTGCGATAATTGCAACTCTATGTCTAACAGGATGTGGTTCTCTAGGAGACAAAGAAATTAAAGATAATTTCATTAAAGAAGTTGAAGGTTTAAAAGCATATTATATGGAAGGAAATTTAAAACTAACTAATAATGATGATACTTATGAATATGATGTTGAAGTAAGTTATCAAAAAGATGATAAATATAAAGTATCATTAACAAATAAAGCAAATGATTATGAACAAATAATTTTAAAAAATTCAGATGAAGTATATGTTATAACACCATCTCTTAACAAAAGTTTTAAATTCCAAAGTGATTGGCCAAACAACAATTCTCAAAGTTATCTGTTAAACTCTGTAGCCAAAGATTTAAAAGATGATAGTGCTTACAAATTTACTCAAAAAGATGGCGATTATGTATTTACTACTAAAACAAACTATCCAAATAATCCAACATATGTAAAACAAAATATAGTTTTAGATAAAGATTATAATCTTAAAAAAGTAGAAGTTCAAGATGAAGAAGGAGTAACATATATAGAATTTAATGTAACTAGTCTTGATAAAAAAGCAAGTTTCAATGACGATCAATTTAGTTTAGAAGCAATAACAAAAGATTTTGAAACAACTGAAGATAATAACGCAAATAATAATGAAGAAAATGTAGATGAAAATAGTAATACACAAAATGATGAAAATACAGAAAGCACTGGAGCAAACGATGATAGTACAGATGGTATTTCATCTGGTGAAAATTCTAATACTCAAAATGAAGCAACTACTGAAGACAGCCAAAATAGTGCTGATAATGAAAATGTTAATACTAATACCAATACAAACACTAATGAAAATACAAACACAAACACAAATTCATCTAATACTGCTACTTATGAATCTTCAAAAGTAGATGAAAATGTCTTCCCACTTTATTTACCTACTAATACATCCTTATCAGACAAAGAAGTAATTCAAACATCTGATGGTGAAAGAGTAATTATGACATTCTCTGGAGATAATCCTTTTATCTTAGTACAAGAAACTGTAAAACCAGCATCAGAACTGGAAATAATACCAACCTATGGAGAACCATTCATGTTAATTGATACAGTTGGTTCATTAACAGACACATCCTACACTTGGACTAGTAACGGTATTGAATACTATATTGTATCAGACCAAATGGATCAAGGAGAACTCCTTGAAGTCGCTAAATCAATTAATGTTGTATCTACAATTAATGAAAAGTAAGAAACGATAATCGTTTCTTTTTCTTTAAAAAAATAATATTTCTCTTAAAAATTTCTATAAATATGTTATTATATATAATATAGAGGTGAAAATAAAAAATGAATAAACCAAAGAATAAAACAAAAACTAAAGATAATAAAAAAGATAAATCAAAATTAAAAAACTCTAAAATAATTAAATCAATGAAAAAAACTTTCTCAAAAATAAATTTTGGTAAAAATAGATTTAATACATCTGAACTTATACTAGTATTTATTATGGCATTAATCATTGGTATTTTAATTGGAGAAATAATTTTTTCAAATAATAATATGCCTCTTTATTTAAATCAAAATAACAAAAAGGAAATGGCAGAAATAGAAAATGTATATAACACTCTTCTTGAGGAATATTTAAATAAAGTAGACAAAAAGACTTTAAAAGAAGCTGCGATAAACGGAATGATAGGAACACTTGAAGATGCCCATTCATCATATTATAGTGACGATGAATTAAAAGATTTCCAAGATGAATTAAATGGATATTTTTATGGCATCGGAGCAGAAGTTTATCAAGAAGAGGGTGATTTAGTAACTATACTTAATATTTACAAATCATCTCCAGCCGAAAAAGCAGGACTTAAAGTAGGAGATAGATATTTAAAAATAAATGGTGAAGATGTTAGTAAACTAAAAGCTGATGAAATAGCTAAAAAAATAAAAGGTGCAGAAAATAAAACTATATCAATAACAGTTCAAAGAGATGGCAAAGAAGTAACTACTAAAGTAACAACTGCTAAAGTAGAGATTCCATCTGTTTCCTCTGACATAATAAAAAGAGATAATCAAAATATAGGATATATTTGTCTTTCTATCTTTTCTGGTACAGCAGATGAACAATTTTCTAAAGCATTAAAAGAATTAGAAAATAAAAACATTGATAAATTAATAATAGATTTAAGAGGTAATGAAGGGGGACAACTTGAAACAGTGATAAATATAGCAAGTAAATTATTAGATAGAAAAACCCCTATTTTACAAATTGAATCTAAAACTAAAAAAGATATAAAATATGCTTTAAAGGGAAAAGAAAAAGATCATAAAATAGTAGTTTTAATAAATGAAAGTAGTGCTTCAGCATCAGAAGTTTTAGCAGCTGCTTTAAATGAACAACTAGATTCTGAATTAGTAGGAATGCCAACATATGGTAAAGGAACAGTTCAAAAAACTAAAACAGTGTCAAGTGAATCATTAATAAAATATACAACTGAAACATGGAAAACATCAAAAGGAAAAAATATTGAAGGTAAAGGTGTAACTCCAACTATAAAAGTAAAACAAAATGAAAAATATTATGATACTAATAATATAGAGGATGATACTCAGCTTCAAAAAGCAATAGAAGTAATCTTAACAAAATAAGATTACTTTTTCTTTTAAAAAAATTGTAATTTAGACAAAAAAAATATATAATGTATACAAGTGGGAGTGAAAATATGAAAAAATATGAAATAGGGAGTCACTTGAATATTCATAGTTATAAACATGATAGCAAAATTCATCGTAGCTGGGATGAAGCAACATATTTAACAGAAGATGATGAATACATAGTTTGTGGGAATTATAAAACTTTAGTAATAGAATCAGATGGAAGAACATGGAGAACTAAAGAGCCTGCAATTATGTTTTTTTCTAAAAAAAACTGGTTTAATATAATTGGGCAAATAAAACCAAATGGAATATTTTATTACTGCAATATAGCATCACCATCAATAATTGAAGATGGTACAATCAAATATATAGATTATGATTTAGATTTAAGAGTATTTCCTGATGGTTCATTTAAAGTTTTAGATAGAGGTGAATATAAATATCATAAAAAGAAAATGAATTATTCAGATGATTTAGACACAATATTAAAAAATGAACTTAGTAAACTTATTGAAATGGTAAGAAATAAAGAGTACCCATTTACTGAAAAAACTATAGATTACTATTTTAATGAGTATAAAAAACTAAAAAAAGAAAAAATAAAAATATAATGTAATACAAATTAAATAATTGCATAGTATATAATGTAAAATAATGATATTTATATATCATTTTTTTATTTTTTTTAATAAAATTAGCAAAAAAAGGTAAATTTCAAAAAAATGTTGACAATGTGTAAAATTAATATTATTATATATAACGTTTTCATATGAAGAAAACAAAAACAATTGTCAATCTACAAAAAGCGCAAAAAAATTTACAAAAATGCTTGACATTAAAAACATCTTCTGTTACAATGAGAAGGCAGTCAGAAAAAAAGACTGGATAAAAAAAGAAGATTTGATCTTTGAAAACTGAGCAAAACGTCAATTTGAGATAGCTAGGAATATTAAATATTAAAAATCAAACTAAAAATAAATTTTTTATTGGAGAGTTTGATCCTGGCTCAGGATGAACGCTGGCGGCATGCCTAAGACATGCAAGTCGAACGAGGTGGCCCATTGATTTTTATTGAAAGCTTGAGTGCTTGCACAAGAGTTGGATTTAATTTGATTTGGAATTTCCGCCTAGTGGCGAAAGGGTGAGTAACACGTAGGAATCTGCCTTTGAGACTGGGATAACAGTTGGAAACGACTGCTAATACCGGATGATATATTAAATGATACGTTATTTAATATTAAAAGGAGCCTTTAAAGCTTCACTTAAAGATGAGCCTGCGGCGTATTAGCTAGTTGGTGGGGTAACTGCCTACCAAGGCAACGATGCGTAGCCGACCTGAGAGGGTGATCGGCCACATTGGGACTGAGACACGGCCCAAACTCCTACGGGAGACAGCAGTTAGGAATATTCGTCAATGGGGG